>JAVKSP010000041.1:0-24445 GCA_039583645.1 Solirubrobacteraceae bacterium
GCCGGCGGAAGGCCCCAGAACCAGCGACCCCACGACGACCCCAAGGGCGTCCACTCGCTGTTCCTCTGAGCCGAAAAGCGTATCCATCCGAATCGAGTAGGAACATATGTTCGCCTACGTGTCAAACCCCGCGGGGTTCACACGCACGGCGAGAGGCCCTGCTAGCCGAACGTGAAGTCGTATGCGCTCACGCCCGGCGGCACCTCGAGCGTGAGGTCGTGCTCCTGGGCCGAGGGCAGGGAGACGAGCGAATAGAGCCGCTGGCCGCGCACGGTGATCGTGCTGCCGTGCACGTCAGAGCCCGCCGCGTTGCCTGAGATTGGGTGCCCGTCGAGCAGTACCCGTACTCTGCGCGCAACGTTGCCCGCCGAGGTCATGACCAGGTACACGTGGGCGGCCTGAAAGCCCGCCTGAATCTCGGCCCCGGTGGAGGTCGGCGTGGCGTACTGCTGCGTCTCTCGCCAGGTGCCGCGCAAGGCGAACGTGTTCAGACCCGTCGAGGCGACCCCGGGGTAGGAGTGAACCCCCGGCTTGAGCGGGGGCACGAAACCCTGGGCGCGATCACTGCCCAGGTAGGTCTCGGGGGTCTGCAGTCCCGCGGAGGGCAGCATCGCGTGCGCGCTCATCGGCGGCGGGAGGTGACGCACGCCGGATTCGTAAAGCAGCTCGCGCACGGCGGCCTCGCTGCGGAGGTAATCGCCCTCGCCGAACTGGGTGTGGCGGACCCGCCCGTGGGCATCGATCAGATACTCGGCCGGCCAGTATTCGTTCTGGTAGGCGTTCCAGGTGCCGTAGGCGTTGTCCTGCGCCACCGGGTAGCGGATGCCGTCGGAGTGGATGGCCTGTAAGACATTGCTCGCCTCGCGCTCGAACGCGAACTCGGGCGTCTCCACGCCGACGACGTCCAGGCCGTAGGGGTGGTACGTCGCGTAGAGCCCTTTCACGAACGGCAGCGTGCGCAGGCAGTTGATGCAGGTGTAGGTCCAGAAGTCGACCAGCACCACGTGGCCGCGCAGGTGGCTGAGGCTCAACGGCCGACCTCCGGGCGTGTTGAACCACCGCTCAGTGTCCGGGAAGTTGGGGGCGGCGCCGAGGTCGGGCAGGGAAGGGGTGCTCACGCCCGCGATCGCCACCCCGGGGTGCTGAGGCACCGGGCTCTTGGCGGCCTCGAGCTGCCGTCGCGCAAATCGCGACGCCGGTCGCAGCGAGGCGAGACGGCTCTGCACTGCATTCGAGTTTTCGAGGGCCTTGGTCGGGTCGACCAGGAACGCGGGGAGGTTGCCTTTGGCCAGCAGTTCCTCGAAGCGCACGTCGAGGTTGGCCGCCATGGCAGCCCCGGTCAGGATCAACACCACGCCGAGCGTTCGCTCGACCACGTGGCCACGCACGGATCGGCGCACGCGATCGAGCACGGCGCGACCGCCGAGCGCATAGAGCAGCATCACCGCGCTCAATCCGGCGGCGTACGCGAGCGCCACCGCGACGACCTGGGCAGAGGCGCCGCTCGAGGCGCTGACCGACGTCACCGCCGCCAGGATTGGGCCCGCGCAGGGGGCGCACACGAAGCCCAGCGCCGCGCCTACGCCGAGACCCGACACGAACCCGGTGCCGCGGGTGCGTGGACCGAAGCGGGCGAGCCGTGACAGCGGTGCCTGCACACGTGCGGCGGCCTCGGGGATCAGCATCACAAGTCCGAACACGAGCAGGATCACGATCGCGACTGTCCGTGCCGCACCGCTGGCGAGCCCGATCCCCTTGACGAGCTGAGCGAGCACCACGATCGCGATCGTGAAGGTCACCGCGAGTCCGACCACGATGCCGAGCGGCCGCCGCCGGCCGCCCACGGCGCCCGCCGACAGCAGCGCGGGCAGCACGGGCAGGACGCAGGGGGTGATGGCCGTGCCAGCGCCCGCGAGCAGCGCAAAGAGAATCAGTAAGGCCATGGGCAACCTGGATGATGGCTCGGCTCAGATTGCAAAGCGATTAATTCGGCGACCGCGCCGTTCCCATAATTCCCCGGCCGCTCCGTCCCCATTTGCCCGGCCACGCCTGGCCCGCCCGCGGCTCAGGAGCGCTTGTACGTCGTGGTGAACGCCTCTCCGTCCTTGGCGAACGCGCTCGTTGTGATCTTGATCGCCCCGTTCTTGGCGCGATCCTCGCGTACCGGTGTCGCGCCGGAGCCGCTGGTCGCTCCCCAGGAGGCAAAGGCGGTGCCGTCGAGCTTCGAGTTCGAGAAATGCAGCGTGCCGAAGTTGGGGGTCCCCAGGAGCCCGGGGTTGTACCAACCGACGTCGCCTACCCAAGGACCCGAAAGTTGCTTGTTGCCGGCGCCCTTGAGCGCCTTCTTGAACTTGTGCGTCTTGTCCACGGCCGACACAGCGGTTGCGCTGGCGCTCTCGACCGCGCGAAGGACGATCGTGTCACCGGGCCTGGCGCGAAGCTTGGTGTATTTGCGGCTCGAGCCGTTGACTTCGAGGTTGGGGAAGAACTCCGCCTTGCCGTTCTCACACCCCACGAACAGGGCTGCGAGCGAATTGCCCTTGCGGCTGAGCATGCCCACGCTCGGGTCGATGGCGCGCTCCCTGCCGTTGGTGCACTTGAGCTTCGGGACGACGATCTGCGTGGCAACGGTGAAGTTCGGCTCGTTGACCGCTTGGTACACGTAGCCCGCAAAGTTGTGGCTGTGGCGCACGGCCCGTGGCGCAGATGTCACCGACGCGCCGCGCGCTCGGGTCACCTCGGCCCCAGCAGATGACGCCAACGGCGGTGCGCAGAGCAGCGACATGGCCACGAAAGCCGCCGCGCTCGAGACGGAACTGAGGGTTCGCACCAGGACCTCTGTTCAAAGATACGCCGCACGCTCAGACTCGCGCCAGGCGCAGCGGCAGTGCGTCGAGCCCGTAGATCCCTGAAGGCGTGCCGAACGCCGGCTCGCCGTCGAGCTCGAGTCGCTTGACCCGCGCGGCCAGGAACGCGATCGCCTCCTGCAGTTCTGCCCGCGCGAGATTCGCCCCCACGCAGTAGTGGATCCCGGCACCGAACGTCAGCAGCCGCGCCCGCTGCCGCGCGGCGCGAAGGTCAAAGGCGTCGTTCTCCAAGCCTTCGCGATTGGCGTGCCAGGCGGAGACGATCACGATCGTGCCCGGCGGGAACACGACCCCGCGCCACTCGACTTCCGCCACCGTGATCCGCGCCGTGAAGGGCGTCACGGGTTCGTATCGCAGGGTCTCCTCTACGGCCGCAGGCGCGAACCCCTCGGGATCTGACCGCAACAGCTCCCACTGCTCCCGATGCTCAGCCAGCAGCCGTACGGCATGGGCGAGTTGGCTTTGGCTCGTGTCGACGCCGCCCACGAGGATGTTCAGCACCAGGTTGCGAAGCTCGTCATCTGACAGGCGGTCCCCGCCCTCCTCGGCTCGTATGAGATCGGAGATCAGATCGTCTCCCAGATCCTGCTTGCGAGCCGCGATCAACTCCTCCTCGTACCGGTAGAACTCCTCGACCGACCGCTCTATCGCCTCCCGCTCGTTCATGAGCGAGACCGGGTCGAACTGGCGCTGGATCCAGTTCGACCAGTGGTGAAGGCGGGGCGCGTCCTCCAGCGGCGCGCCCATGACGTGCGCGATCACGAGCGACGGGTACGGCTTGGCGACTGCCTCGACGAAATCACAGCTTCCGTCCTCGGAAATCTCAGCGAGCAGCTGCTCCAGGAACTGCCGCATGGCGGGGCGGTAGCGATCGATCGCGCGAGGGGCGAGCGCGGGATTGACCAGTTGTCTGAGCCGGCCGTGGTCGGAGCCGTTGACGTTGATGATGTTGCGCACGATCTCCTCGTGCAGCGGTCCGCTCTCGATCTGAAAGATCTGGGCGATCGTCAGTCCGGGAAAGACCGCCTGCTTGGTGCGCAGGAAGAACTCGCCCGACTCTCGGTCGAGCACAAAGAATCCGAGCGGGCTTCTCGCTAGCCAGCCATCGTGTCCCTGCAGCGAGGCCATGGCGTCGCGGTAGCGCTCGCCGCGCAGCTCTGCGTCAGTGTGGTCGAACGTCGGGAGTTCGAGCTCTGTCGCCAGCGCCACTTGGCTAAGCGTCGACTCGTTCGAATACGGCCGCGAGCCCCTGCCCGCCGCCGATGCACATCGTCTCGAGGCCGTAGCGGTCGCCGCGGCGATCAAGCTCGCGCAGCAGCGTCGTCAGGATGCGAGCGCCGGTGGCGCCAACCGGGTGGCCAAGCGAAATCCCGGAGCCGTTGACATTCAGGCGCTCGAACCCGTCCTCGAGCTGCCACTCGCGCAGCACCGCGAGCACCTGCACGGCGAAGGCCTCGTTGAGCTCGATCAGGTCCATGTCCGATAGTGCCAAGCCGGCCCTTGCAAGGGCTCGCTCGGTGGCCGGCACGGGTCCGATCCCCATCGTCTTCGGGGGGACCCCCGCCACAGCCCACGAGACGAGGCGCGCAAACGGCTTCAGCCCGAGTTCCGCGGCGCGCTCGGCATGCGTGACAACGCAGACGGCCGCACCATCGTTCTGCCCGCTGGAGTTGCCGGCCGTGACGGTGGCCTCCGAGTCGGTGCGGCGCAAGATCGGCTTCAGCGCGGCGAGAGACTCGAGCGTGGTGTCAGGGCGGGGGTGCTCGTCGCGATCTATGAACCGCTTTCCCATGCGGCGATCCTCGACCTCCACAGGGACGATCTCCTCGCCAAAGCGGCCGTCCTCGTGAGCCGCCACCGCCAGCTTGTGCGAGCGGTGCGCGAGTTCGTCCTGCGTCTCACGCGGAATCCTGTATTCGCGCCGCAGGTTCTCGGCGGTTTCCAGCATCCCGCCCGGCACCGGATGGTTGACCCCGCCGGCGGTGACACGCGAGCGCACGAGCCGGTCCTCCAGCATTGCCCCGCCGGACCTAGCCCCCCATCGCAGCGCGACCGAGTAAAGCTCGGCCTGGCTCATACTCTCGGCGCCGCCCGCGAGCACCAGGTCGCCCGCGCCGGTCTGGACCTGCATGCTCGCTTCGATCACGGCCTGGAGTCCCGAGCCGCAGCGACGGTCGAGCTGGAGGCCCGGAACCTCGACCGGCAGGCCGGCGTCCAGCGCGGCCACGCGACCGAGCGCGGGAGCCTCGGCGTTGGCGTAGCACTGTCCCAGCAGCACGTCGTCGATCGTCTCGTACGGAAGCTGCGTGCGATCGAGCAGGCCGGACAGCACGGTCGAGGCAAGCCGTGCCGCCGGCACGTCGCGAAAGACACCGCCGAAGCGGCCCACGGGGGTCCGCAGGGGCTCGCAGATCAGCGCGTCTCTCATCGGCGCCGGACTGTAACGGCTCTGTGACGGCGCCCCATCTGTGGGTAGCCTCGTCGCTGTGCCGAACCTCAAGGCCAGAGCGATCGCCCACGCCGCCGAGCGGATTCCGGGCATCAAGGAGATCCCCGTGGTGGTCGTCGTCGAGGCGGCAGAGATCGTGTTGCTCGCCTACGACCACGTCCGCAAGCTCGAGCCCCAGGAGCGGCGTCGGGCGTTCCAGCTGCTGCGCAAGACCCATGGCCGGCCGCGAAACCTCAGTCAGCGCGAACGGACCGAGTTCGCGAGCTTGGCCGCGAAGGCCGAGCCGCGGCTGTTCGTGGGCCTGGTGGCCCAGAAGCTGTCGCCGTTTCCGCTCCCGAAGCGGCTCGTGTACGGCCGGGCGCGCGCCTGATCGCGTCAAGTCCGAGGGCTACCCACGGGTATGGTGCTGGACATGGCATTTGCCATCGTTCTGCCGTCCCAGCTTCAGTGGACGACGCGTCCTCACGAGCCCGGTGAGCCAGCTCGGCACGTGGCCGAGCTGCAGGAGCTGGTCGGCTTCGAGCACAGTCGCGCGAACTTCTGGCGCTACGAGCCGGGCGCCCGGGGTCGCCGTCACGTGCACGCCGAGCAGGAGGAAACCTTCGTTGTCCTGGCCGGCACCCTGACGATGCATCTCGGCGAGCCACCTCAGCGCCACGTCGCGCCCGCCGGAGGGATCGTCCACGTGCAGGCGGGAACACCACTCCAGACGGTCAACGAGGGCGAGGAGGAGCTTTTGCTCTACGCGTATGGATCCCCGCCTGATGAAGGCGCCGAGGTTCTAACGCCGGCAGTGTAGGCATCAGGGCCCGCGGCCGATATCGCGCCTGTCAGGTGGGTGGTAGCGTGCCCCGACGATGGCGCGAATGCCACTCGAGGATGCCGCGGGATTGACCGCCGCCGACGTCGTCCACAAACGCTTCAGCGCCCTGCCGATCGACGCCACCATCGGTCAGGTGCGCGAGTGGTTCGCTGCAAGCTCTCACCGCAGGATCGCTGTCTTTAGCGACCACCGGCGCTACGCGGGGTCACTCGCACGCGACGAACTAGACGACGATCTCGACCCATCGCGCCCCGCCTCGGACCTGGCGCGTCCCGGCGCGGCGGTTGCTCCCGAGGCGCCGGCGCAGACGGCCCATGAGCTGGCTAGCGACACGCCGGTGCTGCGCGTCCCGGTCGTCGACCACGACGGGATGCTGCTCGGAGTCGTCGGCGTCACCGACGACCTCGCCGCCTTCTGCGGGCAATAACGGCCGCCCCGGTAGGCTCAAATCCGGAGGCACGGCTAAAGGAGGAGACCCACATGGCGGGATTCGCTGTTGCGCGGCTTGATGAGATCGACGAGATCGACGACGCTCGATGCCCGTTTCGGCCGGTGCGTCACCACTTCGGAATCACGACGTTCGGCGTCAACGCGATGACGGCCCACGCGGAAGGCGATCGGCTGATCAACGAGCACGACGAGGCCGAGCCAGACTCAAGCGAGGAGCTCTACGTTGTCCTTTCCGGGCAGGCCACCTTCGAGCTGGATGGTCAGCCTCAGGACGCCCCAACTGGCACCTTCGTGCATGTGCCTGCCGGTACCAAGCGGACGGCGTTTGCCCGCGAAGCCGGCACGACGGTGCTTTGCATCGGCGCAGGGCCCGCGGGCAAGCCGTATGAGGCCAGCGGCTGGGAACTGTTCGCGCCACTGATTCCGCTGTTCGAGTCCGGGGATTACGAGGAGGGCGCCGACCGCGCCCAGGCGCTCATCGCCGACGACCCGCCCTACGGCGGGCTGTACTACAACACGGCCTGCTTCGAGGCCCGAGCCGGGCGGACCGACGCTGCGCTGGCCCATCTCCGGCGAGGTGTCGAGCTCTCGCCGCAGCTGGCCGAGCTAGCGCGCGAGGACGAGGATCTGGCGGCGCTTCGCGCAGAGCCCGCGTTCGGCGAGATCGTCGGGGGGGTTTGATCGGTCGCGGGAGCGGAGAACTGGGTCTCCGTGCCCGCGGCAATCGTCACCGGAGGAAACAGCGGCATCGGTCGCGCCACAGCGGTCGCCCTTGCCGCGAGCGGCTTCGACCTCGGCATCACATGGCATCGCGAGGAGGAGCGCGCAGAAAGCGCGATCCAAGAGATCGAGGGGCTGGGGCGCCGCTGCGAGGTTGTACACGCCGACCTGCGTGAGGTCGAGGTCGGCCCGCGGGCGATCGACGAGCTCGCCGACGCCCTCGGCGGGATCGATGCGCTCGTCAACAACGCCGGACACGGGACGACGACACCCTTTCTGGAGATGCCCCTCGCGGACTGGCGCGCGGTGCTCGACGTGGATCTCACCGCGGCGTTCCTGTGCGCCCAGGCCGCCGCCCGGCGCATGGTCGAGCAGGGGCGAGGCGGGGCGATCGTCAATGTCACCTCCGTGCACGAACACATTCCGCTTTCGGGCTCTGCCCCGTACACCGCGGCCAAGCACGGACTCGGAGGCCTCACGAAGGTGATGGCGCTCGAGCTCGGGCAGCACAACATTCGCGTCAACGCCGTGGCCCCCGGACAGATCGCAACGCGCATGACCGGGCAGGAAGACGAGGAGCCAGAGGAGATCAACGTTCCGCTCGGTCGCGCGGGACGCGCGCGGGAGGTCGGCGAGTTGATTGCCTGGCTCGTCTCCGAGCGCGCCGCCTACGTGACCGGCGCCTCCTACGTCGTCGACGGCGGCCTCTCGCTGATCGCCGCCGAGCACCAGTGAGGGCACCCCCGACGCGGGTACCGACTGAGCTTGCGGGGCTGACCCAGCTGCTGACCGGGCGGGGCTTTTTGGCCGCGGAGGAGGAGGCCGCGGAGCTGCTCGCCGGTGCCGCCGGCGACCGCAGGCGCTTGGAGGAGATCGTTGCGCGTCGCCTCACCGGCGAGCCGCTTGCCTGGATCACCGGAGCGGTGTCGTTCTGTGGTGTTCAGGTCGGCGTCGACCGCGGCGTGTATGTGCCTCGCTACCAGACCGAGCAGCTCGCTCGCCGGGCTGTCGCGCGCCTGCCGCGCAAGGGAACCGCGATCGATCTGTGTACCGGCAGCGGTGCGATCGCCAAGCTGATGATGGTCGAGCGGCCGCAGGCACGCGTGGTGGCGTGCGATCTCGACGAGCGCGCCGTCGCCTGCGCCGGGGGCAACGGCGCGGAGGTCTACCGGGGCGACCTGTTCGCGGCGCTGCCGAGCGAGCTCGAAGGTCGCGTCGACGTGGTTGTCGCCGTTGTGCCGTACGTGCCGACGGACGAGCTTGGGTTGCTGCAGCGCGATACCTTCAAGTTCGAGCCAACTCTGTCCTACGACGGTGGCCAGGAGGGGACCGTGGTACTTCGGCGCGCGATGACCGAAGCTCGCCCGTTTCTGCGCGACGGGGGCGCGCTGCTACTGGAGCTGGGGGGCGAGCAGGCTGACCTGATTCATGACGAGCTGGTGCGCTTGGGATACGGCGAAGTCGCAGTGCTCCGCGATGATGATGGGGACGCGCGGGGGATCGAGGCGACATTCGAGGGGTCCTTCGGATATCGCTCGGAATAATTGGGGGTGATATCCAACGGACGGCTGAGGTGAGCGCCCAGGCTCGGGTCAGCCCTCGAGCACCCGCCGAAGGGTGTCGGCGAAAGCGTCAGGATCGCCCTGCTCGGTGAACCCGCCGTGGTGGCTCGGGAAGGCCGCCAGCTCGGTGCCCAGCCGCTCGGCCACGGCCACTGCGGCGCGGTGGGGGAACGTATTCTCGCCCTCGACAGAGCCCGCGACGACTATGCGCGTGGACGCGCCCGTAGGGAGTCGAAGTCGGGTTCGTAGCGAGCCACGTGGACCATGTGCGGTCCGAGCAGCGGGTGATCCCGGCTGCCGTCGTCCTCGGTTGGCAGCCCGACGTCCCCCGGCTTCGGAGCCTGGTTTGCAAACCCGGGCGGAATCGGTCCTCGCACGCTCGTGAAGGCGATGAACTTCGCCATCGCCGCGCCGTAACCATCGCGCTCATATGTCTTGTGCATGTCCTCGGTCGCCGCCAGCGCCTCCTCTCGATCCGGGAGCACCCTCGCCAGGGGCGGCTCGTGCGCGACGAGCGTGCGGACTCGTTCCGAATGGCGCTTCAAGAGCGCGAACCCGTTTACCGCGCCCCCGCTGCTGGCGAAGATGTCCACAGGTCCGCCCCCCACCTCGTCGATCAGCAGGTTGAGGTCCTCGCCGTGCTCGTCCGGGGTCGAGGCCGTGGCGCCGTCGTCGCGCGGGCTGCGTCCGACCCCCCGCGGGTCGTAGGTCACGATCGTGCGGTCGGGGAAGCGCTCGGCGAGTGCCGTGAAGCCGCTCGCGTCCATCGGGGAGCCGATCAGCAGCAGGAACGGCTCGGTGCCCTCGCTCGTCGCCTCTCGCACGTCGTAGGTGAGCACGGCGCCAGGCAGGTCGATCGTCTTTGTCTTCGGCTCGGTCATCGCTGTCCTTTCTGGGGGTCAGTTAGAGGACCCACGCGCGCGACGAAAGTCATCGGTCGGCGCTCGCATGCCGGCCGTCAGTCTCCCTCATCCAGAGTCCAGGCTGGTTGGGGAGGCGATGAGGCGAGCGCTCGGCGCAGGAGCACCAGCAGCTGTCGGCGATCGGAGTCGCTGAGACCGCCCAGGACCTCATCCTGGACCTGCATGACCAGCCGCCTGGCCCGCTCCAGGGCGCGCCGACCCTTGGGCGTGATCACGACCTCCCACGCGCGGCGGTCGTTGGGGCGGCGCCGGCGCTCGGCGAGGCGCGCCTCTTCGAGCTCATTGATCAGCTTGACCATGGCGCTTGGATCCATGCCCATGTCCGAACTCAGCTGCTGCTGGATGGCCCCGTCGCGCGCGCCCAGCACGTTGAGCAGCGCGAACAGCGGGGGGGAGAGGCCAATCGAGCCGAGCTTCTCGGCGGTGCGTGTATGCGAGGCGCGCCATAGCCGGAAGAACAGTTGGCCGGCGAACTCGGTCACCTCGATGTCGCTTGAGATCGGTGCTGACATCGCTGGAAGCTTTGCACATTCATTGGATTAAAACAATGATTGACAACCACCATCATAGTGCGCTACCATGATCGTAGTCAGCAAGTCCCACCGAGGGAGGTCCAATGAGCCCCACCAAGCAGAAGCCCACCAAGCAGAAGCCCACCAAGAGCAGCAGCGTCTGGACCAAGGAGGAACGCGCTGCGGCGAAGGAGATGGCCCGGGAGCGGAAGCGCGGGAGTGCGAACGGTGAGAGCGACGTGCTCGAAAAGATCGCCGCGATGCAGGGCTCCGACCGCACGATGGCTGAGCGGTTCCACGAACTCGTCAAGGCCACCGCGCCCGAGCTCTCGCCCAGAACCTATTACGGGATGCCCGCCTATGCCAAGAACGACAAGGTGCTCTGCTGGTTTCAGGATGCGCGCAAGTTCAAGGCGAGGTACGCGTCGATCGGCTTCAGCGACAAGGCGAATCTCGACGAGGGAGCGATGTGGCCGGTGGCCTATGCGCTCACGGACATCACCGGCAGCGAAGAAGCGAAGATCGCCAAATTGATCAAGCGCGCCGTAGCTCAGAACTGATCGTCGCGAGCCAGATCGACCAGTTGCCCGACGACGCTTGCCAGAGGCAGCGTGGCGTCAATCTCATGCGTGCACGTTCGCCGCAGCAGCGGCTCGACCTCGGCGAGATGCCGAAGGATCAGCTCGCGCTCCCGGCGAGCCTTGCCATACGGATTGGTGGTCCGCCGCTCGATGCGCTCGATTAGCACCCCCGCAGGGGCGCTCAACAACACCACCGCGTCGAAGCGGTCGTAAAAGCGCCCCTGGTTGGAGACAGTCCCCGAGACATAGAGCGGTGGTCCCCCGGTTCGCGCCAGTAGTTCGTTCATGCGGTCCTCGCGCCACACATAGCCGTCCTCGCGACCAGACCACCGAGTCCATCCAGGCTCGTCCGTGTCGACCACATCGAAGCCGAGCCTTTCCAGTTCAAGCAGCGCGGCTGACTTCCCGGTTCCAGACATGCCGGTGATGAGGACCCTTCGCGCGCGAGACACGCCGCGGGAACGAAACAGCCGACCGCAGTCAATCGTCACACACAGCCCGCTCAGCGGGTAGCCCAGCGGGCATGAACGCGGGATCCTCCGGTTGCGAGGTTGCCTTCGTGCTCGGCGGCGGCGGGCTGCTCGGGGCCCACGAGGTCGGGATGCTGGCGGCGCTCGCCGATCGCGGGATCGAGCCCGATGTGGTGCTCGGCACCTCGATCGGGGCTGTCAACGGTGCCCTGTATGCCGCGGAGCCGGGCGCTGCGGGCGTGGAGCGCCTGCAGACTCTGTGGCGGGATGCGGAACCTCTCTGGTCGGGTAGCGCGCTGCGGCGGCTGACGACGCTGGCGCGAACCCGGACCTATCTGCAGCCTTTCGGCGAGGTGCGCGACCGCCTCGCGCGCGCGCTGCCGGTCCAGCGGGTGGAGGATCTTGCGGTGCGCTTCCAATGCGTCGCCGCATCGATCGAGCGCGCCGCCGAACACTGGTTCACCGAGGGCCCGCTGGCCGAGGTGGTGCTCGCCTCCTGTGCCGTGCCCGGAGTGCTGCCGCCGGTGCGAATCGGCGAGGAACACTTCATCGACGGCGGAATCGTCAACTCGATTCCGGTCAGCCGCGGCGTCGAGCTCGGCGCGAGGACCATCTACGTGCTGCAGGTAGGCCGTCAGGAGCAGTCGCTGAGGCCGCCCCGGTGGCCGTGGGAGGTCGGTCTCGTCGCCTTTGAGGTAGCGCGGCGGCACCGGTTCGCCCACGACCTGCTGTCCCTGCCGGAGGGGGTCAAGCTGCACGTCCTACCGACCGGTGGTTCTGCCGCTCCTGCGTACAACGACCTCTCGGCGCCGCTGCGGCTGCGGCAGCTCGCTGCCACCGTGCAGCGCCAGATCGACTCTGCCCGCGAGGCGTCGCTGCGCTACCTGGAGGAGCAGTGATGCCGCCGCGCATGCTCCGCCGGCCGGTGACGATCACGGTATGGCTCATCGTGTCCGTCGTGGTGCTGGCGATTTCGCCGCTGCTGCTGGCGATCGCCGAGCTGGTCGCGGCCCTGAGGCGAGACCGGCGCGCGCCGCTCGTTACGCGAGTCGTGATGGCGTACTTTGCGCGCGAGCTGACGACGCTCGCCGGGTGCGGAATGGTCTGGCTGCTGGCCGGCTGCGGTCTGCTGATGCGCAGGCCCAGAATCCAGGAGCTGCACTGGCGCTTGCTGCGCTGGTTCGTCGGAGGGATCGCGCGTAGCGCGCTGGAGACGCTCGACATCAAGGTGCTCGAGTCGAGCGGCTCGGAGCAGGCCGATGCAGCGCTGCGCAGCGAGGGCCCGCTGCTCGTGCTGGCCCGACACGCCGGTCCGGGCGACACGGTCCTGGTGATCGACCGGCTGCTCTCGCACTTCGGACGACGGCCGAGCGTCGTCTTCAAGGAGACGCTCGCGCTCGATCCCTCGGTCGACCTGATCGCCCACCGCCTCCCGCACGCCGTGCTTGACACCGACGACCGCGCCGAGTGCGAGCGCAGGATTGCGCGGACGGCCGCCGTCCTGGGCGACCGCGGCGCACTGCTGATATTCCCGGAGGGCGGGAACTTCACGCCGGAACGCCGCCGGGGGGCGTTGCGCTCGCTCATGCGCCGGGGCGAGCGGGCCGCGGCCGAGGCCGGCAAGCGCATGGAGCACGTGCTACCGCCAAGACCGCTGGGCACGTTGTCGGCGCTGGCGGCCAATCCCGATGCCGATGTCATCTTCGCTGCGCACACCGGACTCGGCGTGGCCGCCTATCCGCGCGAGATTTGGCGCAACCTGCCGGTGGGGCGAACCTTCCGAACGCGGATGTGGCTCGCCCGGCGGGCTGAGATCCCCACCGATGAGGATGGGGTTGCGGCCTGGCTCAACGGCTGGTGGTCACACATCGACGACTGGATCGATGCTTGCGGGCAGGAGGAGTGAGCCCAGCGCGCCCCCAGGCACGCGTGGAGCAAACTTTGACGCTGTGAACGAGGACAGTTCAGCGATCACCCCGCAACTCGAGCGCCGGCGCTCGGCTGCGGCCGAAGCCTGGTCGCTGAGTGACGATTTCGTGCTCGTGGGCGCCGGCGATCCCGTCCCCGTTCCGGGCCGCAACGACCGCACGTATCCGTTTCGCGCCCACTCCGAGTACCTCTACTTGACCGATCGGGAGCGCGCGGGCGGCGTATTGGCGTTCGATCCTGGCGACGGCTGGGCCGAGTTCGTCGCGCCGGTGACTCGCGAGGAACTGCTGTGGTCGGGCGGCGACGAGCTTGAGGAGGGCGTTCCAGACGGGACCCGGCCAATGTCCGAGCTGGCCTCCTGGCTGGACCGTCGCCAAGGACGCCGCTGTGGCTGGCTGGGAGCGACGTTCGTCGGCGTCGAATCCGACCCCCGGCTTCAGGATGAGCTGCGCTACCGCCTCACCCAGGTGCGTCGCGTCAAGGACGCCGTCGAGCTGGCGCGGATGCGGCATGCCGAGCGAGCGACGCGCGCGGGCTTCCTCGCCCTGGAGTCAATGGTCGAGCCCGGGCGGACCGAGCGGGACCTACAGATCGAGTTAGAGGCGGAGGTGTTGCGCGGCGGTGCCGATGCGTTCGCGTACGACAGCGTCGTCGCGGCAGGTACCCATTCCGCGGTGCTTCACTTCGCACCGACCGCGCGCGCGCTCCGGGACGGCGACCTCCTGCTCGTCGACGCAGGCGGCGAATACCGCGGCTATGCCAGCGACATCACTCGCACCTATGCCGTCTCGGGTGCGTTCTCGCCCGCCCAAGCGCAGCTCTACGGAATCGTGCGCCGCGCGCTCCAGATCGCGATCGAGAGCTGCAAGCCAGGGGTCGAGTGGCGCGACGTGCACCGCGTGGCGGCGCTGATCATCGGCGAGGGCCTCATCGAGTTTGGGATCTTGCGGGGTGAGGCCGAGGCGCTGTTCGAGCGCGGCGCGATCTCGCTGTTCTTCCCGCACGGGATCGGGCACATGGTCGGCCTCGGCGCGCGCGACGCCAGCGGCGCGCTTCGCGGGCGACCCGACCCCGGTCCGGGCTATCCGCATCTGCGCGCCGATCTGCCGCTGGAGTCGGGCTACACCATGACCGTCGAGCCGGGCATCTACTTCGTCGCGCCGCTTCTCCGCTCGCCCCAAACCCGTCACGAGTTGCGCGGCGCGGTCGATTGGGAACGCGTCGACGGGATGCTCGATTTCGGCGGAATCCGCCTGGAGGAAAACGTCCTGATCACCGAGGACGGCTGCGAGGTCCTCACGCGCGACGTGCCGCTGCCAGACCCCGCTCGTCTATGACGCCGCCGCCACGGCGGGCCGCGCGGACGCCTTCTCCTCACTTGCAGCGAGTTGAGCGTCCAGCGCCGCGACCTTCTCGGTGTCGAGGTGCGCCCGGATCTCGCGAATCAGCCCACCCTTGATCCGGATGTACTCCGTTCCCGTGTTCTCGTAGACATAGCCGTTCGGGGCGACGATCCGATCGTGGAAGCGCATGAACACGCGCATGTCCAGGGCGGTCCGGCCACCGCAGCATCGTCCACGAAGAACTCCGGATGCAGCGATGCGAAGCGGCGCAGCCATCGCTCGATTGCGGGCTTGCCCCGGTACTCACCGCCAAACGAACTGGTGCCGGGAAAGTGCAGGCAAGCGTCGTTGGCGAGTCCCAGCAACGGCAATCGCAGCTGACCCTGGACGACCTTGCCGAACAGCAATCTCGTGATGTGCCCGATGGTCCACGAATACATGCGTGCTCCCGTCTGGTCGTTCGCTCGTAACCACTCGGTACCCCGAAAGCTTCCGGGTTAGGTCGCCGAGTGACCAACCTCACGCTGGCTGCGGTCTACCCTGACCGCATGGCCCGCACGAAGTCCAAGCACCCCAGCAGCGCCGTCAAGCTCGCCCGCTCCGTCCGCTCGGCGGTTGGGTTAGCCGCATTCCAGCGCTCCGGGTCGGGCAAGCACGGCGGCTCGGCCCGCGCGCAGCGCCGTCGCACGCGCCAGGCGGCCCGCCGCGCGCTGCGCGGCGGCGACTGGTGAGGCCGCCGCGGGGTGGAAGCGCAGCCTTGAGGTCAGCGGGGCGGTAAGCAAAGCTGCCGATAACCGACTGGTTGAGGGTGTTACGTGCGGGACGGCCGTTGATCACGATGCAAGCGGCGTTGGATATCTTGGACATGGGCGCCACGACGCTGAAGCCAAGGCGGTCTACCGCGGCGACGAGGGCTGACATTCAGCTGAAGTAGCCGCCGCCAGTGGCGCGGACCTCCGCGCCGGCCCAGCGCGTATAGGGGGTATGCGCGCCATTCGGGTGCTGGCTGTGGTCCTGGCGGCAGCGGGCGCTGTTGCCTCCGTTTCGCTCGGCCAGAGCCCGCGGAAGCACGGGGTCGACGAGGGCCCGCGGATCGGCGCGCGCAAGCCCGCGCTAATAAAGGGCCCGCGAATCAGCGCGCGGACGCGCGCCGCGCGCGAAGCGGGGCGCCTGCCCGCGCCGGTGACGATCGCCGCCGGACGCATGCTCGGCACGGTCATCTACCGCCTCGCTACCAACCTCAGCATCCATCGCCTGTCGGTGGCCGCCCGCCCGTTCCCACCGGGCGCGATCTGGTCGCCGGGCAGCGATGCCTGGTTCAAGCTCCAGCGGGGCCACCTGGTGGTAGGCCGTGGGCGCACAACGGTGTGGCGCTCACACGGGGTGTTTGCGCAGCCACACCGCAATAGCGCCAAGACGGTTGGGGCGGTCACCGTCGGCCCGCACGCACTGGCGTTCACCTACGACGACACGCTCTACCTCGCGCCGCTCGGTGGCGCCGAGCGGGCGGTCACGCGCGGCGAGTTCCCGCTCGGCTGGACAAGCGGCGGCCTGTACACGGCCCAGAGCCTGGGCCGAGAAATGTTCTTGCGCGCCTATGACGGCCGGCTGCTCGACGTGATCGAGCGGCGGACGTTCGACTCCGCATACGCTCCTGCCACCGGCGAGCTCTACTTCACCGCGCACAGGACCCTGATGGTGGCGCACGGCACGCACGTTAGGCGCGTGGCGTCGCTGGCGCGTCTGGGACTTCGGGCGTGGCCGCCGCCTGAGCTTCAGCCCGCGGGGCGGCTGTTGGAGCTCCAGGGCTCTGATCGCTTGGTGGTGCTGCGCGCGGATGGGTCCCTGTTCGCGTCGAGCCCGGTGCCCCGCATACGGGGTCCTGCCGGCGGGATCGACAGCTCGCTCGCGGTCGCGCCGCGCGCGAGCGCCGTCGCCTTTTCGGCCGCCTCGGGTCGGCTGCGGGGCTCCGCAGCGGTTGGCGCCGAGACCATCTATGTGCTCCGCGCGGGCGCGCACGCCGCGGTTCCGCTGCATCGAGAGCCGGTGAAGTTCAATCCGTGCGCCCACTTCGCCTCGCTCCAGTGGCGTGGCAGCTGGCTCCTGTACGGCAACAGCGAGGGAACGCTGGCAGCGATCGACGTCACCGATGCGCGGCGGACGATCGAGATGCCGGGTGTGGTCAAGCGCCTGCCCGACACGCGCTGGGGGTACAGCACGTATTGGAGCGGCCAGCCGCGGTGGACCTACTTGTAGCCAGCGCCCGAAGCGCCCGCACACCACCTACTCGTAAGCAAGCGCCCCGATCAACCCCGGCAGCGCCCGCATGTCATCGAAGATCGTGACGCCATCTCGCTCCAGGCCGGCGGTGGGCGTGAGCCCGCCCGCGTAGCCAAAGACGCTCATGCCCGCCGCCAACGCGGCGCTCACGCCGTAGTGACTGTCCTCGACGACCGCGCACGCATGCGGCGCGAACCCCATCTGCTCGGCCGCGAACAGAAACAGATCGGGCGCCGGCTTGCCGTTGGCGACCTGATTTGCGCTGTAGACGCGGCCTTCGAAGTAGGGCAGCAGCCCGGTCAGCTCGAGCTTGTGGTGAAGACTTCTCGGTTCGCTGCTCGAGGCGACGCACATGGCCTGGGTGAGCTGCGCGATCGCGTCAAGCACCCCTGGCACCGGCACGAGGTCCCGCTCGTAGGCCTCCTGGTAGAGGGAATTGGAGCGGGCCCGCAACTCCGCCGGGATGGGACGCCCGAGCTGCTCCTCGATGAACGCCCACATGACGGCCTCAGAGCGCCCCATGAAGCGATCGATGATCTCCGCCTCGCTCATCGGCATCCCCACGGCGGCGAGCGTAACCTGGTCGATCTTCACCGCGATTGGCTCGCTGTCGACAAGCACTCCGTCGCAGTCGAAGATCACCAGCTGAGGGGTAGCTGACACCCCACCAAGCTAACGGGCCGACTCGAGCGCTTCGCAATACTCGAGCCGCAAACCGACGGACGAGAGGAAGCTTCATGAAGATCGGGATCATCGGCGCGGGCAACATCGGCAGTGCGCTGGCACGGCGATTGACCGACCTCGGTCACGAGGTGGTGGTCGCCAATTCGCGAGGGCCCGAGACGCTGCGCGACGTGGAGGCGCAGACCGGCGCGACCGCGGTCACGGCCCGCGATGCCGCCCGCGGCAGAGAGCTGGTGGTCGTCACCATCCCCCAGGGCAAGATCCCGCAGCTGCCCGACGACCTCCTCGACGGCGTCGGAGACGAGGTGGTGGTGGTCGACACCGGCAACTACTACCCGCGCCGCGACGGGGCGATCGAGGCGATCGAGCAGGGAACGCCGGAGAGCATCTGGGTCGCCCAGCAGCTCGGGCGGCCCGTCGTCAAGGCGTTTAACAACATCTATGCCGGGCACCTGCGCGACCTGGGCAAGCCGGCGGGGTCCGAGGACCGCATCGCGCTGCCGGTGGCGGGCGAGGATCCGGCGAGGTCGACGGTGATGCGGCTGGTCGAAGAACTCGGCTTCGACGCCGTCGACGCCGGCGGACTCGACGAATCCTGGCGCCAGCAGCCGGGAACCCCCGTGTATGCGACCGACCACGACGCCGAGGGCGTCAGGCGCGCGCTGGCGCAGGCGAGCCCCGAGCGCCCCGAGGACTTCCGCGCCGCTTCAAACGCCTAACCCTCACATGCGCCTGGGCGTCCAGCTGCCGGAGGTCGAGCGGCGCGTGCCGTGGAGCGAGTACGTCGCGATGGCGCGGGCCGCGGAGGAGGTCGGCTTTGACTCGATCTGGGTCGGCGACCACCATCTGTACCGGGGAGACGGACGGCCCGAGCGCGGCCCCTGGGAGGCGTGGACGCTGCTCGCGGCCCTGGCCGCGGGCACTGAGCGCGTGAGGCTCGGGCCGCTGGTCGCCTGCGCCGGCTTTCACCCGCCGGGGCTGCTGGCACGAATGGCCGCGACGATCGCTGAGGTCAGCGCTGGGCGTTTCACGCTGGCGCTCGGCGCGGGCTGGAACGAGGCCGAGTTCCGTGCCTTCGGGCTGCCCTTCGATCACCGGGTGGCGCGCTTCGAGGAGTCCTTTTCGATCATCCGGCGCCTGCTCGCGGGCGAGCGGGTCACCCTGCGCGGGCGCTACTGGCAGGCCGAGGACGCCGTGCTCCTGCCGCGGCCGGCCCACCGGCCGAGGCTGATGATCGGCAGCAACGGACCGCGCATGCTGGCCGCGGCGCTGCCCCACGTCGACGCCTGGAACACCTGGTATGACGATTACGGCAACAGCCCCGACGGCTTCGCGCGGCTCAACGAAAACATCACCGCCGCGGCGCGAACGGCCGGACGCGATCCAGGCGAGATCGCGCGCAGCGCCTGCGTCCTGGTCGCGCTCGACCGCGACTCGCGCGAACGACCGCTGCTGCCGCACGCGCCGCCGGTCGGACCCGACCCCGAGGACATGGTGGCGCACCTGCGCGAACTGGCCGACGCAGGCGCCGAGGAGGCGATCCTCGTGCTTGATCCGATCACGGAGGGGTCGATCCGAGCGCTCGGGCAGACGCTCGCGCGGCGCTGAAGGCGTCATCGCAAAAACGCGATTGAAGAACGGAAATCGGGTAGCCGAGGACCGGATGCATCGCTGCTGCCCTCCGCGTCATGGCTGCAATGCCCCCAAGGGCAAGGAGCCCTGTGCCCTGGCCCTGTGCCGGACGTTTGCCGCCACCGAGCCCGACGCGGCGCTCGCGCTGTCGCGCTGGGGCGCACTCGACGATCCCGGACAGCGCGTGTCGGCCGCCCAACAGCGCTTTCGCCGCCGGGCGTATGAGCGGGCACGTGACCGAGCCCTGGTCGCAATCGCCATGCGCACCGGCGCTGCCCTATCCCGCTCGCGACACTCGAGACAGCGCGAGAATGAGCCACACAGGGCGCGCCGGCGCCGCGGCGCCCGGCTTGCCCACAGCGTTCGCTGACCCAGCGCCCGAGTTAGTCGCCAACATCGCCGGCGTCTGCGTGGTTAGAGATCCGCCTTTGGGGGCAACGCGGGCTCAATGGCCGCGGACCGGGATCCGGGCGTAAGAGTCCCAAATCAAATGCTGGCCGTGCTCGACGCGCTTGAGGCGGCCTGTACCGCCGACCACTGCTCGAGCGTGCCCACGGCGCGAGTTTCGCTGCAAATCGGGGGCGGCCACGGCGGCACCGCCCGGGCGCTGTTGCGCGTGTTGCGCCGTCGAGGCTATGTCTGTACCACGGGCGAGTCCGTGGACGGCGCGCCGCTGCGCTGGGCGCTCACGCCCGCAGGGCGCGCTCTGCGCACGGCCCGCCGCGACCTCAGGTCCCGAGGACGAAACTAGGACGGCGCCAGCGCTTCGAGCAGATCGGGTAGCCGGTCGGGCTCAGTGATCGGCGTCAACACCGCGGTGGTGACCCCGCCGTCGATGAACTCCTGCACCCGCGCGCGGATCGCCTGCGCCGAGCCGAAGATGAAGATCTCGCGGATCACCTCCTCGGGCGCCAGCTCGGCTGCCCGCCCCCTGTCGCCGGCCCGGTAGGCCTCCACCATCGGCTCGATCGCGGCGCCCAAGCCCAGCCAGCGGAAGAACTCGGCGTAGACCGGCACGCTTCCGTAGGCGGCGAACATCGAGCGCGCGAGCGTCATCCCCTGCTCCTCGTCAACGGCGAGGATGAAGAAACGGCACGCCAGCTCGAACGAGCCCGGCCGCGAGCCCAGCGCCTCCACAACCTTCGGCAGCCCCGACAGGGGCAGAAAGTTCGTGAACGCCCCGTCGGCCACCTCGGCCGCAAGCGCGAGCATGCGCGCCCGCAGCGCCGCGAGCACAATCGGGACCGGCTGCGAGACCGGCCGCTCCAGCCGCAGGCCGCCAAACCCGCGCTCAGCCGGGACCGACAGCACCGGCCGCAGAGCGGCCACCGCCTCGCGCACGCGCGAGAGCGGGCGCTCGAACACGAGCCCGTTGAAGCGCTCGACCGTGACGTCCGACGAGGCGCCCAGGCCGAGCACGAAGCGTCCCCCCGAGGCCTCCTGCATGGCGGCCGCTGTCTGCGCCAGCACCGCGATCCCGCGCGTATAGGGGTTGACGATGCCCGTCACGAGCCGCATCTGCTCGGTCACGGGCGCCGCGATCGCAAGCGGCGTGAAGCCGTCCGAGCCGTTGGGCGTCTCGCCGGACCACAGGTCGTCGTAGCCGAGCGCCTCGGCCTCGCGATAGAGCCGCGCGTGGTCCGCCAAGGGCACGCCGGGGAAGGGAACGGTCAGGCCCCAGCGCATGGCTCCATGTCGGACTCGTACGGCGGTCCGACCACCGTCAGCCCGCCGTCGACGACCACCGTCGTGCCGGTCACGTATTCGGACTCCGGCGCGAGCAGGAACAGCACGCAGTTGGCGACCTCCTGCACGGTCCCCATGCGCCGTTTGGGGATCTTCGACAGCACGGTCTCGAGTGGCGCCACCCGCCCCGTGGCGTAGAAGTAGGCCGAGGAGTCAGACTCGATGATGCCGCCGTTGACCGCGTTGACGTTGATCCCGCGCGGCGCCAGCTCGACCGCCATGTAGCGGACCCAGGACTCGATCGACGCCTTGGCCGAGCCCAGATTGGCGTAGGTCGGGTAGGCCGTGGTCGAGCCGTAGGAGGACAGCGCCACGATCCGTCCCCACCCCTGCATCAGCGGCACCGCCCGCTGCACGCCCACCACGAACGCGCGCACATTGAGGTTGAACGTGCGCTCGAGGTTATGCGGCTTCATCTCCATGATCGAGCGGAAGTTCGAAGCGGCCGCGTTGGAGACGAAGAAGTCGAGCCGCCCAAACCGCTCGGAGACCTCCGCGAACATGCGCTCGATCTCCTCGACATGTTCGATGTCGGCCTGGATCGCGAGACCCTCGGCGCCGCGCTCGCGGATGCCACGCAGCGTCTCGGCCGCCGCCTCCTCGTTGCGGCGGTAGTTGATCACGGGGATCGCGCCGCGCTCGGCCAGCGAGAACGCCAGCGCGCGCCCGATGCCGCGCGAGCCCCCGGTGATGAGCGCGACGCGGCCCTTCACCGCAAGAGGTCCCGCGAGATCGTCGTCTTCTGGATCTCAGCGGTGCCCTCCTCGAAGCGCTGGGCGCGCGCGTCGCGGTACACCCGCTCGATCGGAGACGAGGACCAGTACCCGATCCCCCCGTGGACCTGAAGCGCCCCATCGGTGACCCGCTGCAGCATCTCGGAGGCGAACAGCTTCGCCATCGCGGATTCGGCGTTGGCCCCGCCCGTGGTCTCCCACAACCGCGCGGCCTCCATCACCAGCGACCGCGCCGCGGCCAGATCGGTCGCCATCTCCGCCAGCCGGAAGGCGATCGCCTGACGCTGGGCGATCTTCTTGCCAAAGGTCTCGCGCTGCTTGGCATAGGCCAGCGCCAGCTCCAGCGCCCGCCCCGCGAGCCCCACGCACGTCATGCCCACCGCGATCCGCGACGGCGCCAAGAAACCCGACAGCGCGATGGCCAGACCATCGCCCTCCTCGCCCAGGCGATGCGAGACCGGCACGGGGGCGCGGTCGAAGATCAGATGGCCATGGTCTGTGCCCCGCACCCCCATGGTGTCCGGCATCACCCGCGCCGTGACGCCCTCGCCCCGCGGCGGCACCATCAGCGCGACCGTCCCCTGCGCCCCCGAGCTCCCCTCGAGCCGCGCGAAACACAGCAGGTAGTCGGCGATCGTGCCGAACGTGATCAGGTGCTTCTCGCCGCTCAAGAAGTAGGTGTCGCCCTTGCGCACGACGCTCGCGCGGATGTCAGCTCCCGTGCCCGCCGTGGGCTCGGTCAGCGTGAAGGCCACCTTGATCTCGCCCCGAACCTGGGGCACCACGAAGCGCTGGCGCTGCTCCTCGGAGGCGTGGGAGTCCATCGGCCGCCAGATGCCGTTGCAGACGTGGACGATCATGCGCAGCGAGGCGTGCGACATCGAGAACAGCTCGAGCAGCTCGAGATAGCGCGCGAAGGGAATGCCGCGCCCGCCGTATGCGCGCGGCGCCGCCAGCCGCAGATATCCCCGGTCGCGCAGCTCGTCCCACAGCGCCATCGGCACCGAGCGCTCGGACTCGATCTGCGCCGCCCAGCGCTCGCCGTCGGAGCGCACGTACGCGGCCACCTCCTCCTTCAACGCGGCGAACTCGGCCTCATCGAACACATCGGGCGCCAGCGTCGTGGTCACGCCAGTTGCTCCATGGCGAACTCCGAGGCGAACTCGCGCAGCACGTACTTCTGGATTTTGCCCGAGGGGGTGCGCGGCAACTCCTCGAGCAGCTCGAGCCGCTCGGGCCAGTAGGTCTTGGCGACCCGCCGCCCATCGAGGTAGGACACCATCGTCTGAAAGTCGAACTCGTGACCCGGCGTGCGCACCGCGAAGGCGCAGGCCCGCTCGCCCAGGCGCTCGTCGGGCATGGCCACGATCGCAACCTCGCTGATCGCCGGGTGGGCGTACAGCAGCTGCTCGATCTCTGCCACCGGGATCTTCTCGCCGCCACGGTTGATGAGGTCCTTGACGCGGCCGGTGATGTGCACGTAACCCTCGGCATCGATTGTCGCGAGGTCGCCGGTGCGGTAGAAGCCGTCGTCCGTGAGCGCCTCGCGGTAGAGGTCGGGGCGGTTCAGATAGCCCGTGAAGAACGCGTCCGAGCGGACCTCGAAGTTGCCTTCGACTCCGACCGGCAGGGGTTGTTCGTCGTCGTCGACGATGCGCAGCTCGGTGCCCTGCAGCGCACGGCCGTCGGTGCTCCAGGCTCGCTCGGGCGGATCGCCGGGCACGAACGCAGTGCCCAGACAGGTCTCGGTGGTTCCCCAGGCCCCGCCCACGTCGGCGCCAAGCACCTCGCGCGCCTCGCGGGCCAGCTCACGCGGGATCGCAGCGCCCGTGGCGACAAACGTCCGCAGCGCGGTCGGGCGCTCTTCCTGGCGCGCCAGGGCGACTAGATCGGCCAAGAAGGGGGTCGCGGCCTGCACGAAGGTGACCCCGAAGGCGCTCATCGCCTCGAGCCCCACGGCGGGGTCCCAGACCTCTTGGAGCACCTGCGCCGCGCCCAGCCGCAGCGCGATCCACATCCCGTACAGAAACCCGGTCTGGTGCGCGAGCGGGGAGGGGGCGTAGATCACGTCCTCGGCGCCGAGGCCGAAGTGGGAGATGTGGGCGTCGGCCGCGCGCGTGAGCACCTCGTGGCTGTGCAGCACGCCCTTGGGCTGGCCCGAGGTGCCGGAGGTGAAGAGCAGCTGGGCGGTGTCGCCGGGGGCCGGACGCAGCGCGTCGAGCGCTGCGCGGTCGGGCTCGGCGATCGTCAGCAGGTGGCTGTAGCTCGAGTGGCCGAGGTGGCGCGCGTGGTGGGAGGTGTCGAGCACCACCACGTGATCGAGCGTGGGGACCGCGAGCCGCAGGCTGAGCGCCATGCCCGCGTAGTCGCGGCCACGGAAGCGGTCGGGGACCAGCAGCACCCGTGCCCCCGCTTCGCGCACCATGAAGTCGAGCTCGCGCTCGCGGAAGATCGGCATCAGCGGCTCGCACACCGCTCCGATGCGCAGCGTGGCGAGCGCGATCGTGACGAACTCGAGCCGGTTGGGCAGCTGGAACGCGACCGGCTCGCCGGGCCTTACGCCCAGCTCCAGCAGGGCCGTGGCGGCGCGATCGACCCCCGCGTTCAGCTGCGCCCAGGTCAGCTCGCGGGCGCCGCCCTCGGCATCCACGGCCACCACCGCGCGCGCGTCCGGACGCTGTTCGGCGTGGCGCTCGAGGTTTTCGAGGATCAAATTGGCTTCTTTTGGCCGGCGCACATG
>JAVKSP010000042.1:0-24152 GCA_039583645.1 Solirubrobacteraceae bacterium
CTGGCACAAGACCGCAGACGAGATCCTCACCAGCCTCGCGGCCTACTGCCAACGAATTTCCGACTCAGGACACTAGGTGTCTACTTGGTCCAGCGCCAGCGCTTGGGCTCTGCTGCCTCAGCCCAAGCCGAATCGAGGCGCTTGCGGTACTTCTCCGCGTGGGCCAGCTGCAGCCCCCCGAGTGCGCCTGCCGCCCAAGCTCCGCTGAGTTCCGTCCTCGTGCCCAGCTGACGGAGGCGATCCACCGCGGTGCACGCGTCGTGGTGTTCACCGAGCAGACGCTGAAGGTTTGCCATCCCTCTGGCGGCGCGCCTGGCTTTCTTCCCAGCTACTGGCGCGGCCAACTCGGCGGCATAGCGCACTCGCTTGACCCGGATGCGCATTCTGTGAAGAGCCTCATCGTCGGGCACGTCGCCATGCCGGCGGTTTTCGCGGCGGAGATCTCGGAGCGGTCCCTGCACCAGCCGAGGCAGGACCTTTGCCGCAGGCCGACTTGCGGCGCGGCCGGTGAATGGCGGCGCCGCCGCGACGCGAGCTGTGGCTTCCAGCAGCGCTGCACAACGCGGCGAGCGTAGGACGGTACGCAGTCGTTCGTACGCATCGGCACGGTCCTGCGCGACCTGGGCCAGGACGGCATCCGCGTATTGGCGATCGCCCGGCTGAAGGCTCGCCAAATCGACCCCCAGGCGCGCCAGCAGCACGTCCAAATCGCGGACCTCTCCGAATTGCTTCATCAGCCAGTCGAGCTCGCGGCGCAGTGGACGCACCACGTCGGGGTCAATCAGCGAGCGTGCCGTATGCAGATCCGAGCGCAGTCTGCGAATGCCCACGCGCACCTGGTGGACGCCCTCGGAATCCTCGTCCAGTACGACGGCTGCGATTGTCGATGACGCGCGCGGCAGATCCGGCTAGCCCTGCGGTAATCAGCTCAGCGGCTGACGGCCGGCTGGCGAGCTCGGGTTGTGCGAGGTCCCAAGGGGCCAAGGCCGCAGGCCCAAGGGCTCGGACGAGCTTCGGCATTTGTTCGACTGGCTGCCCGCCGACGGACCGCATGCGGCGAGCTAGTCGTTTGAGTACCTTGGGCGGTGCGCCGTCGGCGAGTTGGAGCTCCAGCTCGCGGAAGCGAGCGGCGACTCGTGATCGCTGGATGATCGAGACTTCGTCGTCATCCAGAGTGACCAAGGGATCGCCATCTGGGCGCCGCAGGGGGGTGCGACTCCGCACGGTCCGAAGCCGCGCGACCGGCAGGAGCGGAGCCCCAAGCGCCCAGCCGCGGACAAGGTCTTGTAGGAGCGGCGGCATGGTCGCCGCTCGGCCGGGGACCGATATCTCGCGGCGAACAAGGTGCGCGCTGGGCGCCTCCTCAGGGAGCTTGACGGTCCAGAGCTGCGGTGGATCCTCGCCGCGCCGGAACCGCAGAGTCACACCCCGGCGCAGGAGGCGGAGATCCGAGGTGTCGAAGTAGACGGCCTCGAGTCGGTGCAGCTCGCGGTTCTCTGCCACGGCGCCATTGAGCTTTCCGTCGAGTTCCGGGAGCTGAAAGCCTGGCCAGACCCCCAACCTGAGTTCTCGTTGGCCCGTAAGACGCCCTCAATGCCGCGGCTCGGGAGCCAAGCGATAGCCAAAGCGGAAATGGGTGTGTATGAAGATCCACCCCGGTAGGGCGGCTTCGAGCTTGACGCGCAGTTTGTGAACGTAGACATCAATTGACCGTTCCCCCGCCCGGAACTCTCGTCCCCAAACCAACCTGTAGAGCTCCTCGCGAGAGACGATGCGGTCCGCTCGGCGGGCGAGCACGGTCAGCATTCGCAGCTCGATGATCGAGAGCGTCAGGGTCGTTCCGTTCACCTTGCCAAGGTGTTCAGTGGGTATCAGCTCGAGCGGGCCGACTGTGAGCACTTCCTCTTGGTCTGGGGTAGCAGCTGACATGCCCCCACATCGTGCTCCGATGACCACCGGCCGGCGTTAACACCCCGTGATTCCAATGTAAACAGCTTGTAACCGCCTCAGCGAAGTGCGAGGGCGGGGACGGTCGCGAGCTGCTCGACCTGATGGTCGGAGTCGTTGGAGACATGCTGCCGTGGCTTCACGCTGTGGCCATGGTCCGGCTCGGGTGCGAAGCGATAGCCCACCCCGAAATGGGTGTGAATGTACGTCCACGAAGGCGACGCGAAGTGCAGTTTCTGCCGCAGCTTGCGCACGAATACGTCGACGGAGCGGTCACCGTGAGCCATGGCGAAGCCCCATACGCGCTCGTAGATCTCGCCGCGCTCGAGCACACGATCAGCCTTCGAGAGCAGGAGCAACAACTCGAACTCGCGAACCGTGAGATCGACGCTGCGCTCGCCGACGTAGGCTTGGTGGAGGTCGGCGCGAATCGTGATCTCGCCCACCGTGGCGGGACCATCGGCGGGCAGCAGCTCGGCCTGCCGTTGGCGCCGGAGCACCGCCTCGACCACGCAAACCAGCTCCTCCGGATGGCAGGGCTTGGTGACCCAGGCGTCGACCCCGAGTCGTAGAGCTCGGACCCGCTGTCTCACCGAAGACGGAGCGGTACAGACCACGAGTCCGAGTGTCGGAAGCCGCGTGCAAAGCTGCTCGAGGTAAGACCAGTAATCGGTCCCCACGACTGTCACATCGACGACCAAAGCGTTCAGGTGCAACGGCACGAGCGCCTCAGGGGTCACGGCTCCGGATAGCACGTGGTGATCCCAGGCGAGCATGTGCAGGCGCTTGCGCAACGTCTGCACGAATCCTGAGTCGCGGTCGACGATTCCGACCCGCCGCTTGCCCGGCGCCTTGAGCGAAATTGGACCCTCGGCGCTGGTCACGCCCGCTTCCAGCATGCGCGTGAATGTACTTCTTGACGCTCCAGTTTCCACCCTGTTTACAAGCTGTTTACGCGCAAATTCCGGTTTTTCGGCCCCCCGGACCGGCGGCACTCACGCGTTACGAGCTCTCAGGCGGGAGCGGGGTCGGTGCGCTCCGGCACTGGGTGGGACGCATCCGCAAGCTCACGGAACAGTCCGGTGACGACGAACACCACCTGTTCGGCGATGTCGACGGTGTTGTCACCGATGCGCTCGAGCGCCCGGGCCACCAGGACCATCAGCATCGCCCACTCGCGCATCTCCACCTCGTCACCGATGTCCACGGCACGCCTGAAGATGGCTCGGTTGAGTTGATTTATCTCGGCGTCCTGACGAACCAGATCGTTGGCGAGATCGACGTTGCGTCCCGCGAAAGTCTCCTTGGACTGCGCCAACTGCGAATGGGCCAGGCGTCCCATACGCTCGATGGCGTCGAGAATGTCCTTGTCCTTGGGCTGTTCGTGGCCCGATAGCGGAACCAGCTTGGCCATGTTCACGCACTGGTCTCCGATCCGCTCGATACAGCGGATGATGTGCAGCAGCGCGGCCACGAGCCGTAGGTCCGTCGCGACGGGCGTCTGGGTCGCGAGCAATGACAGGACGCCCTGGTGAACCTCGAGATAGCGGCCATCGACCTGGTCGTCATCGGCGACCACCATGCTCGCGAGCTCTACGTCCTGGTAGGAAATGGCCTCGAGCGCGCGATCGAGCTGGCGGATGACTATGTCGAGGCCTCCGAGGGCCTGCTGCTCGAGTGTCTTGAGCGCTTCGCGGAAGTTATGACGAACTTCGTATTGCACGGGCTCTCCTAGCCAAACTTTCCGGTGACGTAGCGCTCAGTCCGCTCGTCCTCGGGCTTGGTGAACATTTTGGTGGTCGGCCCGTGCTCGATGAGCTCCCCGTCAAGCATGAATGCTGTCGTATCGGCGACCCGGGCTGCCTGCTGCATGTTGTGGGTCACGATCACAATCGTGTAACGCGCCTTGAGCTCGTCGATCAGCTCCTCGATCCTCAGCGTCGCCACCGGGTCGAGCGCTGAGCACGGCTCGTCCATCAGGATCACCTCGGGCTCCACGGCGATCGCCCGCGCGATGCACAGCCGCTGTTGCTGACCGCCCGAGAGAGCGGTCCCGGGAGTGTTCAGCCGGTCCTCTACCTCGTCCCACAGGCCGACGCCGCGAAGTGACTGGTCAACACGCCCGCGCAGGTCATCGCCTCGCCATCCCGTGAGCTTCAGACCCGCGGCGACATTGTCGAAGATCGACATCGTCGGAAACGGGTTGGGCTTCTGAAACACCATCCCGATCACTCGACGCACTGCCGTTACGTCGACGCGTGGGTCGTACACGTTGACTTTGTCCAGCATCACCGTGCCCTCCGCACGCGCACCCGAAATCTCCTCGTGCATGCGGTTGATGCAGCGCACCACGGTCGACTTGCCGGAGCCGGAAGGGCCGATGATCGCTGTCACTTCGTTGGCGGCGAACGCGATCGAGAAGTTCTTCACAGCTTGGTGGTTGCCATAGTAGGCCTGTAGCGCGTCCACCTCGACGCTGTGACCGCTGGCCATCCGCTGCGGCGCTTGCTCAGTGGCCGTGCTGGGGGTGTTTGGCCGGATGCTCGTCATCGTTTCCTGTGAGTTGGGGATCATGGCAGTTCGCTTCCGTACGGATGTTTCAGCCGCGTAGACGGCTGCGGCTTCGCTCGTGAAATGCTCGTGCCACCACGCTCAGGATCAGCACGAACAGGATCAGGACCAATGCTGCCGCCCACGCCTTGGCATGGTCGGCGGGGCTCGGCGATTCGGACAGGCTGAAGATCGTCACCGGAATATTCGGCAGCGCCTGCGAGGGATTCGTCGTGTAGCTGAGGTTGGACCAAATCGACGAGGTGAGCAGCAGCGGCGCGGTTTCGCCCGCCACGCGTGCGACGCCGAGTACGGCGCCTGTGATCAGCCCGCCAAGCGCGGTCGGAAGCACGATCCGCAGCACGATTCGCCAGCGCTTGAGCCCGAGCGCCAGCCCGGCCTCGTGCAGCGAGCGCGGGACCAGGTCGAGCACCTCCTGCGCCGCGCGCGCGACGATCGGAAGCTCGACCACCGAGAGCGCGATCGCTCCCGCCCAGCCCGACTGTGTCCCGCCGACGACCAGCACGCCAAAGATGAATACGCCGGTCACGATCGTCGGGACGCCGTTGAGGATGTCCAGCGCGAATTTGATCCCGAATGAGATCCGCGCGGGCGCAAACTCGGTCGTATAGATCGCGGTCAGTATCCCCACCGGAATCGCGATCAGCGAGGCGATTGCGATCAAAATTGCGCTGCCGACGATCGAGTTGGAAATCCCGCCCCCGGGCTGACCGAACGCGGCCGGGTTCTTGGTCAGGAGATCGAGATTGATCGCCGGCAGCCCCTTGAGTAGAACGGAGATGACGACCAGCAGCAGGACTGCGACCGCCAACGCCGCCGCGATCGTGCACAGCACCTCGACCGTTTTGTTGACGGCCTTGCGGCGGCCGGCTCCGGGGGCAGGCGTCAGCAGACCATGCGGCTGGGTGGCGGCGCTCGACTCCATCGCCTACCCGACCTTCCGGCGGCGCACGAGCACCCGCGCGGCGATGTTGACGATCAGTGACATCACCAACAGCACGAGCGCCAGGTAGATCAGCGACGACTGGTAGACGCCAGGACTGGCATTCGGGAACTCGTTCACGATCTGGGCGGCAAGGGTGCCGGCAGGCTGGAACAGAGATGCCTTGACCTGGTTGGCATTGCCGATCACCTGCGTGACTGCGATCGCCTCTCCGAAGGCGCGGCCGAGCCCGAGGATCACCGCGCCGACTATTCCCGGACGCGCGACCGGCAGCACGACCTTGCGGATCATCTCCCAGCGGGTCGCCCCGAGGGCATAGGCGGCCTCCTTCAGCTCCCCCGGCGTCGTCTGAAACACCTCGCGCGTGATCGCCGTGACGATCGGCAATGTCATGATCGTCAGGATCAGCGCCGCGTTCAGCATCCCGTAAGGCGATGGGCTGCCGCTGAAGAGCGGCAGCCAGCCGAGGAAGCTCTTAAGAAACGGCTCGAGGTGGTTGCCGAGAAACGGGCTCAGGAAGATGATCCCCCACAGCCCAAGGATCACGCTCGGGATCGCGGCCAGCAGCTCGACCAGTATCGCCACAGGGCGGCGGATGACGCGCGGCGCGAGCTCGGTCAGGTAGATCGCGATCGCGATCGCGGTCGGCGTCGCGATCAGCAGCGCGATGAACGAACTGACGAGCGTCCCGTAGAGGAACGCGCCCGCGCCGAACGTGCTCTTGACCGGGTTCCAGGTCGTATGGCCGACGAACCCGAGCCCAAATGCGGACATCGCCGGTCTCGACTGGTTGACCAGCGTCTCGGCGATCCAGACGAGTACGGCGACCGAGGCGATCCCAGCCAGCGTGGTCAGGATCCGCAGCGCCGGCTGGCCGATGCGGTCGGCGAGCCTCGCGTGGATGTCGAAAGGGCCTCGGCGCGAGGCCGTGGTAACGCTCATCGGTTCACTCCGGGTTGATGGCGCGCGGATCACAATCGGCGGGCCGCTCGAAAGCGGCCCGCCGATTGACAGCAGGAGCGTGCGGTCCCGGCACGTCCCTACTTGATGAGGTTGACGTCCGCTTTGGCGGCTTCAGCGACCCTCGAGGGCAGCGGCGCGAAGTCGAGCTTCGGGCCGTCAGCCTGGCCGCTGGTGACCGCCCAGTTGATGAACTTCTTCAGCGGCGTGGCGACGCTAGAAGACGCCTGGACCGGAACTATCACGTAGGTGAACGTCGAGATCGGATAGGCGCCGGCCGCGGACGCCGGTGGATCGGTGATCGATATCCCCTGCTTTCCGCCCGCAGGAACCGACTTCAGCGACGACGCAGCCGCGAGGATGCTCGGTACCCCGGGCGCCGGGTACTTCCCGGCAGCGTTCTGCACCAGCCCGTAGTGGAAGTGGTTCTCCAGCACATACGCGATCGCGATGTAGGCGATGGACCCGTTGGTGCTGGCCAGCGCGCCGCCCACGCCGGAATTGCCCTTGCCGCCGATGCCACCGGGCCAGGCGACAGTGGTCGCGCTGCCGACCTTGGACTTGAACGTGGGGCTGACCTTCGACAGATAGTTGGTGAACACGTACGTGTCGCCGCTGCCGTCGGTGCGGTGAATCGGCACGATCGGCGTGCTCGGGAGCTTCACGCCGGGGTTGAGCGCCTTGATCGCGGGGTCGTTCCAACTCTTGATCTGGCCCAGCCAGATCTTGGCCAGCACCGGTCCCGTGAAGTGCAGACCGTTCGGGACTCCCTTGACGTTGTAGGCGACGTCCGTCGCTGCCAGGGCCCAAGGGATCTCGACGCAGTCCTTGCATGCCGATGCCTCGCTCGAGGTCATCGGCGCGTCGCTGGCGCCGAAGTTCACAGTGCGGGCGGTGATCTGTTCGATCCCGCCACCGGAGCCGATCGCGCCGTAGGTGACGGCGACCCCGGTTGCTTTGTCATACGGGCTTTGCCACTGCGTGACCAGCGGAGCGACCAGTGTGCTGCCGGCGCCGACGAGTGTCTTCGAGGACGCGTTCGAGGCCGAGCCCGATCCAGAATTCGAGCTGCCGCCACAGGCCGCAACTGCGCCTGCTGCGGCGACCGCAGTCGCCGCCATGGTTATGCGATGCACTTTTATATTCATGTCGCTGATCCTGACCACCGTCGACCGCGTTCTTGTTGCCGGGGCGTAACCCGGATGTGAAAACCCTGTAAACCGTTCGCCAGCGGCCCCGCGGGCGGTGAAGCCACGCAAGCGGAGGACAACTCAGTCCCACGGCTGCGGCAAGCTGCGCTGTTGGTGGGGAAGGCCCCCAAAAGGCTCAGGAGTGCGTCAGGCTTGCGCCCGGGCCAAGTGCACGAGAGCCTCCGAGGCGACCCGGCGCTGCACGAGGCGTTCCTGGTCGGTCCAGGCGAGCAGCCATAGGGCAGCCTTTACCTCTTCGGTCGCATCGAGCTCTTCGACCCAGTCCTCGATGTCGCCGAATGCCTCGCCGGTCCTTAGGCGGGTTTCAAGCTCGCGCAGGTACTCATCAACGTACATGTGTCCTCTCTTCCGGTTCTGGTGAGGAAAAACTACGACCGAGCGTCTCTCCCGGTGTTTCGGGGCTGTAATCGAGCGACGAGTTGCGGCCCGCGACTCGGCTGGCACGCCCCATCGCCCTAGCGATTGACCTGACGGCGTCCAGGCCGGCGTTACTGGACAATTTCGATCAGGATGATCATTACTCGGGCACATTCGCGGGCGCGCCGGCATGAGAATCTCCGCCAAGGCTGACTACGCAGTCCGAGCGGCGGTCGAACTGGCCGCCGCAGGCAATGAGAAACCGATCAAGGCGGAGGCCGTCGCGAATGTGCAGGGCATCCCACTCAACTTCCTTGAGAACATCCTCGGCGAGCTCCGGCACGCCGGCATCGTTCGCAGTCAGCGTGGCTTCGAAGGAGGGTTCCGGCTCGCCAGGCCCGCCGCGGAGATCACGATCGCGGACATCATCCGGGCGGTCGAGGGGCCGCTCGCGAGTGTGCGGGGCGCACCGCCGGAGGACTCCAAGTATCCCGGCGCCGCAAGCGAGCTGCCTCGGGTCTGGATCGCGGTGCGCAAGAACCTGCGCGACGTGGTCGAGCAGGTGACGGTGGCCGATGTCGCCTCTGGGCGGTTGCCGAGAGCCGTCGCCAAGCTGAGCGACGACCCTGACGCCTGGATCACACGGTGACCCTCGCGCTGCGCTGGCACCGCCCAGGCACGGCAAGGCAGACTTACGGTGCCCCGCCTCGCCTCGCTTTACTTCCTGAAGCATTGCGCTACAATCGGACTTGCGATGGCTTACGACGAGACATGTCCGGTATGCCGCACCGCCGACATCGTGTGCGGCAAGTGGACGCTTCTCGTGATCAGAGATCTCGCCGAAGGGCGCTCGCGCTTCTGTGAGCTGGAGCGCTCGCTGCGCGGGATCAGTCCGCGCACGCTGTCCTTGCGCTTGCGGGCGCTCGAGGAGGAGGGCGTCGTCGAGCGCCAGACCTTCCCCGAGGTTCCGCCCCGGGTCGAATATGCGCTGACCGCAAAGGGACGTGCGCTCGTGCCTCTGATCGAGCACATGCGCACCTATGGCCGGGAGTGGCTGTGCGCGAATGAGGAGTTGGAGGCCGAAGTAGTCGGCGGGCGCGAGCCGGCCGTCGCGGCTGCCTAGCGCCGGTGCGTGTTGCCGTCGCCGCCGACGAGCTGACCGGCGTCGCCGAGTCGCTGCCCGACCAGCTGCGGCGACGGGGCCACGAGCCGATCCTCCACGGCGCCTATGCCTCCGCCGAGCGCGATGACTGGGCGTGGGCGAGCGCGGCCGCCGCGACCGACGTAGCCGAGGGCCGCGCCGACCAGGCCGTGGTCGCTTGCTGGACAGGCACCGGTGCATCGATTGCGGCAAACAAGGTTTCCGGGGTGCGGGCGGCGCTGTGCCACGACGCGCAGACCGCTTCGGGTGCTCGCCGCTGGAACGACGCCAATGTGCTCGCGCTGAGCTTGCGACTGACCTCGCAGGCCGCGCTGGAGGAGATCCTCGACGCCTGGTTTGCCGGCCGAGCGAGCTCGGAGACCGACGACCTGGAGAACATCGCCCACCTCGAAGAGCTCGAGCGGGCGCCTGCACCACGCTGAGCTGCAAGCCTCTGCCCGCCGGGGAGGACCACCGGCCGTCAGGACGAAACCGCACAGGTGCGCAATGGCACCCTGCACGCCGCCCTCGAGGCCTTCACGCGCGAGGTTGCGAGTGCGCTCAAGGCTGAAACGGCGGGCGGCGCCGAGGTCCCGTTCGAGATGGTCGAGGAACGGGGACGCAGCGTCCCGCTATATTGCTACCGGCCGCTCACCGGCCGCTTCATCAGTGAGCGCTTGGGCCTGCTGTCCGCCTTGCCGACGTTCGCCCCTGCGGCGCGTGCGCTAGCGAGCATCGAGACGCTTGGCGCGTATCTGCGTTACCGGGGGGAGGCGCTGGTCCCGGGCTCGGAGCGGGAGCGCGCGCAGGCGGCGCTGGCTCTGTTTCTAGCTGCTGTGTTCGCCGACCGGGACCGGTTCGAGTTTGCCCGCAGCCGGTTCGAGATCGCCTTCGCCGAGCTTGAGCGCACGGTCTACAAGGGTCGCTCCGTCAACACAGTGCTTGCGCCGCTGCTGGGTGTCGCGCTCGACAGCGGCACGCGCGAGATCGCGCTCGGAGATGGTCTCTCACTGGTGCGAGGCGACGCGCTCGAGGACGTGCCGGCTGAGTCCGTGTGGGGGGATGGCTACGGGCCGAACGTGCTGGCAGTCTTCTCCACGGTTCAGGCCAGGGACGCGCCCACACCCGTGGCGCAGGCGCGCGCGGGCTTTCGGCGTGTGCTGGCGGCTCTGCGCCTCTTCGAGGCCGGCGGCTATGCGCTCGGCCCGACGGCCTGGACCCGGCCCGATAGCGGGCAGTGGCGGGCCTTCGCACTGCCCTTCAGCGGCCGCCCACGCCTGCAGACCACGATCTCCGCCTCGCAGGAGGACGAGCTGCGCGGCTTCTTCAACCTGATCGCTCGGCGTACTCCCGCGGGCGGGCCGCTCGCGTGGGCGCTCTCGCGCTTTGAGATGGGCGCCGAGCGGCTCGGGCCGTTCGAGGCCTTGACCGACTACCTGCTCGCGGCGCGCGCACTGCTGGAGCCCGAGGGCCCCGCCTCGGGGCTGGTGGCCCAGCGCCTCGCCGCGATCTGTGCCAACCCGGCGGACAGGCCGCACGTCGCCGACCGCATGGCGCAGGCGGTGGCGCTCGAACGCGCTGCCATGTCGGGGGCCCCCTCCGAGCCCGGCTCGGACAAGCTCGTGCTCGAGCTCTCGCAACATCTGCGCGCGCTACTGCGCGACATCGTCTGCGGCCACCTCGACGGAGAGAACGTATTCAGGCTCGCCGACGAGCTTCTGGCCGAAGGGCCTCCGATCGAGCAGCCGCCGAGCGGCGAACCGTGGGCCCCGGACCTGGTCGACCCTGACGACCAGGACACCGCCACCCACCAGCTGCTCGCGCCGACCGAATAGCTCAGGCCCGCCGAATAACTCGCCTTCGCCCGCGCCGACCGAGAAGCCGCTTACAGGCTTCAGCCTTTCAGGTCGGTCTTTGGGTGGACCGGCAGCAGGAACGGCTTGCGCGGCGGCTGGCTGAAGTTGAACTCCTTGATCAGGTTGCCGAGCGGTTTGGCCTTCTCGCGCACATCGGGGCGGGGGTCCGGGCGCCCGTCGGTATGGGGGTTCAGCCGCTGGCCGCCGAGGAAGATGTCCTCGATGAACTTGGCATAGGCGTCGAAGGTCAGGGTGTGGTGGTCGATGTAGCCGTGCTTGGCGTAGGGACTGACCATGAATGCCGGCACCCGCAGGCCGTATCCCTCCTTGTCCACGCGCGGGGGCCGCACATTGTCGTAGAAGCCGCCCCAGTCATCCCAGGCGACGAAGATTGCGCACGACTTCCACTCCGGGCTTTGCATGATCGTGTTGATCAGTCCGGTGACGTAGGTCTGGCCCTTGCTGATCAGCGCCGTCTCCGGGTGCTCGGAGACCTTCTGGCTGGGCATGACCCAGCTGACCGCGGGGAGCTTGCCCTTGCTGAGATCGCTGAAGAACCCGTTCAGCGACTTGATGTTGCCGAGCTGGTGGTCGTGGCGGACGGTCTCGAAGTCGGGCAGCGGATTCCAGATCGACTGTGTCCGCGGTCCCTGGGTCACGGGCGCACACGATTTCGTCGTGTCGCTCTCGCAGTCGGGCTCGATGCCCTTGAAGATGTAGTAGCGCCAGCTGACGTGGTGCTTGTGCAGCAGGTAGGTGAGGTCCGTCCAGGAGTAGTGCGGCCGTCGGTGTGTCGGATGGCGCCCCCAGTTCGCCGGGTTCCCGGGCCGGTTGACCGACGTCTTGCAGCTCGAGGGCTTGGCGCTACGGCAGTGCGCCGACCACAGCGAGACAAGGTACAGATGGGCGGGGAGGCTCCAGGAGAGGTCGGGCTGGAACATGTGGTCCTGGAGCACGAAATTGCGCGCGTAGGCCCAGTAATTCGGGATGTCCGCACCCGTGTGGTAGCCCATCACGTCGTGGGGCGGAACCGTCTTGCAGTGGTGGCAGGAATGCTCCTGGTTACGGACAAAACCGTCCATCTTGCCGTGATCGATGTCCGAGTAGGCGTTCCCGGAGAAGTGGGCGCCGCCGTGGTTGAGATTGCGCCGGTCGTGGAAGGGCCGCACGCAGTGCCCGCCCGGGTTCGGGAGGCAGGGCACCTTGCCCGGATGTCCGCCGAGGCCGGGGATGCCGTCGGCGTGCCGGAAGGTGCCGAAGTAACTGTCGAAGGAGCGGTTCTCCTGCATGATGATGATCACGTGGCGGATCTTCGAGGCGCCCGCGATCACCGCTGCGGGACGCGCCGGGGCGCCGCCCTGTGCGTGCGCGCTCGGTTTCGAGCCCAAGCTGAGGACCGCCGTCGCCACCACCGCCGCGAGGGCTAGCAGACCGGCGACTCGCGTGCCTTTCATCCAGCGCCCACCGCGGACCGGCACGGACCCGCCCCTAGTGGATCAGGTCGGTCTTCGGGTGAACCGGCAGGATCACCGGCTTGCGGGGCGCCTGGTTGAAGTTGAACTCCTTGATCAGGTCGCCGAGCTTGGAGGACTTCTCGCGCACATCCGGGCGGGGATCGGGGCGCCCGTCGGTCTTGGGGTTGATGCGCTGCGAGCCCATGAAGTCGTCCTCGATGAACTTGGCGTAGGCGTCGAAGCTCAGCACCTGGTGATCGATGTACCCCTTCTTGGCGTAGGGGCTGATCATCAACGCCGGCACCTGCAGGCCGTAGCCGTTCTGGTCCACGTGCGGGGGGCGAACGTGGTCGTAAAAGCCGCCCCAGTCGTCCCAGGTGAGGAAGATCGCTGTGGACTTCCAGTCGGGGCTCTGCATGATCGTGTTGATCACGCCGGTGACGTAGGTCTGGCCCTTGCTGATCTTCGCGATCAGGGGGTGCTCTGAGACCTGCTGGTTGGGCATGATCCAGGAGACCGCCGGGAGCGTGCCCTTGCCGGCCGCGTTGAAGAAGTGGTTGATCGACTCGATGTTCTTGAGCTGTCCGTCCTTGCGCACCGTGTCGAAATAGCGCAACGGATTCCAGATCGGCGAAGACTTGGGTCCCTGCGTGACCGGTTTGCACGTCAGCGAGGTGTCTGTCTCGCAGTCGGGCTCGATGCCCTTGAAGATGTAGAAGCGCCAGCTGATCTTGTGCTTGTGCAGCAGGTAGGTGAGGTCGGTCCAGGCGTAGATCGGCGGCTTGCGCGTCGGGTGATGGCCCCAATTGGGCGGATTACCCGGCTTGGAGTCGTTGTTCTTGCAACTGGAGGGGCTGTGGTTGGCGCAGTGCGCCGACCACAGCGAGACCAGGTACAGGTGCGAGGGCAGACTCCAGGAGGCCTCGGGCTGGAACATGTGGTCCTGCAGCACGAAGTCGTTCGCGTACTTCCAGTAGTTGGGGAGCTCCTTGCTCGTGTGGTAGCCGACTGCGTCATTGGGGGGGTTTGGGGTCCCGCAGCCGCATTTGGCCACGGCCTGCTCCTGCTCTGAGAGAAAGCCGTTCATCTTGCCGCCGGCGATATCCGCTGCGCTCGCGGCCACGTCGTGCGGCCCGCCGTAGTTGGTGTCCTGCCGGTCGTGATAGGGCTTGACACAGCGGTGCTTGGCGGGGGCGGGGATGCAGGGCACCTTGCCGGAATGCCCGCCGAGCCCCGGGATTCCCGCAGCCTTCGGATAGGTCCCGAAGTAGTTATCGAACGAGCGGTTCTCCTGCATGATGATCACGATGTGCTTGATCTTGTGGATCCCCGAAGCGACCGCGTAGCGGCTCGCAGAGACACCTGTCCGCGCGTGCTTGGTCGGTTGCGAGCTGGCGACCGCGGCGCTCAGCAGCAGGATGGCTGCGGCGACCAAGCCGAGTCTCCTTGACCACCTCATCTGCGAACCCCCACGGAGCCGGAATATACCGTCGGCCCCTCAGCCGGCGCTCGGCTAGAGCCTCGTCGGAGCCGGCCGCTCAAGGCTCTTTGAAGTCGGTTTTGGGGTGGACCGGCAGGATCACCGGCGAGCGTGGATTCTGGTTGAAGTTGAAATCGTTGAAGAGGTTCCCAAGCTTGTGCACGCGCTCGCGCACGGTGGGCCGCCGGTCGGGGCGCCCGTCGGTCTTGGGGTTGAGCCGCTGGGCGTGCATGAAGTCGTCCTCGATGAACTTGGCGTAGGCGTCAAAGCTGAGCGTCTGGTGATCGATGTAGCCCTTCTTCGCATAGGGGCTGATCACCAGCGCCGGGACGCGCAGGCCGTAGCCGTTCTCATCCACGTGCGGCGGGCGCATGTTGTCGTAAAAGCCGCCCCAGTCGTCCCAGGCGAGGAAGATCGCGGTCGACTTCCACTCGGGGCTCTGCATGATCGTGTTGATCAGCCCGGTGACGTAGGTCTGGCCGGGGCTGACCTTGGCGGGCGGGTGCTCGGAGACCGGTTGGCTTGGCACGACCCATGAGACCTGCGGCAGCTTGCCCTTTCTGACGGCGCCGAAGAACCCGTTCAGCGACTTGATGTTCGAGAGCTGGTGGTCGTGCTTGACATCGGTGAAGTACTTCAGCGGATTCCAGGATGGGGAGGAGATCGGGCCGTTGGTCACGGGGTTGCAGGAGGCCGTGAGGTTGCTTTCGCAGGCTGGCTCGGTGCCCTTGAAGATGTAGAAGCCCCAGCTGACGTGGTGCTTGTGCAGCAGGTAGGTCAGGTCTGTCCAGGCGTAGATGGGCGGCTTCTTGGCCTGGGGTTTATGGCCCCAGTGGGGCGGCCGGCCGGGCTTGGAAAGCGCGTTGCGGCAGGACATCGGGTGCGTGTCGGGACAGAAGGCCGACCACAGCGAGACCAGCGCCAGATGCGCGGGCAGGCTCCAGGAGAGATTGGGCTGGAACATGTGGTCCTGGAGCACGAAGTCCTTCGCGTAGGTCCAGTAGTTGGGGATCTCCTTCTTGGTGTGGTAGCCCATGACGTCGCCTGTCGCCGTGGGCCGGCCATGCACCTGCTCCTTGACGAAACCGTTCATCTTGCCGTGGTTGATGTCGGCGATCGCCGGCGCCGTGTCGTGGGGTCCGCCGTGGTTGAGGTCATGGCGGTCGTGGAACGGGCGTACGCACTTGTGCCCGGGATCGGGTAGGCAGGGCACCTTGCCGGCGTGGCCACCGAGGCCGGGGATGCCGTCGGCGTGGGGGTAGGTCCCGAAGTAGTCATCAAAGGAGCGGTTCTCCTGCATGATGACCACGATGTGCTTGATCTTGTGGATCCCGGCCTCGTGCATCGCGCCCGCGGACGCACCCGCCGGTGTGCGGGAGGGCCTTGGCAAGCTCGCCTTGGAGCCCGACCCGGCCGCCGCGGCGGCGCCCAGCAGGGTGAGAACAGCCGCCAGCGCCGCGAGCCGCGCCCACCTCATCCAGACACACCCACGCGCCAGGAGAACACCGAGTAAAAGCAGCCGCCCCGCACTGCGCGCTGACTATACCGCGCGGGGTCGAGAGCGCCGCCGGTTCACTGCTTGAGGTCTGTCTTCGGATGAACCGGGAGGATCACCGGGGGCAGGGGTGTCTGGTTGAAGTTGAACTCGCTGAGGATGTTCCCGAGCTGGCGGGCGCGCTCGCGCACGTCCGGGCGGGGATCCGGGCGGCCGTCGGTCTTGGGGTTGAGGCGCTGTCCGCCGAGGAAGTCATCCTCGATGAACTTGGCGTAGGCGTCGAAGCTCAGCGTCTGATGCTCGACGTACCCGGCCTTCGCGTACGGGCTGATCAACAGCGCGGGCACGCGCATCCCGTAGCCGTCCTTGTCCACATGGGGCGGGCGCACGTTGTCGTACATGCCTCCCCAGTCGTCCCAGGCGAGGAAGATCGCGGTCGACTTCCACACGCGGCTCTGCATGATCGTGTTGATCAACCCGGTCACGTAGGTCTGGCCGGGGCTGATGCTTGCACTCGCGGGATGCTCTGAGACCCGCTGGTTGGGGACGATCCAGGAGACTTTCGGCAGCTTGCCCTTGGCGAGGTCGCTGAAGAAGCCGTTGATCGACTGAATGTCCCTGAGCTGGTGGTCTTTGTGGACCGTGTCGAAGTAGCGCAGCGGATTCCAGATCGGGTTGCTCCTGGGACCCTGGGTAACGGGCTGGCAGGTCAGCGAGGTGTCCGTTTCGCAGTCGGGCTCGATGCCCTTGAAGATGTAGTAGCGCCAGCTGATGTCGTGCTTGTGCAGCAGGTAGGTGAGGTCGGTCCAGGCATAGATCGTCGGCTTGGGCTTTGCCGGCGTGCCGGGCTGGTTGTGGCAGCTGGCGGGATCGTTGTGGCGCTTGCAGTGGGCCGACCACAGTGAGACCAAGTACAGGTGCGACGGCAAGCTCCAGGACCCGACCGGCTCGAACATGTGGTCGTCGAGCACGAAGTGGTGCGCGTAGGCCCAGTAGTTGGGAATGTCCGCGCTGGTGTGGTATCCCATCACGTCGTTGTGCATCTCGGCCCAGTGCCGGTTTTTCTCCTGCTGTGCGACGAACCCGTTCATCTTGCCGCCGTTGATATCGGCGAAGTTGGCGGCGCGCGCGTGGGGGCCGCCGTAGTTGAAGTCCTGGCGGTTGTGGTAGGGGCGCGCGCAGTTCTTGCGCTTGGGATCGGGGATGCACGGCACCTTGCCGGGGTGCCCGGCGAGCCCGGGGATGCCGTCGGCCCCGGGGTAGGTGCCGAAGTAGTTATCGAAGGAGCGGTTCTCCTGCATGATGATCACGACGTGCTTGATCTTGTGGATCCCCGCCGGGATCGCGCTGGAGCCGCGCTGCGCGGGAGGGCGGCGGGGGGTGCTCGAGGAGGCCGAGCCCGCGGCAGCCGTCGCCGCCACCACAGCCACGGCGGCCAGCAGGGCGATGACGCGAGCCCAGCTGGTCACGCCTCCAAGCCGACCCGCCCCCCATACGCGCCTCATCTAAGCCCACCTCATGTTCGCCGCCGCGCTTGGTGTGCCGCTTAGTGTTTGAGGTCTGACTTCGGATGCACCGGCAAGATGATCGGCTTGCGGGGCGATTGGTTGAAGTTGAACGCCTTGACCAGGTTGCCCAGCTTGGAGGCCTTCTCGCGCACGTCGGGGCGGGGGTCGGGGCGCCCGTCGGTCTTGGGGTTGAGCCGTTGTGAGCCGAGAAAGTCGTCCTCGATGAACTTGAGATAGGCGTCGAAGCTGAGCACCTGGTGGTCGACGTAGCCCTTCTTGGCATAGGGGCTGATCACCAGTGCCGGGACGCGCAGGCCATACCCGTTCTTGTCGACGTGCGGGGGGATCAGGTTGTCGTACATGCCCCCCCAGTCGTCCCAGGCGAGGAAGATCGCGGTCGAGTTCCAGTCAGGACTCTGCATCACCTCGTTGATCAGCCCCGTGACGTAGGTCTGGCCCGTCGTGACGTTCGAGGTGTCGGGGTGCTCGGAGACATTGCGGTTGGGCATGATCCAGCTGACCGCGGGCAGCGTGCCCTTGTTGGCGGCGTTGAAGAACCCATTCAATGACTGGATGTTGTTGCGCTGATGGTCATTCTTGACGTCGGTGAAGTAGCGCAGCGGATTCCAGGTCGAGTTCGAGCTGGGGCCCTGGGTGACCGGGGTGCACGAGGCCGTGGCGTTGCTCTCACAGTCGGGCTCGATCCCCTTGAAGATGTAGTAGCGCCAGGTGATGTGGTGCTTGTGCAGCAGATAGGTGATATCGGTCCAGGCGTACGAAAACGGGCCCTTCGTCGGTTTCGGACCGCCCGGCGGCTCCGCGGGGTGCGCGGGCGCGTTGCGGCAGCTCGACGCGACATTCATCTTCGAGCAGTACGCCGACCAGCCTGACACCAGGTAGAGGTGGGACGGCAGGCTCCACGACTTCACCGACTCGAACATGTGGTCGTTGAGCACGAAGTCGTTTGCGTACTTCCAGTAGTTGGCGATGTCCTTGCCGGTGTGGTAGCCCATCACCTCGGGCGGCAGCGAGATGGTCTTGTGCTCCTTCTCCATCAGCTTGATGAACCCGTTCATCTTGCCGTGGTTCACGTCGATCGGAACGTCCTGCCAGGCATGGGGCCCGCCGCGGTTCCAGTCCCGGGTGTCGTGGTATGGATGCCAGCAGCGGTTGTGCTTGGGATCCGGCACGCACGGCAGCTTGCCCGAGTGTCCGGCGATGCCGGGGATGCCGTCGGCCTTCTTGTAGGTGCCGAAGTAGTTATCGAAGGAGCGGTTCTCCTGCATGATGATCACGATGTGCTTGATCTTGTGGATCCCCGCTGGGGTCGTGCCCGGTCGCGCGTGAGCGCCCGACCGCGCGTGAGCGCCCGCCTGCGCGCGTGCGTTCGGCCCGATCGTCGCGAGCACGGACACCGCCAGTGCCACCGCCGCCGCCAGTCCGAGCGCTCTTGCCCACCTCATGTGCTCAGCCCCACTGGCTCGAGACTATAGCGGCGCTCAGCGGCCTCGCTACTTCGGCTTGATCAGATCGGTCTTCGGGTGCACCGGCAGGATCACGGGCGGCAGCGGAGACTGGTCGAAGTTGAATTCGCTGATCAAATTGCCGAGCTTGGAGGACTTCTCGCGCACGTCGGGGCGGGGGTCGCGGCGCCCGTCGGTCTTGGGGTTTATGCGCTGCGAGCCCATGAAGTCGTCCTCGATGAACTTGGCGTAGGCGTCGAAGCTGAGCGTCTGGTGATCGATATAGCCCTTCTTCGCGTAGGGGCTGATCAGCAGCGCCGGCACGCGCAGGCCGTAGCCGTTCTTGTCGACGTGCGGGGGCCGCACGTTGTCGTAAAAGCCGCTCCAGTCATCCCAGGCCAGAAAGATCGCTGTGGACTTCCAGTCAGGGCTCTGCATGATCGTGTTGATCAACCCGGTCACGTAGGTCTGTCCCTTGCTGATCAGGTTGGGCGGATGATCTGAGACCTGGCCGTTCGGGATGACCCAGGAGACCGCCGGCAGCTTGCCCCGACTGGCGGCGGCGAAGAACCCGTTGAGTGACTGGATGTCCTTGCGCTGGTGGTCCTTTTTGACGTCCTCGAAATACAGCAGCGGGTTCCACAGCCCCAGGGTCTTGGGGCCCTGCGTGACCGGCCGGCAGGTCAGCGACGTGTTGGACTCGCAGTCGGGCTCGATGCCCTTGAAGATGTAGTAGCGCCAGCTGACGTGGTGCTTGTCGAGCAGATAGGTGAGATCGGTCCACGCATAGACCGGTGGCTTCTTGCCCCACGGCGGAGGCTCGTCCGGATTGTTGTTGCTGTTCTTGCAGCTCATCGGGTTGTCCGTCGTGCAGCGCGCCGACCACAACGACACCATGTACAGGTGCGCCGGCAGGCTCCAGGAGAGGTCGGGCTGGAACATGTGGTCCTGGAGCACGAAGTGGTTGGCGTACTTCCAGTAGTTGGGCAGCTCCTTGCCCGTGTGATAGCCCATCACGTCGTCGGGCGGAGTCGACTTCGTCTGGCATTTGCAGCCGGGGTGCAGGACCTCCTGCTGCTTGATGAACCCGTCCATCTTGCCGTGGTCGATGTCGGCGTAGGCCGCGGGGGCGTGATGGGGGCCGCCCCAGTTGTGGTCCTGGCGGTCGTGAAACGGATGCACGCACTTCTCGTGCGGGTCGGGCATGCACGGCTGCGGCCCCTTGTTTCCGGCCAGTCCCGGGATCCCGTCGGCGCCGGGGTAGGTGCCGAAGTAGGAGTCGAAGGAGCGGTTCTCCTGCATGATGATCACGACGTGCTTGATCTTGTGGATCCCGCTCGCGGCCGTGCTCGCCCGCGCCGGCGCGGCCCCTGACTGTGCGCGGGCGCTCGGCTCGATCGCCGCGAGCGCGCACGAAATCAGCACCGCCGCGGTCGCCAACCCCAGTGCCCTTCCCCGCCTCATCTGCTCAGCCCCACTGGCCGGGAATATAGCCCCAACGAGCGAGGACCAGGCCCGCTCAGCGAGTGCTCAAGAGGCTGTAGAAGGGCGGCTCGATCATGTCCGTCTTCGGGTGTACCGGCAGTAGCATCGGTGGTCGAGGCGCCTGATTGAAGTTGAAGTCCTCGACCAGATTGCCGAGCTCCGGGGCGTTTTCGCGCACGCTGGGTCGAGGATCGGGACGCCCGTCGGTGAGCGGGTTGAGCCGCTGGGAGTTCAAGAAGTCATCCTCGATGAACTTCAGGTACGCGTCGAAGCTGAGCGTCTGGTGGTCGATGTAGCCGCGCCTGGCGTACGGGCTGACCACGAACGCCGGGACCCGCAGCCCGTAGCCGTTCTGGTCGACGAGCGGCGGGACCACGTGGTCGTAGAACCCTCCCCAGTCGTCCCAGGCTACGAAGATCGCGGTCGATTTCCAGTCGGGGCTCTGCATGATCGTGTTGATCAGGCTGGTGACGTACGACTGGCCGGCGGAGACGAGCGCGGTCGGATGCTCTGAGACCGTTTTGGTGGGGATGATCCAGGAGACGGCGGGCAGCTTCCCGCTGTGGGCCGCGGAGAAGAAATTTGCGAGCGACTGGATGTTGCCGATCTGGTGGTCGTGGTGGACGGTGGTGAAGAACGGCAGCGGGTTCCAGATGCTGGCGGTCTTGGAGTTCTGGGGAATCGCGGAGCAGGTCATCGCGGCGGCGTTGACGCAATCGGGCTCAGCACCCTTGAACACGTAGTAGCGCCAGCTCACGTGATGCTTGTCCATGAGATACGTGAGATCGGTCCAGGCGTACTTCGGTCGGCTGTGTGACTTGTGTTTGCCATGGCCGTACCCGGGTGGGTTGCCGGGGTGGTCGGGGTTATTGCGACAGCTGAAGGGATTGTGGGCGCTCTTGCAGTGGGCGGACCAGGCGGAGACCATGTACAGGTGCGCCGGCAGGCTCCACGAGGCCACCGACTCGAACATGTGGTCCTGTAGCACGAAGTTGCGCGCGTAGGACCAGTAGTTCGGGATGTCGGCGCCGTTGTGGTAGCCCATGACGTCCGTCTGGCCGTTCGAGCTGCTCCCGGTACAGGCCGGGTTCAGGGTCGAGGCGCAGTTCTTGAGCGCCTTGTGCACCTGCTCGACGAAGCCGCTCATGGCGCCTCCGTTGATATCGGCGACGGCATTGCCGAGGCTGTGCGGCCCGCCGTGGTTCTGGTCGAAGCGGTCGTGGAAGGGCTTGAGGCAGGCCGGGCCGGAAAGGTGACGCAGCGGCCCGTTGTGCTTGTGCTTGTGCCTTTTCTTCGCCCGGCCGACGATCTGCCTGTTCGGCACGCATGGAACGGTTCCCGGATTGCCGGCGATCCCCGGGATCCCGTCGGCGCCGGGATAGGTGCCGAAGTAGGAGTCAAAGGAGCGGTTCTCCTGCATGATGATCACGACGTGCTTGATCTTGTGGATCCCGGCAGGGATCGACTCGGGCCGAGAGCCTGGAAACTTGGGATGCGGCTTGTGCGCATGCCCCGACGAACCCCCGCAGGCCGCGACCACCACGGCCGCAATCGGCGCTGCTAAGAGCAGCCACCACCACCAGCGCCGCTGCGGCCTGATCAAGCGATCACCTGCGCGATCAGCTGTGCCCGTTCGGCGTCGGAGGCAAACAGATAGCGGTGCACGCGCGCGAGCCCCTCGAGGTCGTGTACGTCCTGGTCGAGGTGCGGCACGAGCAGTAGCGGAGCGTCTCCGAGCTCCGCCTCGAGCCGGGCCACGTTGCGCTCATCGCGCCGCGCGAGCACGTGGTAATCGTGGAAGTTCTGGGCCACCGTCCGGGCCAGCTCGCCCCCGATGTGCCTCGAGAGCGCGCCGTTGAGCTCGCTCGGCTCCCGGCCGTCGAGGATGTCGTGGTGGACGCGGTTGACGACTACCCCCGCAAAGGGAATGCCGCTTTCGGCGAGCGTGCGCCGCAGCCAGATCGCCTCGTCGATCGACTCCTGCTGTGCCGAGGTCACGAGTAAGAACGCGGCCGTGCTGGCCGTCAGCATCTCCTGAACCCGGGTGGCCCGCGCCGTGAAGCTCTCGGTCATGTCGCCGAGCAGCCCGAAGAAGGTCGAGAGGTCGGCCAGCAGGTCGACCCCCGTGATGCGCCGCAGGGCGGACAGAAACGGTGCCGCGCCGCGGCCGACCATGCGCGTGGGCCGCATGAACATTCGCAGCGCCCGTCCCTCCAAAAACGCCGTCAGGCGCCCGGGCGCGTCGAGAAAGTCAAGCGCGTTGCGCGAGGGCGGCGTGTCGAGCACGAGCAGGTCGAAGTCACCGTCCTGGTCGAGCTCGTAGAGCTTCGCGATCGCGGTGAACTCCTGCGAGCCCGAGACGGCGCTCGAAAGCTCACGGTAGACGTGATTGGCCTTGACCTCGTCGGCCCGCCCCGGCTCGGAAGCGAGGCGCTCGATCAGCTCGTCAAACGTGCGCTTGGGATCGAGCATCATCGCCCACAGCTCGCCCTGCACCTCGATTCCCGACTGCGCCAGCCGCTTGGCCTCGACGCGCCGGGGCTCGTTCTCGAGCTCCTCGAGCCCGAGCGCGTTGGCGAGCCGCCGTGCCGGGTCGATCGTCACCACCGCCACCTTGTGCCCGCGCGCCGCCATCCCCAGCGCGACCGCCGCGGACGTGGTCGTCTTGCCGACCCCACCGGACCCACCGCAAACGCAGATGCGCTTGCCCTCGAGCAGTTGCGCCACGTTCACAGCCGCGAATCCAACAGGTCGGCGAGACCCTCGAGCTCGGGCTGCCCGACGCGCTCGGAGAACAGAAACGGCAGCTCGACGACTCGCCCGTTCAGACTCAGTTCCCCGCGCAGCCGCTCCAACTGCATGTTCTGCGTCTCCCTGCGTGCGTGCTCGGAAAGCGCGGCCCGCACGGCGGCGCGCGCGAGCGGCTCCTCCGTGCCCGGCAGTGCCTGCTCCAGCCTGCCCACCTCTGCCGCCCCGAAGCGCGGCGGGTAGATCGCGTTGGCGATCACGAGGTCGAGCGCAAAGCCCTCGCGCTCGAGCGCGTCGCGTAGTAGCAAGGTCTCGTTGACTGGCATTTCTTCGGGGGTCGCCACCGCCACCACGGCGGTCAGCCCGCGGTCCTCGATCGTCGCCTGGATCTGACGGGCCTGGCGGGCGATCGGGCCAACTCGGGCAATCTCCGCGAACGTCCTTGGCGTGCGCAAAATGCCGACGCCGTGGCCGGTGGCCGGGCCGTCGACGATCACGAGATCATACGGGCCGGCCCCCCGCGTGCGGCGTTGGAGCTGTGTTAGCTCCCACACCTTGCCCATGCTGAGCAGCTCGCTCATGCCCGGCGTAGCCATCGCGAGCGCGCCGAAGATCCGGCTCGAACCGATCACCTGCCCGAGCGGGCCGGTCTTCACGCGCAGGTATTCCTCCATTGCCCGCTGTGCGTCCACCGAGATCGTGAACAGCCGCGGGCCCAGCTCGAGCTCCTCGAAGTGCGCGTCGCGCTGGCTGAAGGCGCGCTGCACGCGCTCCTGGTTCTGTAGCTCAACCACGATCGTGCGCATCCCGCGGCGTGCCGCGAGCAGGCCCAGCGCGGTAGCCACCGTCGACTTGCCGACGCCACCTTTGCCGGTGACGAAGAGCAGGCGGCGATCGAAAAGCGAGGGCATGGTCACAACATTCAAATTGATCGCGGTCGGCGCATGCGCCGACCGCCCGGCCGGAACATGTTCCGGCCGGGGCCCGGCCGCATGCGGCCGGGCCTTAAATGACTAGAACGCCAGCGGCTTTCAGCTCCTCGATGGCCCGCTCGGCGTCACCGGGCTGTGCGTCGATCGGGCGGGTCGCGTCCCGGTGCACTACCACGTCGAACCCGGCCTTGCGGGCGTCGAGCGCGGTCGCCTTGACGCAGTAGTCGAGCGCCAGGCCGGCGACGTGGACCTCCTTGGCGCCTCGCTGGCGCAGCAGGGTCTCGAGCTCTGAGGCCTCAAATCCGGAGTAGCCGAGGTCATCGCGACCCCTACCGACGTCGACGATGGCCTCGATCCGGCCGCTTTCAAGTCGCGGGTTCAGCTGCGCCCCGGCGGTGTCGCGCACGCAATGGACCGGCCATGGCCCGCCCCGCTCCACGAACGAACTGTGGTCGGGCGGATGCCAGTCGCGCGTGGCCACGACGAAGCGGGCCTGCTGGGCAAGTTCGTTGATCGGTTCGACCACCGCATCGCCGTCGGGCACCGCCAGCGCGCCGCCCGCGCAGAAGTCGTTTTGAACGTCGACGATGATCAGCGCATC
>JAVKSP010000043.1:0-24077 GCA_039583645.1 Solirubrobacteraceae bacterium
GCGCACATGTGCGCCGGCCAACCTAGACGTCAATAGAAGAAGCCACTATATTCAAGAGGTACAAACGATGAGTCGGGGTAGGTAGGGGCTATACAAACATGCATCTGGACGGCTATCTGATCCTCGGCGCAGTGGTGGTCGGTCTGCTCGTCGGCACGACGGGTGCGGGCGGCGGCGCGCTGATGACGCCGATGTTGATCGTGCTCTTCGGCGTCGCGCCGCTCGCCGCGATCTCCAGCGACCTCGTCGCTTCCGTGGTCATGCGCCCGATTGGCGCGGGCGTGCACATGCGCGCGCGCACGGTCAATTTCCGCCTCGTCAAGTGGATGGCAATCGGATCAGTGCCGGCTGCATTCGTGGGCACTTTCCTCCTGCATCTGCTGGGCAACAGCCACCACGCCAAGAAGGAAGTGGAGCTCGCGCTCGGCGTCGCTCTGCTGATCGGGGCGGCCGCCATGGCGCTGCGCTACCTGCTCGACCGGCGCAGCGGCAGCGAGCGCAACGCGGGCGTGCACGAGCTGAAGGTGCGTCCGGCGATGACGCTGTTGATCGGCGTGGTCGGCGGCCTCATCGTCGGCCTCACCTCCGTCGGCTCCGGATCGCTGATGATCGTGCTGCTGCTGTTCGCCTACCCCATGATCGGCGCGCGCCAGCTGGTCGGGACCGACCTCACGCAGGCGGTGCCGCTGACGCTCGCCGCCGCAATCGGCGCGCTCTTGTTCGGCCATGTCGAATTTGGCGTGACCGGCTCGCTGATCATCGGAGCTGTGCCCGGCGTGCTCGTCGGCTCGCTGATCTCGAGCCGAGTGCCCGATCGCTACATCCGCCCGGTGATCGCGGTCGTGATCTGCGCCTCCGGGCTCAAGTACGTGGGACTCGGAAACACCTCGATCATCTGGGGCGCCGGCGCAGCGGCCCTGGCGGTGGTCGGCATATGGCTGCTCGGCAAGCTGATCACGCCGCAAAAGGCGCCGCGGGAGGAGCCAGAAGTGGACGTGATCGCGTCTCGCGGGCACTCGCACGCCGAACAAGCATCTGTGACGTAGCACACACTTCCGTTACCGGTCGGCGCTCCGGGGTTACTTGCGGCAACGCAAAACTGCCGACTCCCCTGCCTGACGTTGCCTGATTAGCGGCGGGGAAATCGGGTCGATCGCCTGCTCTGGCGGGCGGTCGTGCGGGTCCACGGGACCGAGCACCCACCGGTAAGCAAATGGGTGGGCACCCGCTGTTGTCGGCCTGATTAGCCAGGAGGGCAGTGCATGCCCAAGACCAAGACGAACCCTGACTCGAGAGCGCGCGGTGCGCGCGTCCTGATCGCGGCCGGAGCCTCGCTCGCGGCCGGCGCATCACTCGCGGCCTCCGCGAGTGGCGCTGCCGCCGCACAGATCCCAGGCGCCAGCGGCCGCGCTCATGCCGTGCCGGCGCCCGTGCCGTCGCCCGAGTTCGTGGCGGCCGGGGCTAAGGGCCCCGCCGTCAAGCAGCTGCAACGCGCGCTGCACTTGAGCACCACCGGCGTATTCGGTTCCACCACGCGAGCGGCCGTGATCCGCTTCCAGCACCGGCACCATCTGCTGGTCGACGGCGTCGTGGGGCCGCAGACGCGCCGGGCGCTGCATCTGCGCGTGCGGATCCTGCCGGCCCCGGCCCCGGCCCCGGCGCCGACGCCGGCCCCGGCAGCTGTCAGCCCGAGCACACCGGCCGCAACCCCCAGCTCAACGAGCTACGGCGGCGGCTATTCGATCCCCTCGAGCATCGTCATGTGCGAGTCGGGCGGGAACTGGAACGCGGTCAACTCGAGCTCCGGCGCGGGCGGGGCCTACCAGATCCTGCCCTCGACGTGGGCGGCTTACGGCGGCACCGGCCTGCCGCAAGACGCCCCGCCGGCGGAGCAGAGCGCGATCGCCGCGAAGATCTGGGCCGCCAGCGGGTCCAGCGCTTGGTCCTGCTGAGCTCTCGTTAGGGCTCCATTGGTAATGACCGGGGCGGGTTCTTTCGGGGATCCGCCCCGGTTACGCTGCGGCCATGGGAGCGAGGGCCGCAGGGCCACCGACCGCGCTGGTCGTTCTCGCGCTGGCAGTCGCGGGATGCGGGTCAGGCCACGCAGCTCCCAAGGGGCCGCCCGCGGCGCGGGTTTGCGCCGCCGCGCACCGCGCCGCCGCGCAGGCGCTTCACGGACCGGTCACGGTGAGGGTCACTAACAGCGACCCCACCTACATCGAGTGCACCGCCCAGGGCCAGGGCGTCAAATTGACGACCCTCACCGAAGCGGACCAGCAGGCCTACACCGCGTACGACACCACCACCGCGCACCTGGCCCAGGCCTTCGGCGCGGCCGGCAAGCCACAGAATCCGCTGAGCGTTCCGGGCGTCGGCACGGTGGCGTCGTGGTTTCCCGCCGAGCGCGAGCTGGTGGCCACCAGCGCGACGCTGTATCGCGGGGGCGCCTTTGTCACCGTCTCGGTCGCGCGCTGGCCCTCGACAGCGCTGTCGCCCTTCGCGGCTTCGCGGCTGGTCGCGCGGCGGATCTTCAGCGTCGCGCCGCGCGGGCCCAATCCGGCGCCGCCGCCCTCATAGGCGAGCGCGCACCTCGATCTGGTCGACCACCGAGGCAACGAACCGCTTGAGGTGGCTCTCGCCGCGCTCGGCGCTCGCGCCGGTCAGGTCGACCTCAGCGGATTCAAGGCGGACGAGCTGCGGATGCAGCGCGAGCATCACCGAGGTCAGCCAAGGACCTGAGTGACTCCCTGGGTCGGGGCCGAGGTCGCCCTGCGGCGCGCAAGCGGCGATGCCGGCGGCGTCCAGTCGCTGGACCGCGGCTTGCAGCGCCGCGGCGTTGCCGCCGTGGGTCGAGACGAGCGCGATCAATCGCACCCCGGCCCGGGCGAGGCTCTGCCCCAGTTGGAAAGCGGTGTCCGAGACGGTGTCTGGCTGCAGCGTCAAGGTGCCGGGGCGTGCCGCGTGCTGCGAGGCGTCGCCGACGGGAACGGTGGGCAGGAGCAGCGCCCCAAGCCGTGTCGCGACATCGCTACCGACCGCGTCTGCGAGCAACGAGTCGGCTCCCAGCGGCAGGTGGGCGCCGTGGTGTTCGATCGAGCCGAAGGGGATGACCGCAATGGTCGTCTCAGCCCTGATCTGCTCGTCCAGCGCGGCTCCCGTGAGGCGTTCAAGTTCGGCCACGGGTCAAAGCTAAGCGTCGCGTGATTGGGCGCCCGTGTGCGGGTATCTACGCCTCGAGTTCGACGCAGGGAGCTTCGGCGAAGGAGGTGAGATGGCGACGTCGTCGGCGGATGCGGATTCAGCCAACGGGACGATTTGCAGCACGATCCCGGCCCGGATAGATCGCCTGCCATGGTCGAAATTCCACACCCGCATGATCATGGCACTCGGCGTGGCGTGGATCCTCGACGGCCTCGAGATCACGGTTGCCAGCAACCTCAGCGCTGCGCTCACCGACAAGAATACGCTCGCCCTCACCTCCAGCCAGTCGGCCGACATCGCGACCTGGTACCTGATCGGAGAGGTAATCGGCGCGCTCTTCTTCGGCCGGCTGTCCGACAAGCTCGGACGCAAGAACCTGTTCATGGTGACGCTCGGCGTCTACCTGATCGGCAGTGGTCTGACCGCCGTCACCCAGGCCGGCCACGGCTGGGTCGTGTACCTGTACGCGACGCGCATCATCGCCGGCGCCGGCATCGGCGGCGAGTACGCGGCGATCAACTCCGCCATCGACGAGATGATTCCCGCGCGCTACCGGGGCCGCATCGACATCGCCGTCAACGGCACCTACTGGGGCGGAGCGTTGATCGGCACCGTCGCGACGCTCTTCTTCCTCAACAAGATCTCGGCCGACCTCGGCTGGCGTCTGGCCTTCCTCATCGGCCCGGTGCTCGGGCTCGTGATCATCTATGTGCGGCGCAACCTGCCCGAGAGCCCGCGCTGGCAACTCATGCATGGGCGTGAGCAGGAGGCCGAGGTGAGCATCGCGCAGATCGAACACGAGGTCGAGGCGACGAAGGGGGCGGTGGCTCCGGTCGATGACAGCCACGAGATCGAGATCCGACCAAGCGAGCGGATCGGCTATCTGTCGCTGCTGCACGTCCTCTTCAAGCGGTACCCGGGCCGCTCGACGCTCGTCGCGATCCTCATGGCCACCCAGTCTTTCCTCTACAACGCGATCTTCTTCACCTACGCACTGGTGCTGAAGTTCTTCTTCCACGTCTCGTCGAACGACGTTGGCTACTACTTCTTCGCCTTCGCGGCCGGCAACCTGCTCGGGCCCCTGACGATCGGTCGCCTGTTCGACACGGTGGGACGCAAGAAGATGATTTCCGGGACCTACATCCTCTCGGGTGTCCTGCTCGTCATCAGCGCGATCCTCTTCAAGCAGGGCGCGTTCAACGCGACATCGCAGACGATCGCGTGGTCGGTCATCTTCTTCTTCGCCTCGGCAGGCGCGAGCGCGGGGTATCTCACCGCGAGCGAGGTCTTCCCGCTCGAGGTTCGTGCGCAGGCGATCGCGGTCTTCTTCGCCATCGCTCAGTGCTTCGGCTTCCTCGGCACCCACCTCTACGGCCATCTCATCGGCACCGGCCAGGATCCCAACAGGCTGTTCTGGGGCTACATCCTTGGCGCGGGGCTGATGATCCTCGGAGGCATCGTGGCCGCCGTCCTCGGCGTCAACGCCGAGGGCAAGTCGCTTGAGGACATCGCCGCGCCGCTGTCGATGGTCCGCAAGGCGGCCGATCGGATCACACCAAAGGCGCCGGTCGCCGGCGAGACGGCCTGAGCCGAGACGGCGGTACGCCGCGACGCAGCTAAGCCGAGTCAGTTCTTGGAGTGCTGGTCGGTGTCGCCGACCGGTGAGTCGTCGTCGGCCGGCGCGCCTGGCAGCTTGTCCGCGGCGGGGCTCTGCGATCCGCCCTCCGCGCCCGGCTCCTCGGGAATGTCTTCGGGAGCCTGCTCCCGCTCGTCGTTGTTGGGGTCGGTCATGAGGTGAGCGCTACCCAGTTCTCCGGGTCCGATGAACGCGGCTTCAGCCGCCCTGCGGGATTGCCATCCGGGTGGATCGGGACCCATCAAAGCTCAGCGCGTGCGGATACCAGGATCTCGCGCACGGATGCCCCGGGGCACTGGTGGGCGCCCCGGGGCGGATGTTGGGTCGTTGCGCCTAGTTGGATCCAGGAGCCAGCTGAATGTAGTGGCCCCCGTCATTCTGGCCGCCATATAGCGCCCCGAAGCCCGGGGTGCCGGGTCCGAGCGCAGGCGGGGTGCTGGTGCACGTGTATGCGTTCGTGTCGATCAGGTCCATGTCCGCCTGCTGCTGGCCCGCGAACTGGCCCGAGGTGATCTGGAAGTCGCCGACGCTGAGCTCGGTGCCCGAGGGCATCTGCGACGGGTCGATCGTGATCGTGGGCTGCTGACCGGATCCCTCCTGCGAAGTACCGGGTCCCGGCACCGAAACGACCTGTGCGAAGCCAGCTGGCTCGGGATTGGAGGTGCAGTAGCTGCCGCTGGTGACCTTCGCCGGGATGCCGTATTGGGCGAGGTCGCTCTGCAGCTGGGAGGGGTTAAACAGCTCGCCCGGGTTCAGCGTCAGCGTGTCGGTGCCGTTGGCGTTGTGACGCAGCGTGTATGCCGCGGTGCGGATCGTCCCGAGTTTGTGGGCCGGGTTGAACGCGCCGCTTAGGCCCAGTGCCAGCGCGCCAGCGGCGACGGCGCCGGCCACAGACGCACGCGTGACCTTTGTGAGACGGCGGCGGCGGCGTGCGTGGCCCCGGGCCGTGATCGTCTCAAGCGGCGGCCGCTCGGGCATCGCTACACCCGAGAGGGAGTCGCGCAGTTCGCGCAGCTCGGCGCTATCGGTCATTTGATCGTTGTCGTACATGGATCTGCCTCCAGGATGTTGGCTTGCGAAAGTTCGTTGCGCAGCGCCGTGACCGCCCGGGACAGGTGGGCGCGGACCGTTCCCGGCGCGATCTCCAGCTGCCTCGCGGTCGTCTCGATATCCAGGTCGAGGAAGACGCGCAGCACGACCACCTCGCGCTGCCTTACCGGCAGCCGTCGCAGCGCCGCCAGCGCCCGAGCATCGAGCCCGCCCCCGGAACTGCCTGGCGCGGGCAGGTCATGGTCGGCCAGCGGCAGCTCCCGCACCCGCCGGCGCCAGGTCGATGCCCCAGCATTGAGCGCGGTGCGCACCACCCACGCCCTCGGCGCCGGGTGGCGGCTGACCTTGCGCCAGGACGCCCAGGCCCGGGCAAACGCCTCGGCAACCTGCTCCTCGGCGAGCGGCATGTCGCCCGTGCTGGCGGCAACCGCCCTCAAACACGGATCCCAGCTCTCCCGGAAGAACTCGCCGAACCCTTTCTCGTCACGACTCACAACCGCTTAACCCCGCACAGAACCAAAACGCTTACATCGAAGCCGGAAATCCTGTCACCGAGTGATCAGCAACCCGGCGAGCCGCGATAATCGGTAGGTGGGCTTCAGCGCGCGCCTGCGAGCGACCGGGTATCGCCTAGCGCTCCTCTTGCTTCGAGGCTGGTGGGCGATTCGGCGGCCCCGCTCGAGCGGCGTCCGCTGCATCCTCACCAACGGTGGGGCGATCTTGCTCGTCCGGCACACCTATGGGGATCGCCGCTGGATGCTGCCGGGGGGACGGGTGCGCAGCGGGGAAGACCCGATCAGCACGGCACGGCGGGAGATGTACCAGGAGCTCGGCGTTCGGTGTGAGCACTGGACACTGACCGGGCGTCTAGCCGCTCGCGAGGGATACCGGCGGCGATCATCGAGGGACAGCTTCCGGCGCCACAGCACCTTCTACCTTCGGGGCGAAGTCGAGACGACCGAGATAAACCCGCGTCGCGGAGAACTATCCGACGCCCGCTGGTTTGAGGTCGGCGCGTTCCCGGAGGGGTGCTCCGACAGCCTGGATCACGCGGCGGCCGCCGGCTGGCTTGGCCTTCGGCACCAAAGAGATGCTGAATCTGCGACGGAAAGTCGGGGAGACAGGATTTGAACCTGCGACCGCCCGGCCCCCAGCCGGGTGCGCTACCAGACTGCGCCACTCCCCGTGGTCGGGAGACGATTCTACGCCCGGAGCGCTGCGCTCAACCAGCTCCGGCGACTGCCCGCCTCACGGGGAGCTTGAAGCGCTGTTCGAGCAGGCCGGGATCGATGTCCTCCCGGTAGTGCTGCTCACCTTCGGGATGGGTGAAGACGAGGATCTCGTCGGCGGGAAATAAGTGCAATGCGTCCTCGATCGCCTGCTCGGGATCGCTTTCGCCAGTATCGCTGTCGTCCACCTGAACCCCTTCCCGGCTCAGGCGCTCGACGGTCTCGCGCTCGGTGGCCTTGGCCCGCTCGATCGCCTCGTCGACGTCAGCCAGCCAGAAGCGCAGGGCCGAGGTCTGCAGCGCAGGCGCGACAACCATCACCTCGACGTCGCCGGCATCGACGTCGCCGGGGAGCGCCTGCCTCAGATCGGCAGCCGCAACGGGCTCACTCGTCACCACCAGGACCTTCATCGCGCCACTACGATACGCCCGCACGCCCACGAGGGCGAACTACGTAACCGTCGAAGGAGCAACCCGTGAGCTTGATCGACAGGATCCTGGGCCGGACTAAGAAGACGGTTGGCGAGACGATCGACGACCCGCAATTGCGCCGCGAAGGCAGCATCCAGGAGCGCAAGGGAGAAGCCGAGCAGGAGCTTTCTGAAGAGCAGGAGAGCGTCCAGGAGAAGGCGGAGGAGATCGCCGATCTCAAACGCGAAGAGCGCGAGTCGCAGCAGTAGGCACTCGTCGCCTTCGACCATCCTCCAAAATAGGCGCCTGGCCGCTACTCCGGCCATTCGCGGTGGTAGCTCAACGGCAGAGCCTCGCCCTTCCAAGGCGATGATGCGGGTTCGATTCCCGTCCGCCGCTTGACCTAGGGGCCTGATCCAGCCTGGGATCCCGTTCGTCGCTCCTCGGTCGGGATCTGTCCGTCCGGCGAGAGGTCCTGCGGCGGCCAGGGCCCAAACCAGTTGTCAAGTGCTCCGTCGAGCGTCACGACGGACCCCGAGAACGTGGGTCCGAATGGTGAGGCGAGGAGTCCGACCAGCCACCCGTACTCCTGGACGTCGCCGAGGCGCTGCAACGGCACCGACTGGGCGGCCCGGCTCCAAAGGCCGGCGGGGTACTTGCGAAGCGACTCCGTCTCAAAGCGACCGAGCGCGACGGCGGTCACCGCTACGCCGTCGGGCCCCCACCGATCGGCCAGCTCGCGCGTGAGCGCCTCAACCGCCGCCCGCGCCGCACCGGTGTGTGCCATCGCGGGCATCCCATGGTGGGGCGAGACAGTGACATTGACGATCGTTCCTGAGCCGGCTTTGGCCATGGCAAGGTCGCGCGCGGCGGTGGACATCTGCAGCGTGCCCGTGACGTTGAGCCGCTGTACGGCGCGCCAGCCCTTGGTGGTGACGGTCTCGGCGGCGGCGAAGTACTGGCCGCCTGCATTGTTCAAGAGGAAGTCGAGGCGGCCGTGACGTTCGAGAACGGCGCGAACGATCGCCTCCGCGCCGTCCCGCTCGCGGACGTCTCCCGCCACCCAGGTCGCACCGATCTCGTCTCCGGCCGCGGAGAGCACCTCGGGCCGGCGACCCGCAATCACCACGTCCGCACCGCAGCGCACGAGCTCGGCCGCCGCCGCCTTGCCGAGGTTGGTGCCGCCGCCGGTGACAAGGGCGACCTGGCCCGCAAGCAGCCCATCGGCGAACACCCGCGAGCCGTCGATGGCTACTCCCCCATGACCTTGATCACGAGCCGCTTGCGGCGCCCGCCGTCAAATTCGCAGTAAAAGACCTGCTGCCAGGGCCCAAGGTCGAGCCTGCCGTCGGTGACCGGGACGATCACCTGATGGTGAACGAGCAGGTTCTTCAGGTGCGCGTCGCCGTTGTCCTCCCCACCCCGGTGGTGCCGGTAGTCACCCGGATTTGGCAGCAGTTCACGCGCTACCTCGCCGTCGGGTTCATGCCAGCTCGGCGGTGCAAGTTTGTCCAGCCACTCGAGCGCGTCGGCGTGGATTCCGGGCTCGTCATCGTTGACCCACACCCCGGCGGTGATGTGCATAGCGGAGACGAGCACCATGCCCTCGCTGATGCCTGCCTCTTCGACGGCATCCGCCACATCCTCGGTGATCCGGATCAGCTCCCGCCGCTTCTCGGTGTTGAAGATGCGATAGACGGTGTGGGATTTCATGGCTGGTTCCAGGAAGTCCGCGAATCCGATGCGACACGATCGGCGTCCGATGCCACAGCACTAAGACAGCAGGGGAGCCGGGATTCGAACCCGGGTTCGCGGTTTTGGAGACCGCGCGCGTAACCACTAGCTCACTCCCCTGGGCCGCCCCCATCGTAGCTTCCAAAGCCACCGTAACGTCTGGCTCGGACGGAAACATATGTTCGATGGATGATCGCCGTGAAGCCTTCCTGCAGGTACACCAACTCGCCGCGACCGGGCTCAGCGACTATCAGATCGCGACTCGCGCCGACGTGCCAAGGAGCACCGTCCAGCGCTGGCGGCATCGCGACAAGTCACCTACGAGGCTAAGGGGCGGGAGCGAGATCGCTGCCGCATGGGAGGTCCCCCATGCAGAGACGTACAGCTACCTCCTCGGGAATTACCTTGGCGACGGACATCTCGTTCATAAACCGCCCAACGGTTGGCTTCTTCGCATTACGAGCGACCGACGATACGGCGCAATCGAAGACGAGATCATGCGTGCGATGGAAATGACGTTCCCAGGCCGGCGGGCCGTGCGGTCTCCGCGAGCCTCGTCCGGCGCGGACGTCCTGCAGATCGCTCATCCGGCTGTGGGCCGGGCCTTTCCGCAGCACGGCCCTGGGCGCAAGCATCTACGTTCGATCGTCCTCGAGGGCTGGCAGCTCGAGTTGACGCGAGAGAATCCGGGATCCCTCATCCGCGGACTGATCCATTCCGATGGCTGCCGGGCGGAGAACCAGTTCCGAACGAAATTGCCCAGCGGTCGTGTCGCGGAGTACTCCTATGTCCGTTACTTCTTCAGCAACCTCTCGGCCGACATCCGCGCCATCTTCGTCGAGCACTGTGAGCTACTCGGCGTCCGCGTGACGCAATCCAACCACAGGAATCTGTCGATATCTCATCGCACGAGCGTCGCGATTCTCGACTCGTTCGTCGGCCCTAAGTACTAACCCGACCCCCGCGCCGGCACAGCGCGATAAGACCGCCCGCTGAGCTCGGCAAAAGTGCGGGCGGAGGGACTCGAACCCCCATGGGCTAAGCCCACCGGCACCTAAAGCCGGCGCGTCTGCCAAATTCCGCCACGCCCGCGGGACCAAGCGCCGATTCTAGGCGGCGACCGGCCTCTCCACGAAGTGATGCATCCGCCGGTTTTCCGGGGTAATGTGCACGCCGTGCCACCGGTTCGCAACCTTCGGCCCGGCTACACGGTCATCCACCCGAACCGTGACAAGGCGGAATGCAAGGTCACGAAGGCGATCGTGGTGCTGATCCTGCTCGTATCGGTCGCCCTGATGTTGATCGTGACTTTCGGCGGCTGGTCGAAGCTCGAAGGCCTCCAGCCGCTGAACTTCGTGTGGTGCATCGTGTATGTGATCCTCGCCTTCTACATCTGGCGCTGGAGCCGTGGCGCGCTGCCGATCTCCGCCGGGCTCGCGATCCTGCTGTTGATGGTGGTGGTGATCGCCGGCACCGGGCTCTCGGGGACAAGCTGGTTTGACCGCAGCCACTCCGGCTTCGCTCAGCCGCAGTCGATCTTCGGTACGACCGGGCTTCCGCCGGATTTCCTGGGCCTGATCGTGCTGCTGCTGATTCCGGTCCAGGTGCTCCTGATCCTCTTCGCCATGCGCGGCTTGGCTCAGGGTTGGAACGTCGAGCAGGAGGTCCCGATCGAGGAGGCCAAGCGCCGCGGCTCTCCGCCCGTTGTACCGCCGAAGCCCTCGACGGCGTAGCGTCGCCGCGGAGCAAACCGGCACGCCGAGCATTTAGACAGCCTCGGCGTCACGTGTCGTCGTCGCCCACCGCGCCGCCTTGCTGCCATCCGTGACGGAGGTCGCCGACGTTCCCGATCAGGAGCGCGAGCGCGGCGACAGCGAACAGTGCGGCCAGGGCGTACTTCCAGTACTGGTGACCCAAGCGCACAAACACCACCACGGCCACCGCCGTTGCCGCCAGGAGCAGCACGCTGGCCACGAACGACAGAAACCGACGCCGCGCGAATGCCTCGGTGCCGACGATCAGCAGCGCCGCGGCGGCAATCGTGGTCAGCCAAGCCAGCGGCCGTGCGAGCAGCACGACGGGGACCAACGCCAGCAGCAGCGGCGTGCTTACGGCCGACCAAACGTGTAGGAAGCGCATACGCCGCCGTTGCTCCTGGGCACGTGGACCACGTGGGGTCTGGATGTGAGCATGCGGCGGCTCCGGCGGAAGTGGGCGGCGGACAGTTTCGCGGTGGGCCCGCAGCTCCTCGGCAAGCTGGGCTCGCGCAGCGATCTTCTTGTCCAGGGCGGCCTCGATCTCCGTCATGCGCTTGCGTCGGGCCTCGACCAGCGACGTTGCGTATTCGTGCGCCTGCAACGAGCGCGTCTTCACCGCCATGGTGCGCAGGTCGTCGCGCTCGCGAGCGATCGTCTCGTCGAGCTCAATAAGCTCGCGCTCGCCCGCCGCGATTCGCTCACTCAAGAGAGCGGCGATTTGATCATCGCGGGGGGCGACCTTCAGCAGGCCCGCCCAACCCAGCGGATTGGCCCAAGCCCGGCGGACTGAGCCATCGCGTTCGTAACGGGGACCCGAGGGAGCCCGCTCACCTCCAAAGGCATCCTCGGTGTCGATCCCCCAAAGGCCGCGATAGTCCCGCACCCAGGGGGTCTGGTCACCGATCAGGCTCGCGGCCCACTGGCTCTGCTGGCCAGGCCCCACGGACAGCCCGTCCCCGCGCGCGTAGTCCACGAATGGGATACCCAGGCCCGCTGCGCCGCTGCTCGGTTCGCGCCACGGAGCGAGCAGCCGCTGGAGGCGCCGGGCAATAGCGATCGCCTTGCGCAGCTGGGGCGGGTTCACCGAGATCACGTAGTCCCCCGGAACGAATGCGCCCGAGTGCGATCCGGCACCCGTGAACACGACCGGATGCTGGCCAAATCTCTGAAGGTCGGGATCGTCCCAGCGGCGCCGCAGGTCATCGCCATAGTGGTCGTGGGAGGAAAACGCCACCCACGCGGGGTGCGGAGGTCCTTCTTCTGGCTCGGCGAGATAGACGGTCACCAGCTCCCAGTCGGCCTCGTGATCATTCACGCCCTTGAAAGTCGAGCGCCAGTCGTTCATGGCGTAGAAAAACCAATACTGAAGGCACAGATAGCCGCCGACGCGAACCACACGGCCGTAGTAGGCAAACCGGTCGGACTTGAGCTGCTCGCGATATGTGACCTCGGCCGCTGCCGCGAGGCCGCGGGCCACCGTCCCGCGCAACAGCAGCGAGGCCCTGAATCCGGCCTCCATTAGCCGCCCCAACATCCCCGTCTTCGTAAACCGGGAGGTCGCGAGCACGCGCTCACTCGGCATCTGGCGCCAGTGGCGATACTCCTTACCCCTCAGCGGTGCCTGAACGAAGCGTAAGGACAGTGCCTGGCTCGAGTAGGTGACCGCTTCCGCACAGAGCCGCTCCAGCGTGAGGCTTCCGGCGGGGACGATGCAGCGCGTTTCGCCGTCTATGTCCTCTGCCCATAGACTGCATTGCGCGACGTACGGGCCGACGGCCGTGGGAAAGAAGCGTTCCCCCCTTGTGAACCTGACGACCGGCTCATACACACGGCGCAATTCCAGGCAAGCTGCCGCAGAAGGCTGGGAGTGGTCGCCGACGAGGACGCGCGTGGCGCACTCGTGGTCTTCAGCCAGTCCCGGGGTACTTCGGCTTGTCTGGCAATACGCTCATCGCGCTGCTATGGGTATCGGATTCATGGTAGGGCGGCAGCAAATTTGCAAAGAGCAATCCGGTTGCGGATGAAAAATTGTCCCCGCCCACCGGACTAGGCGGACATGACTCTGCTTAGCGCAATCCTTGGGCGGCGATGGGGCCTCCCCCGCGCGCAGACCAGTGCGGTCGTGCGCGAGCGCGAGTTGCCCGTGGAGATGGACGACGGGGCAGTGCTGCTGGCCGATCGCTGGGTGGCCGAAGCGGCTCGCGATGTGCCGCAGCCGACCGTCTTGGTTCGCTCCTGCTATGGGCGTGGCGGATTCTTCGGTCTACTGCACGGGCGTTTGCTGGCTGAGCGCGGCCTGCAAGTGGTGATCCAGAGCGTGCGGGGCACGTTCGGGTCGGAGGGAACGTTCAATCCGTTCGACGAGCGCGCCGACGGGCTGGCGACGCTGGCGTGGCTGCGTCGCCAACCGTGGCACGCGGGGCCGATCGGGATGACCGGGCAAAGCTACCTGGGGCTGGTGCAATGGGCGGTGGCGGCCGACGCCGACGAGGACCTTGCAGCGCTGGTCATCCAGGGGAGCGCATCGCAGTTCCACGGCCAGAGCTTTCCGGGCGGCAGTCTGGCGATCGAGACCTCCGCGCAGTGGCTAAGGAATGGATGGGTCACACGGAGGCGCGCACCACCCAGATCTACGCTGCGTACCTTCCCTCCGAACGTGAGCAGCAGCAGCTTGATCGGGCGTTCGGTCAGGCTCCAGGTGGCCAATTGGTGGCCAATTTCGTCAACAGCACCCCCGAAAACACCCTCACATCACCGCAAGAAACCGCGTGATTACAGGCATCCACGTGTGGCACGTGGGTTCGAATCCCACCCGCCGCACTCAGCAATCGTCCACAGCAGCTGGAGCGTGCTCGCCACCGCCAACAGCGACGTGCGCCAGAGAACTGAGTCCCGCTTCGGTACCTGGCTCAGGAGCCGGTGGTGAAGCCGTAGGCCCCCGGGGGCAGTTTTCTCATGCGTGGGTATTGGTTTGTGTCGAAGCGTCTGAGCACGGTGCCGTTGGCCGACAGGTAGGCGAGGGCGGCAGGTTGTCCCCGCCCACCAACGACCGCAAGATTTACCACCATGCCGCCGGTCGCGCCGACGTTAGGTCCATTGGCCTGCACGGGCTGAGGCACACGTTGGCGACCACCATCGCTCGCCTCGGGCGAAGCGTCGCTCCGCACATTGCAGGAGTGGTTGGGCCACACCGAAGCGCGCACGGCTCAGATCTACGCCGCCTACCTCCTGAGCGACCGTGAGCAGCAACTAGACCGCGCCTTCGGGCATCCCATCTGCGAGCAGCGGGAGGGCCAGCGCGGAGGGGCGCTGAGGGCCGTAGAGGATCTCCACATTCACTGCGCGTAGTGCCGTCGCGGTCAGGGGGTCCTCTCCTGTGCCCGGGTTTCGCACGTAACGAGGATGGGCGCCTGAGGAAACCTGCAGGCGGATCCGATGCCCGGGCGCAAATCGGTGCGCCATCGGCCACAGGTCGAACGAGACCCGCCAGACATCGTCCTTCTCGAAGTATTCGAAGCGGCCCGGCGCGACGCTCGCCAGCGCGTCGCACACGTTCCACAAGCTGCCGCGTGCGTCGACGTCGCACAGGCGGGCGAAGAGGTCGAAATATGGCTCGCTGGCACGGGCCCATAGCTCTACGCGCACCGGACCGATCGCCTCCAGCGTGGCCTCCAGTGGAGGGCCCGTGAAGGTGACCACATCGGTCCTGGCCTCGAGCCGGCGATTGTCCTGGACCGGCCGGAGTGTGACCATGATCGGCCCGCCAACCGAGGGCGTCGGGTCGGCCGGGTCGTAGCGATACCGGCGGCCGCCGCTGGCGGCAGGCGGCTGCCACACCAGACCCTGCTCGTCGGCAATCCACAGCCGGCGCTCGGGGTACCCGTTGGGGGGCCAGCGATCGAACTCGCGCCATGCGCTGTGATCGCCGGTCACGAACAGGCGGACGGGCGCCGGATCGATCAGCCGGGAATCGCCAAGCAGGTTGCCGCGAAGCCAGGCCAGCTCCTCGCGCACGCCGGCGGCGGCGAGGCCCTCATCGTTGTGCGTCCACGGGCCGATGACCAGCTGGCATGGCCGGTCGGCCTGCTGCAGCGCGGCGTAGTCCTCGAGCTGCCACGGCGTGAATGAGTCCCGCCAGCCCGTGATCATGTGCACGCGAGCCTTGACCTTGGGGACTCCGGCTGAGAAGTCGCGCTGGACCCAGTAGTCGCTTTCGCGCTGCGGGTTCGCGCGCGCTTCCCGGAACCACGCCACCTCGCCGCCGGTCAGGAGTTCATCCTGGTTCTCCAGCGAAGATTTGGACAACAGCCGGTGCAGCCGCGCCAGTCCGACAGCCATTGGCAGCGGCACGACCCACCGCTCCTGCAGAGCGGTCATCACCAGCAGCGTCCTCAGCGAAGCCTCGCCGGAGGCGGCGACGGTCGTCGCGAAGGTGTGCCTGAGTCCGTGCAAGCCGACCGGCCGCACGTCGGCGCGCTCGAGCGCCGCCCGCCATCGCCGACGGAGTCGCGTGTCATCAAGCACTCGGCCGGTGTGCGGGTGAGCAAACACCAGATCGTCGTCGGCGTTGTACGGGCTTTGGCGGTGGTGCTGTTCGAGCTCTGCCACAAGCCGTGAGGCAAGCGGAACTGAACGCTCGCTTGAGCGCGACTTCGGGGTGGTAAGACGCCCGTCGACGATCGCACGGTGAACGCGGACGCGAAGCGCGGCCATGTCGAGATCGCGCCAACGGAGTGCGCGCAGTTCCCCAAGGCGCAAGCCGGTCATCGCGGCGGTGAGTGCAAGCAGCCGGATGACTCGCCACCAGTCGTGCTCGAGCTGGGGCGCGTCCCTGGGCGGCGCTGCCGCTAGGGCGCGCTCCAATTCGGACATCGTCAGGTAGCGCAACGTATGGTCACGGCGCGGCTCGGGTAGCGCCACTTGCTCGGCCGCGTTGCGCTCGCACATACCGCGGCTCTGGGCGAGTCGCAGAAGGGAGTGCAGCACACCCACTGTGTTGCGAATCGTCTTTGGGCTGGCGCCCCGGTTGTGCATGCGATCGATCAAACGGCGGACGTCGTCGGCCGCTAGCTCGCCCGGAGCAAGATTCCCGAGAGCCGGGAGGATATGCGCGTCAAGGCGGCTTCTGACTGTGCGGATGTGCGAGTGCTTGCGACCATGCCGGCTGAGGTCCGCAATCAAGCAGGGGGCGAGCTCGGCTAACGACGCTGCCCCGACGGGTGACGTGGACACGTCGGCGAGCATCGCCTCCCTCAGCCGCTCTTCCGCTTGCTTGCGGCCGAGACCGCCACGCCCGCTCGGTCCGAGTTTGCGGGCCCGGCGCCGACCATCGCCCGATCGCCAGCGGCCGTACCAGTCGCCATCTTTGATGTACAGGCTCCCCGTGCCGTACGTGCGCCGTGCGCCCATGAACGCCACGCTAGCGGCGGGACAGGTCGTATCTTCGTTCAGCGTGGCGCGCGCTCTTGCGCTGTGATCCAGTTCTCGAGCGATGAGCGGCGGAAGCGCCAGTAGCGCCCGAGCCGGATCGCGGGGATCCGCCTCTCGCGAGCGAGCTGCCGGACGGTGTAGGCACTGAGGCCGAGGAGCTGGGCTGCATCGTCGGGCGACAGGAGCCGGTCCGCCCCACCATTCCCGGCGGTAGCGGCCAGGTCCCACTCCATGCCAGCGCGCCGCCGCGCGGCGCCGAGGTTGCCGTCGACACGGCCGAAGACGTCTAGCACCTCGGGGACGCCGTCCCCGGACCTTTTTGATGGTTGCGCCGGCGGCGGGGCTGTCAAGGTCGCTGCGCTTCCTCTTCCTCGCCGCCTGACGGCGGCTCGGTGACAGCCCCGCCGTCCGGCGCATTTTGGCGTTGAGGTCCGGGGGTTGCCGCGGGGGCGATGCCACCGACTCTCACGGCGGTGCCGCTAGCGAAGGGAGCGAGGGGCAGGTGCGGGTGGTACGCCTGCGCGGGCAGGATCTGCGAGCTAGAACCGATCATCATCGCGCCATCCTCGAGCGGCGGGGCGCGCGTATGCGGGCTTCTGCTCTCCTGCCATACCCAGACTTCTCCTAGTCGCTGTCAAGTCTCGATGACTTACAGAGCCATAGGTATTGGCCTGGTCACCCTGTGCCCCGCCGGAAGTTCCAGTTAAGTCACAACCCCCTCCCCCGGACCGTCACTGCAAAACAGCGCCGGACGGCGGGGCTGTCACCGAGCGACGCGAGGGCAAGGAAGCGCGTAGCGCGACCTTGACAGCCCCGCCGCCGGCGCCACCATCACCACAGGTCCGGGGGAGGCAACCGCCTGACAGACCCTTTAACCGTGCGGGCCTGCTTCTCGCCTACGGTACCTGGCATGGCGGAGAGGGCATCAGACCTATCGCTTTCACGGGTTGATCGCGCGGGCGAGGTGCTGCGCGATTGGGCGCGAGAACTAGTCGCAGCTGGCGGCGAGGAGGCGAGCATGACCGCGGAGGCGGACCTCAGCCAACCTGACCGGCAGGCCGCGCTCGCGGTCCTGCTCGCATTTCGCGCATTGTTCCTTGAGCCGCTTCGGCAGGTTGAAAAGACCACGCAGCAGATCGTCGACCAGGTATCGCCGGGGGCTCCCGTCACGGGGCGTCCGAAGCGCAGCGAGGCCATCATTGTCAAGCTCTGGCGCCAGAGCATTCTGCGCCTGTCGCAGATGGAAGACATCGGCGGATGCCGCGCAGTTCTTCCAGGACTCGTCGAGGTGCGGCGAGCTCAGGAGCTGGTGCTACAGCGGTATCCAGCTGCCCACATGGACGACTACATCGCACGACCGAAGCCGACGGGCTGCCGCGCCATCCATCTCGTCGTTATCGAGGCCGGCCGAAGAGTCGAAGTCCAGTTGCGAACGCACCGCCAGAACGAGTGGGCCGACGCGGTAGAGTCAGCCGCAGGACGGCTTCATCAGCCACTGAAGGACGGTCGAGGACCTAACGACCTCCTGCAATACTTCGAATGGCTGCGCGTCGGCTCGCCGTCGAGGACGAAGGAGCAACACTAGATGACGATTTCGAGCGCGATTTCCAAGCTGTTCGCGAGAAAAGTCCGCCCGTTCTTCCCAGAGCGCTGAGCGGCGCTACTTCCTGATTGTCTACGACGTGGAGGAGCAGACAGTGCGCCACACCGAGGAGTTCGCGGACCCTGATGCGGCTGAGGATGCCTTCGCAAAGACAGAAGAGAGGTTTCGTGGCACCGCGGGAGTCCAAGTGGTGCTCTTCAGCGCAGACTCCATCGCGAGCATTCAAGCCACCCACCCGCACTACTTCAGCAACGGCGCCGGCGTACGCGACGCCCTGCCAGTCTGAGCGAGACCGAACTCATCACGACTGCCTGATTTGAGGATGAGCGCCAGCAGCCGCGGTCGGCGCACGTGGCCGTGCGGCCCCGGACCTCTGCGGTGCGCGCAGATCAGCGGCGCTCCTGGGGAGCCGCACGAGCTCGAGCCCATCCGCTCGCGCTCAAGCCGGAGCGTCTGCTCTCGGCGCGGGCGTGCCGCGCCTATGCCGAGACGCCGCCAGTACGCCGACCGGGCCACTTCCGCTCGCTCGCCCCTGGTCAATGCGAAACCCCTTCACGGTGAGTGTTGTTGCCATCAGGCGCCGACGGGGTCAGCCGGCGCCCGATCCGCCCAACGCGTGAGCGTGGAGCGATAAGGCGGTCTCGGGTTAGAGTGCCGCTAATGCGACGCTGCGCGTGTCCCCGTCGTGGACTCGTAGCGCGGTTGTGGTGGTCGACTCGCACACGGCCAACAGCAGCGACCCGAGGGCTGCCAAAGGCCGGAGCGCACCTAGAAGACGGAGCGCATCGCATCACGCGTAGGTCTCCCGAGCCAGAGCTCGAGGTATGCCCAAAGCCCGCTAGAAAGAGTGGGCCTCGTACGCGTGATGAAAGCGCGCCGGTCGATGAAAAGGGCTGCGACGGACATCAGTACGCTCACCACCGTAGCGCCGGCCTCAGCCCCCGTCGATAGCTGCCCGGCACTTGTTGCACACTTGTCACAAAGCCCGCCGGCGCCAGACGGTGCCAGGCGTTCCCTGCCGCGTCACTGCCTCGCTGCGCTCGGTCAGTGACGCGGCGGACGGAAGGGGTGCCCGGGCCCGAAGGCCGTGACCCGAGTCCGGCCTACGGCCGGGCACCGCGCGGGAGCGAGCCGGCTGGCTCGCAACCTTGGGGACTGCAGACAGTGAAGACGGCCGCCAGCTCGCTCTGTGGTCGGCAGCAACGCCACTGCTACTCGCTTTGTGCTCCGTCGCCGGACATCTGGCGAGCGGCCACAACCGGCGCCGGCGACGGCAGCTTGTATCCCGCGCACCGACCGGAATCAGGGTACGCCGGGCGCCGAGCCTACGATCGCCTTCAGCGTGGCGATTACATGTGGAAGCGCCGCCCCCGGCTGAGCAGCCCTCAAGACTAGGCTCCCGCCACGCCCGCGAATGCGTTCCTTCGACGCCCACGCATGAAGGCTAATGTCGTAGTTCACACCACCGGCGCTGAAATAGAAGATCAGGTGGTCAGCCTGCTCTCCGCCGCCGTTGGAGCCCGTTGGGGCTAGCACGAGCCGACCGTACAGCCCGAACCAGCGTACCCAGCCGAACAAGACCGGTCGCCTCCGGTTGGGGTTTAGGAGGGCGTCGCTAAGGCGATGCGCAGGCTCGGCGCCGGCGAAGCTGGGCCCGCTGATTGATGGAGGTTCTGAGCCTACCGACGCTTCGATGTCGACGTGGACGTGGTAGGGGGGCGGATCCATTGGAGCGTACGAGGGAGCGAACCATCCCGCTCCATCCCACGCACTCACTCGTCCTCTGGCAGGCAGCGGCGCGAAGGTCTCGTAGCCCCATCCAGGCAACGTGCAGCGGCTGCTACTAATCGTTATCCGGGCGGCGTTTGCGCATCCATCCTCCAAGTTGTAGCTCGCTGGGTTGCCTGACAGCGGCACCAAGTGGGGGCATATGGGACGCAGCAGCTTCGAGTGAAGGCAGGGCGCAAGTGCCGCGCGGGGCGTCGGGGTCATCGGAACCGCGCTTGCGGCTGGGATCTCAGCCAACGGACCGTGATGCATAGACGTTCTGAGTTGCTGAACTGCTCGAATGTGCTGCGAGTGGTGCTGTCGGCTGGCGCCGCCGCACGAATCCAGCACCAGCGCGAGCACTGTGACCAAGCAGATCGTTGGGCCGAGCCTCGCTATACCCGTTGTGCGCACTCAGTATCGGGCTCACGCAGGAAGGTGGATGCTGTCGACGATCAGCTGTGAGTCGCTCCACTCGCTCCCGGCGTTTGGTCCGACATACACGTTTAACCCCATGCTGTAGAGGATGTCGCCCGAGGTCACGGTGTACCACCCGATGAAATTGCGAAAGCCCTGCCAGTTGATCCCTCCGTCGCCCAAGTCGCTGAAGCGCATCGTCCTGCCGTTGTCGAGCGAGACGGCTTCCGCGATGTCGGGGGACGTCACGGCCGCAAGGGGAACAGGATCCCGAATGAACAGCAGCACCATGGTCGCGTCAGTGGGTACAACAGCCAGGTTAGGGTAACCCTGGATGTCCGGCAAGGGCCCGAGTTGACGGTCGCAGAGCACAACGTCGTAGGGCATGGTGACGTTTGGAATCAGCGCCGTGTACACGAACCATGAGCTCGGATACGCGATCACTGGGTTGGGCGGATAGGGGGCGGTGAAGCTCGCATCGAGATCCGTGGCCGCTCGCGCGCTGGCCGGCAGCGCCGCGCTGGCGGCCGCGGCGACTCCGACCGCGCTACCGGCTCGCTTCAGAAAGCCCCTTCTTGGAATCGTCGTGGTCATCCGCCTTCCTCCTTATAAGTTGGCGATGAGAACAAAGGCGACCGCTAGTGCCAGCGCGGCGTTTGCTGCGCGCAGTGTGGCTTGCCCGCGCGCACGGTGGCGGTATAGGAGCCGCCGCTCGAACTCCGGATAGGAGTCGCCCGCGAGAGAGCTGACGACGACGATGCTCTTCGACAGCGCAAACGCAAGCACTGAAGCACCGACGACCGTAGTCGAGGACTGCGATGCGAGCAAAGCGACGAACGCTATGTGCGTCGAGTAGGTAAAGCGCGTCAAGAACCCAGTACCGAGTTGCCCACCGTAGGCGATGGCCGTCAGTCCCGGGGGGAGCATGCGGCGGAGCCACTCGGGTACTTGTCGACGCGCTGGGTAGGGGACTGGGGTCCGAACGCCGAGGTCGCGCAGCGCCGCAAGGGCGACCAGGGGCAGCGCGACAGCCAGCCAGGCGGCTGGGGAGATCGTGGCCAACGCCGCGTACAGGCCGCGAGCGATGCAGTACGTGAGAAGCGCTCCCAAACCGACGCCGAGAGCAAATAGCCCGACATGGATGATCCATCTCCGATAGCCGACCCTGCTGACCGCAGGATTGATGGTAAAAGCCATCGAGACCCCTCAAGGCGACCAGGCCGACGACCATCCCGCAGTGCTAGCTACCAGCACGAGCCAAAGCGGAAGGTCAAGGCTGTCGGTGATGGCCACGCCGGCCGCACCGGCGACTACCGCGGTGACGATCAGATACGGGCTAATGGCAAGGCCAAGCAGACCCTCGGCGCGGGAGCGAGGCAGGTCCTGGGAGGAGGCCTCGATCACGTCACACAGATGGCCCGGCGGCAGTTGACATACCACCTGCAGGTACAAGTGGTGCAGTCGCCGCATTGCCGCCCGGGATCCTGCACGTGTTGAAATTGGTGACAGCAGGTTGGGCAAGGCGAGCAGGTGCTGTGGCAGTCATACGACGAACTGCAAACGCAGGCCTCACCGCAGTTGCAGCCGCCACAGCAGTCGCCGGCGTAGATCTTGCCCGCCCCGTTGTTGCAGGGTTGGCCCGTCCCCCAGTCGCCGCAGCGGCAGGTGTTCGATGGGCAGTTGCCGGTGTCATCACACCAACGAGTGTCGCAGTGGCACGGTCCTCCATTGGTGCACGTGCCCGCGCCTCCGTACGGACTGCAGCCCTGGCAACACGAACCCGTAAGCGAGCTCCCCCACGCTTCACGTATCGCTCATTCGGCCTCCCTTAGCGTGGGCTTTTGTTGGCGGTAAGGGCGGCGTTGCGCAGCCGCCGATATTGGAAGAGCATCAGCGCGATGGCCCCAAACAGCAGGGTCATAAGGACCGTCGAAAGCGAGAGCGCCTGGAGGTTTTGGTGCTGCGCGATGTACCAGCCCACGGCAGCCACGCTCGCGAGCGCGATGTTTCGTTCGGCGAGTCGGGGGCCGATCTTTGCTGGCGCGATTGCGCCGAAGCAATTGCACTCGCGGTTAGGGAGCTCACGGGCGAGAAGGAAGACCGCTAGCGCAAAGCCCGGGAGGAAGACTGCGGCAGCGGCGAGCCCGGCAATGGGCCATCCCACACTGAGCCCGACGATGGCGCTTTCGACCGCAGGCACCGTGACCCGTACCGAACGGCTGAGGAGGGCGGGTCCTGGGATCTCCGCAGTCAGCCGAGACCACTCGCCCCACCTGTCCAATTTGCCGAGGACAGCCGCCAAGAAAAGAAGCGCGCACGCGCTAGCGGCCACATCCGCGAGCGCGCTCACGATGCCAGAGTCCTCTCCGCGGCGGGGTTCATTTCGTTAGGCCCCTTCTTCTTCAATCGAGGTTTGAAGACGGGAGTCTGACCGGGGACCGTGACCGCGACGTGACCGCGACGTGACCGCGACGTGACCGCGGCGTGACAATGGCGCGACACGCCATCGGTCCAGCACTCGCAGAGCGACAACGACCTGGCGCAGCGCTTCTACGAGACGGAGAGAAGCCTTCGGAGCTGTTCGGTGGGCTCGCAGCCGAGATTGCGACGAACGAGAGACCCGTATCGCTCGAATTCACGTACTGCCTCGGACCGGTTGCCCTCCGAGAGGTGGATGCGGATCATTGCCGCCCTCGGACTTTCGCGCAACGGGTCGGCGGCAATCGCCGCAGCGGCTGCCAAGCACGCTTCTCCGAAACGTCGACGTTCGCGGAGGGCACCGACGAGCGCTTCGAGGGCGTGCAACCGGAGCTGCCGCCACCTCTCGGCCTCCAGCTGCACCCAATCCTCATACCAACCGGGCAGGAGTTCGGCCGAGAGGAGCGGCATGCCTGCGACCGCTGCATTGAGATCTGTCTGCAGCCGCGGCTGAAGGAGACGGATTGCGAGCAGCTGGCCAATGTGAAGATCGACCTCCAAGCCCTCCGCCAGGGAGAGGTCGCGCCCGCTTGCGCGGACCGCGAAAGGCGCCGACTGTGCCAGGCGATGAAGCGCCGAGCGTAAGCAAGCGTGGGCACAGTCCTCCGAAACGTCAGGCCAGAGAAGTCCCGCAACAAGATCACGCTCAGCCCCCGCGGGTCGAAAGGCGAGCAAGGCGAGGAGACGTTGCGAAGCAGGGCAGAGCTGTCGCTGGCCATCGGCGTCGCCCAAACGAAAGCGGGCAAGCAGGCATAACCTCCGCCTCGGCCGGGACGCGGCTCCGTCTCGGGGCTCTGCTGAGTCATCCAGGCCCCCAGCCCGCCGGTTGTTGACCGCACTGCCTCCTGTTGTGATTTGTTGGACGGAACCATGGTGGGCATCCGGCCATCTCTCAGGGTCACCGCCTGCTGCCCCAGGGGAGTATTCGATCGAAGACCCCGCGATTGGTTGCTGCATCGTGCTTCCCCTCTCCGTGGCTCGAGACTCCAGCGGAGGGGGCGTCTTATATGAGCCCCGTGGCCGGCCCCGGCCTATTTCATCCGTGCCCGGTCCCCTCGGTCAAGCTCGCACCGAGGATGCCGATCGTACGCTTATCGGCCGGAGTGTCAAGAGACCCGGACGTGGTCTACGACCTCGCGCCCCCCGATGCTCGGACGGCGGCGGTCTGCCAATGCAATAGGGGGGCTTGGAGGCACCAAATGTTGAGTGCGGCACGCTGAATTGGCCACCAATTGGCCACCGAGGACAAGCGTCATTCCCTGGAACCGCGGGCGATCCCCAGTGCGGCGGGTGGGATTCGAACCCACACGTCCTTTCGGACAATGCGTTTTGAGCGCATCGAGTCTGCCGTTCCTCCACCGCCGC
>JAVKSP010000044.1:0-23875 GCA_039583645.1 Solirubrobacteraceae bacterium
CATGTGCGCCGGCCTTAAAGATCGGAAACGCTCTCGGCCTTCTCCAACCGTTCGGCGAGCCGGCCCATCCCGTGCTTGCGCGCCGCCTCCGCTCCGGAGCGCAGCTCGGTTTCGCGGTCGGCCGGGCGCTCGAGCTCCACGGTCCGCAGGCGCGCGATGGCGCGGAAATTGAGCAATTCGCCGGCGTTCTCGCTCAACGCGTCGCGGATCCGCGGTCGCTGTTCGTCAGCGTGCTCGAGCGCGCCCTCAAGCGAGCCGTAGCTTGTGAGCAGCGAGGCGGCGAGCTTGGGGCCGATCCCGGGCGCGCCCGGCAGCCCATCGGAGGGATCGCCGCGCAGCGCGATGAAGTCGGGCACGAGCTCGGGCGGAATGCCGTAGCGGCGCCCGACCTCCTCGGGGTCGACCTGCTCGAAGCCGCTCGTCCCCTGCTTGAGGTAGAGCACGGCGACGTTGTCTGAGACGCACTGGTACATGTCGCGGTCGCCGGTGAGGATCAGTGCCCGGCCACCGGCCTCGGTCTCGGCCTGAGCCAGCGAGCCCAGCAGGTCGTCGGCCTCGAGGTCGGGGGTCGATTCAACGCTCCAACCGAACGCCTCGAACAGCCCCGGGGCTTGGGCGAACTGCCATTCGAGCGCGTCCGGGACGGGCGGCCGCGCGGCGTGGTAGGGCGGGTACAGCTCGACACGGTACTCGGCCGCTTCGGCCCCGAAACACACCACGATCGCGCGCGGGCGGCGGTCGGCGGCGACGCGCAGCAGCGCGTTGACGGCGCCGAGCAGCGCGTTGACGGGCCGGCCCTCTGCGCCCTTGATCGAGTCCGGGAGGGCGAAGAAGGAGCGGTAAAGGACGAAGGGGCCGTCGACGGCGAGGAGGGGGCCGGCCATCACAACTTCGTCAAAAGGCGGGGTCGCGGGGCCATGGGGATGCCACGCTAGCGCGGGTGGAGGCTGAGCGAGCGGACACCAGGAACCCCAGCCCACGCTCTGCTCGGGGGTCGGGTTCGCGGTGTCCGCATAGCGGACGTAGCGAACCCCACCTTGTTCAGGTCTTGGGGGTGGGGTCAGCGGTGTCCGTTTCGGGAACGCGTGACGAGCGGATCGCGGCGATAGCGGAGCTCCAGCACGGTCATGTGTCGCGCGAGCAATTGCGAGCGGTCGGAGTCAGCGACACAGGGATTGCGCGGCTCATCGGTGCCGGTCGCTTGCTCCGCGTCCATCCGTCGGTGTACGTGGTGCGACCCGCGGTACTTGTTCCTCGGGGCCGGGAGGCAGCCGCGCTCCTTTCATGCGGACCGAACGCGTTGCTCAGCCATTCCACCGCCGCGAGCCTTTGGAATTTGTGCGGTCCCGTGGACGGTCCGGTCGAAGTTACGATCACGCGCCGTCGTCACCGGCACACAGCGGGGATTTGTGCTCACCGCGCCGCAGGCCTCTTGCCGCGCGACGTTCGCGTTCAGCAGGGCCTTCCCGTCACCTCGCCCGCGCGCACGCTGCTCGATCGCGCGACCCAGCTGACGTTGCACGATTTCGAACGCGAGCTCGACGAGGCGCTGAGCGTGTTGGGCATCGTCCACCGCGACCAACTTCGCGATGTGGTGCGACGGATGACCGGACACCGCGGCGCGCCGATCATGCGGCGACTACTCGAACGCCGCGATGACGGGGGAGTGACGCGTTCGGAGGCAGAGAGGCTCTTTCTCGCGCTGGTGCGAGAAGCCGGCCTGCCGGAGCCCGAGACTCAGGTCCGGCTCGCGGGCTACACCGTCGACTTCTTGTGGCGCAAGGAGCGCGTTGGTTTCGAGATCGACGGCTACCAGTTCCACACCAGCCGGCACGCCTTCGACCGCGACCGGAGCAAGGACCTCGCGCTCAAGGAGGAGCATTTTGACCCCAATCGCGTGAGCCGCGATCAGGTCAAGCACGAGCCGCTGAAGGTGCTCGCGCACGTCATCGGCGCGCTCGCGCGGGCGAAGGGCTAGAGATTCCCCTGCGCCATCTTGCGCAGGTCCATCGCCCGGTCGTAGGTCTCGGCGTCGACCCCGTGCTCGAGCGCGACCTCACGCAGCAGGCGGCCCGAGGAGGCCGCCTCCTTAACGATCTCGGCGGCCTTGTCGTAGCCGATCGTGGGGTTCAGCGCCGTGGCGGCCGCGAGCGTGGACTCGGCCGAGCGGCGGCAGCCCTCCTCGTTGGCCTCGATGCCCTCCACGCACTTCTCGGCGAAGGCGCGTGCGGTGGTCGACAGCAGGCGGATCGAGTGCAGCAGGTTGCGCGCGATCAAAGGCACGCGCACATTCAGTTCGAAATTGCCCTCGAGCCCGGCGATGGTGATCGCGGTGTCGTTGCCGATCACCTGTGCTCCCACCTGCATCACGACCTCCGGGATCACGGGATTGACCTTCCCGGGCATGATCGAGGAGCCCTTCTGCAGTTCGGGCAGGAAGAGCTCGCCGATCCCGGCGCGAGGGCCCGACCCCATCAGCGCCAGGTCGTTGGCGATCTTCGTGAGCGAGACCGCGACCACCTTGAGCGCGCCGGAGAGCTCGACCAGTGCGTCGCGGTTGCCCTGCGCCTCGAAGGGGTGCTCGGGCGGACGGATCTCGAGCCCGCTTGACTCAGACAGGCGCACGCGCACGCGCTCGGCGAACTCGGGGTGGGTGTTGAGGCCCGTGCCGGTCGCGGTGCCGCCAAGCGGGATCTGGGCTACCTGGGGTAGAGCAGCTCGCACGCGTTGCGCGCCCAGGCGCGCCTGGGCTGCGTAGCCGGCGAACTCCTGACCGAGCGTGACCGGGACCGCGTCCATGAGATGTGTGCGCCCCGACTTGACGATGTCGTGGAACTCGTCGGCCTTGGCTTGCAGCGAGCGCTCGAGCTGCTCGAGCGCCGGGATCAGCTCCCCGCTTGCCTCGGCCAGCGCGGCGAGGTGGACCGCGGAGGGGAACACGTCGTTGGAGGACTGGCCCATGTTGACGTGGTCGTTCGGGTGCACGCCCTCGCCGGCCAGGCTCGCGATCACCTCGTTAGCGTTCATGTTCGAGGAGGTGCCCGATCCCGTCTGAAAGACGTCGATCGGGAACTGATCGTCGAACTCGCCGTCGGCCACGCGGTCGGCTGCCTGAGCGATCCGCTCGGCCATCTCGGGCTCGAGCTTTCCGAGGTCCCTATTCACAGTTGCCGCGGCAGCCTTGATCTTCCCGAGCCAGCGCACGACCACGACCGGTACCGGCTCGCCCGAGATCGGGAAGTTCTCGACCGCCTTCGTGGTCTCGCCGCCCCAGAGCTGCTCTCGTTCTTGAACTCCCATGACCTTGCTTAACGCTACTAACTAAAGGAATGCGATCAGCTCGCGAGCCACGCCGACCGGGTCGTCGTAGGCGATCAGGAAGCCTGCGCCCGACAGTGTTCTGAGCTGCGCGTTGGGAAGCAGGTCAAGCGCCTCGCGTGCGCCCTCGAGCGGATGGGCCGGATCGTCCTCGGCCCACAGCAGCAGCACCGGCACCTCGATCCGCTCGTAGGCGTCGAGCAGCTGACGCTGGGCTTCGACCGGCCAGCGGTGAGCGAACCGTGCCCAGGCGCGCGCGCGAGTGCCGTTGCCGCCGACGTCCGCCATCGCATGACGGATCAGGTCGCGCGCGGCCGGATTGCGCTGCGTGGAGAGGCGTTCACCGAGCGACGGGCGAAAGACAAGCGTGGCGCCGTAGGAACACGCGCGGTCGAGCACCGGAAGTGACGCCGCCCGGCACGCCGCCCGCCATGCCCGTCGACGCCCGCCGAGTTGTTCGCGGCGGTGAAGGCGGTTTGACATCAGGACCAGCCGTCTGGGCTCCAGCTGGCCGGTGATCACCGCTCGCAGTGCGAGTTCGGCGCCCAGATCGTGCCCGCCGAGCAGGGGCTGCGGCCCGGCCACCTCGGCACAGAAGCCGGCGATCACCTCCGTCAGCCAGCCCGGCGTGTAGGGATGGCGCGGGCGGTCCTCGGAATCCCCATGCAGCGGTAGGTCGGGCAGCACGAGGCGAAAGCGGCCCTGAAGTTCTTCGACGATTGGCTCCCACTCGCGATGTGTCAGTCCGAGCGAGTGCAGCAGCACCAGCGCCCGGCCCGTCCCCACCTCGCGGTAGGCGACGCGGGCGCCGTCGGCGTGGTGGTAGAGGCGCAGCCGCATCGCTTCAGGGATCGTCGCACGCTCACACCTAGAATCACCCGCCCATGTCGGCCCAGTACCGCCCCGTCGAGTCCAAGCCCTCGTTTCCAGCCTTGGAGCACGAGGTGCTCGAGCGCTGGCGGGCCCGGGAGGTCTTTCCGCAGTCACTGGAGCGCCGCCGCGGAGGACCGCAATGGACCTTCTACGAAGGCCCTCCATTTCCAAACGCGCCGCCCGCTTCGCACCACATCATGCCGCGCGTGTTCAAGGACCTGTTTACGCGCTACAAGACGATGCAGGGGTTCTACGTCGAGCGCAAGGGCGGCTGGGACTGTCACGGGTTGCCGGTCGAGCTGGCGCTCGAGGCCGAGCTCGGCTTCAGCTCCAAGGAGGACATCGAGCGGTTCGGGATCGCCGAGTTCAACGCCCGCTGTCGCGCCAAGGTGCTGACTCACGTCGAAGACTTCAACCGGCTGACCGAGCGCATCGGATTCTGGATCGACCTCGAGCACGCCTACCGCACGCTCGATCCCTCCTACATCGAATCCGTCTGGTGGGCGCTCAAGCAGATACACGAACGGGGGCTGCTCTACGAGAAGCTCAAGGTGGTCCCGTACTGCCCGCGCGACCAGGTGACCCTCTCGAGTCACGAACTCGGCCAGCCCGACGTCTACCGAGAGGTCGAGGACCCATCCGTCTACGTGCGCCTGCCGGTGCTCTGCGCTCACGGCGCGCTGGAGCAAGGCGACGAGCTGATCGTGTGGACCACGACGCCCTGGACGCTCGCCTCGAACGCCGCGGTCGCCGTCGACCCGGAGCTGACCTACGTTCGCGCGCTCGGCGAGGGCGGACGGATCTCTGTCGTGGCCGAGATGCTGGTTGAGCGCGTGCTGGGCCCGCACGCCGAGATACTCGCGCGCTTCCCGGGCGCGGAGATCGTCGGGGTCCGCTACGAGCCGCCCTTCGACTTCATCCCCGGGAGTGACTTCGGGCCCCGAGCGCACACCGTGTTGGCGGGCGACTTCGTCTCGGCGGACGAGGGCACCGGTCTCGTTCACACCTCGATCTCGTTTGGCGAGGACGACTTCCGCCTCGGCGAGCAGTACGGGCTGACGCCGGTCAACCCGGTGCGCCTGGATGGAACTTTCGACGAGCGCATCGGCCCATACGCCGGGCGGTGGGTCAAGGACGCAGACGCCGACTTGATCGAGGACCTGCGCAGTCGCGACCGGCTGCTACGCGCCGAGACGCTCGCGCACTCCTACCCCCACTGCTGGCGCTGCGGGACGCCGCTTCTGTACTACGCGAAGCCCTCTTGGTACATCGCCACCAGCAGTGTCAAGGAGCGGCTGCTCGCGGCCAACGAAACCATCACCTGGTATCCCGAGCACATCAAGCATGGCCGCTTCGGCAATTGGCTGGAGGGCAACGTCGACTGGGCGCTCTCACGTGAGCGCTACTGGGGCACACCGCTGCCCGTGTGGCGATGCGAGCAGGGACATGTGCACGTGGTCGGCTCGCTGGCGGAGCTGAAGGAGCTCTCGGGTGTGGAGCTGAGCGATCCCCACCGCCCGTACGTCGACGAGGTGCGCTTTGCGTGCTCCGAATGTGACGGAGAGATGGCGCGCGTGCCCGAGGTGATCGACGTGTGGTTTGACTCCGGCGCGATGCCCTTCGCCCAGTACCACGCGCCCTTCGGAGAACAGGAACGCTTCGAGCGGCGCTTCCCGGCGGACTTCATCTGCGAGGGCCTCGACCAGACGCGTGGCTGGTTTTACTCGCTGCTGGCGATCTCCACGCTGCTGTTCGACCGCGCCCCGTACCGGACCGTGGTCTGCCACGGACTGCTCCTGGACGAGGAGGGACGGAAGATGTCCAAGTCACGGGGCAACGTGGTCGAGCCGTGGCAGTTGCTCGAGCGCTTCGGCGCCGACGCGGTGCGCTGGTATTTCTTCACCTCGCGCCAGCCGTGGGCGGGATACCGCTTCTCGACGGGGACGATCGAGGAGTCCGTGCGTCAGTTCCTGCTGCCGCTCTGGAACACCTATTCCTTCTACGTGCTGTACGCGAACGCCAACGCGCTCGAGCGCCGTCCGTCGGCTCGCGCGCAGCCCGATGGTGAGCTGGATCGGTGGGCGCTGTCGCGTCTTCAGGCGACGGCCGAAACCGTGCGCGAGCGGCTCGACGACTACGACGCGACCGCGGCCGGCCGGGCCATCGCGGCATTCATCGAGGAGCTGTCGAACTGGTATGTGCGCCGCTCCCGACGGCGGTTCTGGGACGGGGAGGCGAAGGCGTTCGCAACGCTCGAGCGCTGTCTGCTGACCGTCTCGCGGCTGGTGGCGCCGTTTTGTCCGTTCATCGCCGATGAGCTCTACGACAATCTGGACGGCTCGCTGGACAGCGTGCACCTGGAGGACTTCCCCACCGCTGGCCGGCGCGACTTGGAGCTAGAGCGCGCCATGGAGGTGGCGCGTGAGACGGCGCGGCTGGGGCTCGCCGTCCGCGCCAAGTCGCGACTCAAGGTCCGTCAGCCGTTACGCGCGGCGATCGTGGTCGCCTCGGGTCGCGAGCGAGAGGCGATTGAAAGCCTCGGTGAGCTGGTGCGTGAGGAGCTGAACGTGCGCGAGCTCCGCTTTGTCTCCGAGGCCGACGAGCTCTCCACTGTCGAGGTCAAGCCGAACTACCGCTCCCTCGGCCCCCGCTTCGGCGCCCAGATGCCGACGGTTGCCCAGGCGATCGCGGGGCTCGACGGCGCGCATGTGGCGGCCGCGGTCCGCGATGGTCGTAGCGTCGTGGTCGCGGTGGGGGGCCACGAGCATGAGCTCGAACCGGCCGACGTCCTGCTGGCGATGAAGCCGATCGAGGGCTACGAGCTCGAGCGCGAGGCGTCTCATGCCGTGGCGCTCGAGCTGACGCTCGACGACGAGCTGCTCGCCGAAGGCTGGGCGCGGGAGATAGTCCACGCGGTGCAGGCGGCTCGGCGCGACGCCGGGCTCGAGGTCACCGACCGGATCGTCTTGGCGTTTGCGGGTGACCCCGAGCTCGTCGCCGCTGCCCGCGCGCACCAGGGCTATGTCGCCGGCGAGACCCTGGCGGTCGAGGTCAGCTACGACGGCGCCGTCGATGAGGGTGGCGGCGTGTGGATCGACGGCCGCGAGCTGCGAGTCGCACTCAGGCGTGCGTGACTACGCCAGCGCCGGCTCGAGCTCGGCCTCGAGCTTGCGCTTGGGGTAGGCGCCGATCACTTTCTTGGCCACCTGCCCGTGGTTGAAGAGGATCAGGGTCGGGATCGACATCACGTCGTAGGCGATCGCGGTCTCCTGGTTCTCGTCGATGTTGAGCTTGACGACCTTGAGCGCCTCGCCGCGCTCCTTTGCGATCTCCTCGACCACGGGTGCGACCATGCGGCAGGGACCACACCACGGCGCCCAGAAGTCGACCAGCACCGGCGTCTGCGACTCGAGCACTTCGGCCTGGAAATTGTTGTCGTTGACTTCAGTGACCGTGCCTGCCATGGATGGCTCCTTTTCGTCTCGTACTTCACAAAGTATAGCGAGTGCTCAGGCGACTGGCCAGGCACACTATCCCCTGTGGCGGAACCGACGAACACCGAGGTCGCGGCCGCGTTGGACGAGCTCGGGGACCTCTCCGAACTGGACGGGGCGATCATCCATCGTGTGGTGGCCTACCGCAACGCGGCCAAGTCCGTGCGCGAGGCGCCCGTGTCGGTCACCGCGCTCGCGCGCCAGGGAAGGGCGACCGAGCTGCCGGGAATCGGTCGTACGATCCAGGAAAAGATCGTGGCGCTCGCCGACGAGGGCTCGATTCCGGCGACGGTCAAGCTGCGTTCGAAGTTCCCGCCCGGCCTGCTCGCGGTAACGCGCCTGCCGGGGCTTGGACCGAAGCGCGCGAGGCGCCTGTTCGAGGAGCTCCAGATCGACTCCCTCGACGCGCTACGCGCAGCGGCGGCCGAGCACCGCATCCAACAGCTCAAGGGCTTCGGCGCGAAGGCCGAGGACAGCATCCTGCTCGCGCTCGAGGCGATGACCACCGCCGGCCCGAGCGCGCGGGTGGTGCTCGACCAGGCGCTGGTAGCGGCTGAGCAGCTGGTGGCCGCGCTGCGGGCGCACCCCGCCGCTGAGCGGGTGGAGGTGGCGGGCTCGGCGCGGCGCATGACCGAGACGGTCAAGGACCTCGACGTGATCGCCACGGCTCACGACCCGCTGGCCCTGTCACGCGCCGCAAGCGAGCTCGAAATGGTCGAGTCGACCCAGGCTCCCGCGGCAGCGGGCATTCGCCTGCGCCTGCACACCGGGCTGCGCGTCGAGCTGCGAATCGTCGCGCCCGACCAGTTCGGCAACCTGCTCCAGCACCTGACCGGCTCCAAACAACACAACATGGCGTTGCGCGACATGGCGGTGCGACGAGGGCTGCACGTATCCGAGTACGGCGTGCTCGACGACACGACCGGCATCACGCATCGCTGCGCGACCGAGGCCGAGGTCTATGCGCTGTTGGGCTTGGAGTACATCGAGCCGGAGTTGCGGGAAAACCGCGGCGAGCTTGAGGCGGCCGCGAGCGGGACCCTCCCGGAGCTGATCGAGCTCTCGGATCTACGCGGCGATCTGCACTGCCACACGCACGCCTCGGACGGGACCGCCTCGATCGGTGAGATGGCAGCGGCGGCACGCGACGCGGGTTACGAATACCTCGCGATCACTGACCACTCGGCATCGTTCGGCTTCGGCGACGAGGTCTCGCCCGAGCGGTTGCGCGCGCAGATGGAGACGATCCGCTCCATGCAGGTCGAGGGCATCGAGCTGCTTGCGGGCAGCGAGGTCAACATCCTGCGCGATGGCTCGCTCGACTACGAAGACGAGCTGCTGGCCGAGCTCGACTGGGTGGTGGCGAGCGTCCACTCCTCGTTCCGCATGGGGCGAGAGGCGATGACCGAGCGCATCGTGCGCGCGGTCGAACACCCCCTGGTCGATGCGATCGGTCACCCCACAGGACGCAAGATCGAGCGCCGGGCACCGTACGAGGTCGACATCGAGGCGGTTATCGCCGCTGCTGCGCGCACCGGGACGATGCTCGAGATCAACGCCAATCCGGACCGTCGCGACCTCGACGAGCTAAACGCGCGGGCCGCGTCGTCGGCCGGCGTTGCCGTGCTGATCAACAGCGATGCCCACCGGGTGGGCGGGTTTGGCGTGGCCCGCTATGGGATTGCCACGGCCAGGCGGGCGTGGCTCACACCCCCCGCAGTGGCCAACACCCGCCCCTGGGCGGAGCTGCAGTCGCTGCGCAAGCGGGCACGGGCCGGCCGTGACTAGGAGCTGCCTCGCGTTGGCGGCGGCTCTGTGTTTGGCCGCGACGGGATGCGGCAGCTCAGGTGGTGGCTCAGGCGCCGGCGGCGGCCGCGGCACGACGGTAGGCGGGGGAGGCCCCGCGACCGTCCGCTTGCATCCACCTATCGCCGCCTCTAGCAAAATTCGCCTCTCGAGCCCTGCGTTTTCGAACGGCGGGACGATTCCCGCTCGCTACACCTGTGCGGGGACCGACGTCTCGCCGCCGCTGCAGTGGTCGGGCATGCCGGCCGCAACGAAGGAGCTGGCGCTGGTCATGATCGACCTGGATGCGCCCAACGGGTCTTTCACGCACTGGCTCGCCGCCGGCATCCCGCCCACGGACCGCGGTCTGCCCGCCCACCTCGGCCGCGTGGGCGCCGTTCCGGGCCGCAACGATCTCGGCAAGCTCTACTACGGCGGCCCCTGCCCGCCGCCCGGCAGGCCCCATCGCTACGTGATCGAGCTGCTCGCGCTGCGAGCGCCCTCCGGACTCACTCCCGGCTTCCGGGTCGACGCGCTGAAGCGGCTGCGGCCGCTCGCGGCTGGCGTCTTGTGGGGGACTTTCGGGCGCCGCTGACGGCGACGGGCGGTCCCGTCGCAGGCGGCGGCCGCTTGTAGATGAACCAGCCGCGCTGGATGGCGAGGAACCAGAGCAGCCCGATCAGACACAGGATCGAGGCGATGAAGAAGTTCAGCCGCATCCCCAGCACGTACACGGAGTAGTCGATCCGCTGGGTTTCCTCGAAGACGCGAAAGCCCGAGTACCCGGCGACGTACAGCGCGAAGATCCCGGGCGCCCTGATTCGCTCTCGTCGCCGCTGGTTGAGCCAGACCAGGAACGAGGCCAGCAGCACATTCCAGATCAGTTCGTAGAGGAAGGTCGGCTCGAAGGTCGCGTAATTCTCATAGCCCGGGGGACGGTGCGCGGGCGCGATCTCGAGCGCCCAGGGCAGGCTCGACGGCGCCCCGAACAGCTCCTGGTTGAAGTAGTTGCCGATCCGCCCGATCGCCTGCGCCACGAGCAGCGCCGGCGCGACGCAGTCCATCAGCAGCCGGATCTCCTCTTTTGACAGCTTCTTGCGCTTGACGCGCCAGATCCCGGTCAAGACGCCGCCGGCGATACCCCCCCAGATCCCCAGTCCGCCTTTCCAGATCGCGAACGCCCCCCACCAATGCGGCGGGATCTGCGATGGGGTCGTGATCAGGAAGTAGATCCGGCCCCCGATCAGCCCGCCGGGGAAGGCCCAGGCGGCGATCTCCGCGGGAAGCTCGGGCCGCCCGCCGCCCCGAGCCCACTGCCACCTGGTGATGAGGATCGCCGCGATGACAGCCAGCACGTACATGAGACCGTAGGCGTGCACGAACAGGGGCCCGAGGTGGAAACCGTTGTGGGCCGGGCTGGGGATGAAGGCGAACATCATGGGGATCTTCAGATGCGCGGCTGCGAGTGCCGCTTTCCGCGTGCTGATCCGTTCAGCTCGAACAGGTTCGAGCGGAAGCCTGGGGTGCGAACGAGCTTAATCGGCTTGATGGGCGAGGTCCGCTCGATGTAGAAGCGAGCGCCGTCTCGCTCCTCGATTGCGGCCACTGCCGACGCCTGCCGCCTCCAGGCCAGCGCCCAAATAATCGCAAAGCCGGTCGCGACCCCAGGGACCTGAGGAAGCACGAACGCCAGCGCCACCGCGCCGAGCGCCGAGAACAGCAACGGCCACAGGCGGTTGAGGATGGTGCGTGTGGGTCTGACCTCCGGCAGGGTCGTCGGCATCCGGGCGGCGCCAAGCAGTGACCTGATCGACTCGGTTGCCTCGCGCCGCCGCCCGATCCACATCCCGATCAATGCGGCCGCAAGCCACCACCCGGCGGCCACGATCACCACCCCCTCCTGTTGATTTTCGACCGCCCCCGCGACCGTGACCGCAGCCAGGACGCTGGCCGCTCCCGCGCTGGTCAGAACCGTTGTGCGCAGGAAATCCGTGAACCGCATCTAAGCGACCAGCATTCCGAGCAGCCTGCGCATACCGGAGGTGCCCTCGACCACGAGGTCGGCCTCGGCCCTGATCTCCGCGGGACCCTCCTCGGAACCCACGGCGACCCGCACCGCCTGAGCAAGCGTGCCCGCGTCGACCAGCCGCTGGAGCGCGCGGAAGGCGTCGAGGTCGGTGCGGTCATCGCCTGCGTAGAGCGCGGCCTCGAAGCGAGTCTGGCCTTCGGACTCGCCCCCGGCTTCGGCCAGCAGAGCCGCTATCCCCGACCCCTTGTCGAAGCGGACCGGGGGACGAAGCTCGAGCACCTTGCGGCCCCAGTGGGTGTGCAACCCCTCGGCCTCGGCCGTGGCGGCGGCCTCGCCGACCGCCCTGCGGGCGCCGTCCTCGTCAGGTGCGCCGCGCCAGTGCAGGGCCAGGATCGGGCCCTTGTGTTCGAATCGCACGCGCCGCCGGCGCAGCTCGGAGAGATCGAGCTCGTGAGCGAAGCGCTCGATGCGAGGAGCCCACGCCTCGAGCTCGGGATCGAAGCTGGGCCGTGTCTGGCCCGGCCGCAGCAGTTCTGCTCCGTGCGTTCCGAGGTAGAAGATGGTCCCGATCGCCACCATCGCCCGCGCCTCGGAGGCGCGGCGGCCGCTCACGCACGCGACCAGCGCGTAGCGCTTTGCGATCTCGATCAGTAGCTGCCGCGTCGGCTCGGGGACGTGGGCCTCCTCCGCGCGCTCGACGATCGGCGCGAGCGTTCCGTCGATGTCGAGCAGCACCGCGGCGCGGCCCGGATCGGCCCGCAGCGGGGCCAGAGCGTCGGGCAGGAGGGCTGCAGACACCGTTCTAGTATGCCCGCTCATGGCAAGGGGCTTGGACAGCGGCCGGGCGGCAAAACTGGCCCTAACAGGGACCGCCGCGGGCCTGTTCAGCGGACTTTTCGGTGTCGGCGGGGGCACCGTCCTGGTGCCCTTGCTGGTGCTGTGGCTGGGGTACGGCCAACGCAGGGCGGCCGGCACGTCGCTGAGCGCGATCATCGTGATCGCTGCGATGGCGACGATCATGCAGGGCGCCTACGGGAACGTCGAGGTGGTCAAAGCGCTGGTGGTGGGCGTGCCGGCGATCGGAGGCGTCCTGGTGGGCACCTGGGTCCAGCAGCGCGTCAACACGGAGACGCTCGGCGTGCTGTTCGCACTCGTGCTGATCGGCGCGGCCGTCGAGTTGATCCTGACGTGATCCTCGCCGCGGTCATCGGAGGCGTCGCGGGCGTGCTGAGCGGGACGTTCGGGGTCGGCGGCGGCATCCTGTTCGTGCCCGCGCTCGCGCTTGTTCTGTCCTTGAGCCAGGTCAAGGCGGAAGCGACGTCGCTGCTCGCGATCGTGCCGGTCGCCCTGGTGGGCGCGCTGCGGCAGTACCGGTACGGCAATGTCCATGTGCGCGAGGGGCTGATCGTGGGCGCCCTGTCGGCGGCCGGCGTGGCCGGCGGCGTACTGCTCGCAAATGTCGTTCCCGACCGTGCGCTGAAGCTGATGTTCGCGGGCGTCATGGTCCTGGTCGCGCTGCAGTTTCTGCGCCGCTTTGTGCATAGCCGGACGCGCACCGATGTAGAGGGTGAGCACGGCGGCAGCGAGCCCAAGCTGCAATGAGTGGGGGCGCCCCGCAAAGCGTCCTGCTCCTGCACGGGCAACCGGGCCGAGCAGATGACTGGAGACGGCTGATCGCGGTCCTCGGGGACGCCGCGAGTCCACTGGCGATCGATCGCCCGGGGTGGGATGACCGATCCGAGGCCACCGGCTTCGTGGGCAACGTCGAGGCCGCGGTCGCGGCGCTCGATGCCGCGGGGATCGAGCGTGCGACCGTGGTCGGCCACAGTTTCGGCGCCGGGGTCGCCGCATGGCTCGCCGCCAGCCACCCCGAGCGCGTCAGCCGCCTGATCCTCGCGGCCCCGGCCGCGAACCGCGCCTCGCTGACTCAGACTGACAAGCTGCTCGCCCTGACCGCGATCGGATCGCTCGCGAGCACCGCGATGATGGTCGGCACCGGGGCCGCGCTCAGGACCGGGCCGCTGCAGCGAGCGATCGCACAGCGCTCGCGGATCGAGCGCGAGTACCTGCGTGCGGTGTCGGACATGCTCACAAGCCCGCGGACATGGCGCGCGTTTTCGACCGAGCAACGCGCTCTGGTGCGCGAGCTTCCCATGCTCGAGCGCGCGCTGCCCCGGATCACGGCCGAGACCGTGATCGTCGCGGGCGCCGCCGACCGCGTGGTGCCCGCGCGCGCGATGAGCTCATTGGCAGCCCAGATTCCCCGCGCCCGGCTCGTGCGGCTCAAGCGGGCAGGCCATCTGCTCCCCCACCTGCACGCTCAACAGCTGGCCGCAATCATCCTCGAGGCCGGCGTACCGGGGTCTCGCGCCCCCGCTCACTGAGCATCTCCGCTGACGGAGCTGACGGAGCGTCGCCGAAGCGACGCGGCGAAGGAATCGAACCTTCCAAGCGGGGGGCTGCCCCGCCCTGCCCGTTTTGAAGACGGGATGGGCCACCAGGCCCCTGCCGCGCCGCACGTGATGCTACGGCGCGCGTCTTGGTCGATGTCCATTGAGCATCGATAAGCGTTCCCAAATAGCCATCCAGCCGCACGCGCCTGCGCGCGTCACGAGCCAGACGCCACCCTCGCCGACCTCCAACCCCATCCGCTACGGTGATCTGATGCAACCGCTGCGCTGGGAGTACCGCCCCGACGGCCTCAGGGCGCCCGCGCTGATCTGCGCCTTCAAGGGCTGGAACGACGCCGCCGACGCGGCCTCGACCGCGCTCACGTTCGTGGGCGCAGCGCTCGGCGCGCGCCGCTTTGCGACGATCGACCCGGAGGAGTTCTACGACTTCCAGGCGGCCCGCCCGCAGATCAAGCTGGTCGACGGCGAGACGCGTGAGATAGTGTGGCCCGCGGTCGAGCTATTCGAGGTCCGGGTGCCTCGCGCGCCGCGCGATCTTGTCCTCCTGTCGGGCACGGAGCCCTCGTTTCGCTGGCTTGGATTCACGCGCGTGATCGTGGAGCTCGCTGAGGCGCTCGGCACGCAGCTGATCGTCACGATGGGTGCGCTGCTGGCGGACGTCCCGCACACGCGCCCGATCGCGGTTACCGGCCTTGCCTCGGACCGTGCGCTGATCTCCCGCCTTGACCTCACTCACTCGAGCTACGAAGGCCCCACCGGCATCCTCGGCGTCCTGCATGCGGCGTGCATGAACGCAGGGCTGCCTGCCGCCAGCTTGTGGGCGACCGTCCCGCATTACATCGCCGCCACGCCGAATCCGAAGGCGGCGCTGGCTCTGGTACGCAAGTTCGAGGGTCTCGTAGGGGTCGCGATCGACGCCTCGAGCCTCGAGACCGCAGCCGAGGAATACGAACGCCAGGTCAACCTGGCCGTCCAGAGCGATCCCGATGTGCAGGCCTTCGTCGAGCGGCTCGAACAGGCGACGGAGGAAGCCGAAGATATCGAGCCGACCTCATTGCCGTCGGGCGAGACCATCGCGCGCGATCTGCAGCGCTTCCTGCGCCAGCGCGACGCGGGCAGCTAGCTCAGGCGCGCACGAAGCCGGCAGCTAGCCCAGGCGTAGCAAGCGCTAGCTCTCGGCCGCCGGACACACCAGGCGGTAGTCGCAGGTCGAGCAGGCCGCGAAGGAGGGCGTCGGTTCAAACTCCTGTGCGAGCACGCCCTGGGCGACCTCCTCGGCCACCTCGCGCACCCACGCCGCGCGGGCGCCGCCGCCGTCGTCGGGCAGCGTTACCTTCCGATCGTCGAGCAGGTAGTAGTAGGCCTGGCGGGCGGCGTTCAGCTGCCAGGCCTCCCGCGCACCCACGGCGTACAGAGCGAGCTGGACGTCGTCCTCGAGCTCAGCCGCACCCTTGGGCCGGCCGGTCTTGTAATCGATCAGCTCGTACTGGCCGCCCGGTAGCCGGTCGATCCGGTCAACGCGTCCGCGCAGCACGTGCGGCCCGAGCTTGAAGGTGAACGGCCGCTCGAACCACACGGGCTCGGACGGCTCCTGCTGGAAGCGCGAGTGGTACTGGGTCAGCGCCGAGGTCGCCTTGCCGCGCAGCTGGCGCTCCTCCTCCGAGTCTGCGAACCCCGCCCGTCGCCAGCCCGAGTCGAGCAGGCCCAGCAGCTCCGCCAGCGTCCCGCTGGCGCCGGTGCGCGCGTGAAAGCGCTCGAGCACCTGGTGGACCAGGATCCCGAACCGCTGGTGAACCGTGGGTTCCTGGGGAATGCGGAAGACGCGCGCGAACTTGTACCTCAGTGGGCACGTGCGGTAGGTGTCGATGTCCGAGGCCGAGAGCACGATTCCCTCCCCGCGCCGCGGCAGGAACGGTTCGAGCGAGGGCTCATCGCGAGCCGCCAGCATCTGCGAGCGCCGGCGCGCGTCGCGGTCGGTGTCGAGCAGGTAGTCGTCGAGTGCCGAGGAGGAGAGGATCTCCTTCTGCTCGGCCGTGGCGGCCTGGAGCACGCGGGCGTTGACGTCGCGCAAGGCCTCCGAGAGGCTCTGTCCCTCCGGCCGCGTGATCAGCGCGGCGACCTTCAGCAACTCGAGATAGCGCACCACGGCGTGCGAGATGTCGAGGTCGGTGTCGAGCCTCAGCTCCGCGAGCCGCCCGCCCGTCCGCATGGTGGCCTCGAGCAGCTCGTCGCGCAGCAGCCGGTAGCTCGAATGCAGCGTCTCGGCGGGGCCGAACAGCTCCTCGGGCTTGTCTTCCCAATCGCAGCCAAGGGCCTGCCGGACTTCCTCCACGGGGCCCGCCGCAGGGACCGGCGCGCGATCCGCGGCGCCGGGCTCCCCTGCCGGCAGGGGGTAGCAGAGCACCGCCCGGGCCCGCGCGCGGGTCACTGCGACATACAGCGCCTGACGCAGGGCAAGCTGCTGCTGGCGCTCAGAGGCCGCCGGAAGTCGCTCGCGCAACAGCTCATCGGGGACATCTTCGGAGGGCCGCAAGCGCAACCCCGCCTCCAACCCGAGCAGGTAGACGTGGTCGGCCTCGAGGCCGGCCGCGGCCGAGAGCGGCACCACCTGCACGGCGCGCGCTCCGCTCAAAAAAGGTTCCTCGTGCTCGGGCAGGCCGAACTGCGCGACCGCGGCGATGGAGCGCGCGAACTCGCGCGGCGTCGCCTGGGGAGCACGCCGCACGTAGGCGGCGGCGAGCTCACCGAAGCGGGCCAGCGCTCGCAGCCGCTCGACCACGTCCGCCTGGGCGGCGAAGAGCTGCTGGCGACGCAGTCCCAGCCGCTCGATCAGGCGGTGAACGAAGAGATCAGGACGGGTGGTGTCAAGCGCCTGATGGCCGGCGCGGTAAAGCTTCAGAAACACCCGGATGCGGTCGCGCGCCTCAGGCGGTACCTGTGGAGACTCGGTCGCGGCCGCCAGCGCCGCCACCATGTCGAGTTTGCGGCGGCGGGAGATCTGCGTGCAGCGCGCGATATCGATCGAACGCAGCTCGACGGGTGGCCTCGCCAGTACGCGTACCACAGCGGCAGCGTCCGTGGGGTCTGCCAGCAAGCGCAGCCACGCGACCAGGTCACGAATCTCGGCGCGCTGGAAGTAGGCCGCCTCACCGACCAGCCGGTAGGGCAGGGCTCGCTCCTCCAGCGCCGTCGCCACCGCCTGGCCGTCGTCGGTGCCGTCGGGCACGATCACGACCACCTCCTCGGCCCCGACCCGCTCGCGCGCCAGCAGCCGCTCGGCGTCGGCCGCCACCGCCTGTGCCTGGGCACGGCGGTTCTCGCAACGCCAGAAGACGACCTCGCCTCCAGGTGGGGCTGATGCGAACGTGCCTCCCGCGAGCGCCGCGGCGGCCTCCAGCAGGCGCTGGGCACAGCGCACGCTCGCCGTCAGCTGGACAACGTGCGCGTCCGGAAGTGCGGCGAAAGAGGCCATGCGCTCGCGGCTCGCCGCGCGCAGGCAGGCCAATCCAGCCGCCGGATCGCCCGCAGCCGTAAGGGCCTCCCCGAGAGCGCGCACGAGGCTGAAGGTCCCGAAGTCGAGCTCGTGGGCATCGTCGACCAGCACGTGCTCAAACACGTGCGCCCCATCCGCCTGGCGCAGCGCGAGGCGCAGCGCACCCTGCACCAGATCGCCGGCATCCCGGGCTCCCGCGTCGGCCAGGAGCCGCTCGTGGGCCCTGTAAACCGCCGCGAACTCGCGCTCGAGCGCCGACTCGGGGCCGTCCAGCGTCGCCGCCCAAGCGGCGAAGCGCTCGGCGTCGATCAGCTCTCCCTTGAGCCGCTCGATCCGCCGCACGAAGCGGCCCAGCAACGCGGCGGGGTTACCCGCGAAGTCGTGTTCGCGCAGCCCGAGCTGGTCGATGCGCTCGAGCAGCATCGCCAGCCGCTCACCGGGTCCGAGCAGTGAGAGCAGGATGTCCTCGGCACTCGCGCCTGACCCGCCCTGGTCCAAGACCGCCGCCGCCAACTCGACCGGCGGTCCCACAAACAGCCGCTCGTAGCCACTCACCAGCGCGGCTTCGAGGCGCTCGCGGAGCGCGTCGGCGCGCGCGGACGATGGGGCCAGGACCGCGATCCGCGAAGGCGAGTGACCCCGTTGCACGAGCCACAGGAAGCGTTCGGCCACGAGCGTCGTCTTGCCGGTGCCCGCGGCGCCGGTGACGATCAGGGTAGGACCGTCGTGTCTGACCGCCTCGCTCCACTCAGAGTTGCCGCTCACGCCGTCTGACAGCATAGGTTCGAGATGACCTCCACCCGTTCAGCTCTTGACGTCGACTGGCTTGGAGTTTGCCGACGTGCCGTGGGCGGGTTGGAGCGAGTGCTCGCCGATGCCCCCAGCACCGAGCAGCGGGCGCGCGAAACCGGTCAGCGCGGGCGCGGTGGCGATCGCACGCTGGAGATCGACAGCGCCGCCGAGCGGGTCGTGCTGAATGAGCTCGACGCGCTGCGCGACGAAGGCCACCGGTTCGCCGTTTTTTCCGAGGAGCGCGGCGCGATCGACTACGGCGACGACAGCGTGCGCGTGATCATCGATCCGCTCGACGGCTCGCTCAACGCCAAGCGCGGCATCCCCCACTACGCACTCTCGATCGCTGTCGCCGCGGGCGACACGATGGCCGAGGTCGAGTTCGCCTTCGTTTACGACTTCGGGCCCGGGGAGGAGTGGTGGGCCCGGCGCGGAGAGGGAGGGTGGCTTGACGGCACTCGGCTCGATCCCGGAATGCAAGAGCGGCGTAGCCACGATGGGAGACTCGAGGTGCTGGGCATCGAGTCGGCAGATCCCCGCTGGGTCGCCAAGTCGATCGACCGGCTGGTCCCGACCGCCCACCGTCTGCGCGCGCTCGGCTCGATCGCCGCGGGACTGTGCGAGGTGGCGGCGGCGCGCTTCGATGGACTGGTCTCGCTGATGCGCTGCCGCGGCGTCGACGCCGCGGCCGGACAGCTGATCGTGCGCGAGGCGGGTGGTGTTGTCTGCTTTGCCGGGCTTTCCAGCCCGCTCGCCGCGCCACTTGACGCCGATCCCTGCGCGCCCGTGATCGCGGCCCGCTGTCACGAGACGCTCCGCGAGCTGGAACGGATCCCGGCGTGATCGACTGGATCCTGGCCGAGCGCATCGCGGGCTACGTCGCCGGCAGTGGTGACGGGCGGCTGCCCACGTCCGATCTCGAAGCCCTGGCGGTCGAATCCGAGCGGCGGGTGATCGCCTACACCGGCCTCGAGCCGGCACAGCCCTTGCCCAAGCCAGAGGGGGTTGGGCGCCGCGAGTGGGTCGCGACCAACCTGGGCGCGATGCGCCTGCTGCTCGACCCCGTGCTGAAACGGGCCGATAACCGTATGGGGCCGCTGCGCCCTGCGGTCCAGATCGGGATGGGGCTCGTGCTCTCGACCGAGGTGGGCGTGGTGGTCGGCTACCTGGCCCAACGCGTGCTGGGCCAGTACGAGCTCGTGCTGCTCGACGAAGCCGTCGACGAGCGGCCGCCGCGGCTGTTGTTCGTGCTGCCCAACCTCGGCCAGGCCGTGACTGCCTTCGGGGCGGAGGAGCGCGAGTTCATGACCTGGGTCGCGCTCCACGAGGTCACGCACGCCGTGCAATTCGCGGGCGTGCCGTGGCTTCACAGCCATCTCGCCGGCCTGGTCAAGGAGCTGCTGCAAGGGGCCGAGTTGCGGCTCGATAACCCCCGCCGCCTGCGGGTGCCGACGGCCGACGAGCTCAAGCGGTTGGCGGCAGCGCTGCGGCACGGCGATCTGGTGAATCTCGTCACGACTCCCGACGAGCGCGAGACACTCGATCGCGTGCAGGCCGTGATGGCGGTGATCGAAGGCCACGCCGAGCACGTGATGGACGCGGTCGCGCCAGAGCTCCTGCCCTCGCTGCCGAAGCTGCGCGAGGCGCTTGACCGGCGCCGGCGCTCGCAGTCGGGGCTGGCGCGGCTGGTGGGGCGGCTGCTCGGGCTCGACCTCAAGCTGCGCCAGTACGAGCAGGGCAAGCGTTTCTGCGATGCGGTTGTGCGCGAGGCGGGACCTGAGGGGCTACAGAGGGTCTTCTCAGGGCCCGAGGCGCTCCCCACGCTCAAGGAGCTCGACGAGCCCAAGGCTTGGCTAGCCCGCGTGGGCTGTAACGGAGCCTCCTAGACGGGGTACAAACACATGTTCGGTGAGTTCGTCCGCCGCCGGGCGATCTGACAAACGTCCCCAAAGACCCATCAGGGGGAGAAAGAACTATGGCCACAACAAGCAGAGGAGGCGCGCGCAAGCCCGCCGCCACCACCCGTAAGACGTCGACTGCCTCGACGCGCGAGAGCCCGACTCGCAGCGCGTCGTCGACGACCACCACTACGCAGCCCAAGACGCGGGTCGAGCAGGCCCAGGTGCTCGCCGAGCGCGCTGTGCTCGTGCCGGTCGGGGCAGGATTGCTCGCCCGCGACAACCTGGTCGCGACGGTCAGGGACTTCACTGGCAAGTACCGCACCCGCACCAGCCTCGAGCGCGAGCTCAAGCGCTACGAGCGCCGCGGCGTCACCGCGCGCAACCGCGTCGAGCGGCGCGTGCGCAGGACCCGCACTGTGATCGAGCGCGAGCTGCGCCAGCGCAGGCGCGGCGTGGAGCGGACCTTCCGCCAGAACCGCCGCCGTCTCGAGCGTGAGGTACGCTCGGTGCGCAGGGACCTGGAGAAGCAGTCGAGCACCCTCACCTCGCGCGTCGAGAAGGCATTCAGCCAGGCGCAGGGCAAGCTGCCTTCGGTTTCCTAGCGAGCTTCCCCCGCCGGGCGTGCTGGAGAGCGTCCAGACGGGAAAGGTTCGCCGGCCTCATATCTACGCCGGCGAATGAAGCACCCTCTCCTCCCTCAACCACCGGGGTCTCACTTGATGTGAGGCCCCGGTTGGTCCTTTAAGGCACATGCCCTCGGCTTTCCGGCGCTCACGCGAGTAAAGCCGCGGGGCATGCCCCCAAAGGACCGCCACACTCCCAAGTTCGTAAAAAAAGCCACGAAAAGGCGGTCTGCCAGAATGAGAGGTATGCCCACCAACGACCAGGTGCTCGACGCGCTGAGGGCCGTGATCGACCCGGAGCTCAGGCGGGACATCGTGGAGTTGAACATGGTCCGCTCGCTCGACGTGCACGACAACGGAGTGGTCGACGTGATGGTCTCGTTGACCACGCCGGGGTGTCCGATCCGCGGCCACTTCCAGACGGGCGTCAACCAGGCGATCCGGCAGCTCGACGGCGTGACGGGTGTGAACGTCTCCTTCGACGTGCTCTCCGAGCAGGAGCGGGCTGCGCTCGGCCGCCAGCTGGGTCGCGGTGGGCTTCCCGAGGGATCGCTGGCCCAGGTCGCGAATGTCATCTGCATCGGCTCGGGCAAGGGCGGCGTCGGCAAATCGAGCGTGACCGCAAACCTGGCCGCCGCGCTGGCGGCCGCAGGCAAGCAGGTGGGTGTACTCGACGCCGACGTGTGGGGCTATTCGCAGCCGCGCATGCTCGGGCTCGGGGCGCAGCGGCCAAAGGTCAACGAGGAGCGCAAGCTCGTCCCGCTGCGCGCGCACGATGGCATCGCGGTCATGTCGATCGGCTTCTTCGTCGAGCAGGATGCGGCCGTGGTATGGCGTGGACCGATGCTCCACAAGGCGCTCCAGCAGTTCCTCGAGGACGTCGAATGGGGCGAGCTCGACTATCTGCTGATCGATCTCCCCCCCGGGACGGGGGACGTCTCGATGACGCTCGCACAGCTGCTCCCGCAGTCCAAGTTCGTGATCGTCACGACGCCCCAGCCGGTCGCGCAGAAGGTGGCCCGCCGGGCCGCTCAGATGGCCGAGAAGCTCAAGCTCGAGGTCGCCGGCGTGATCGAGAACATGTCGGCCTTCGTGACGCCCGCGGGTGAGCGCTACGAGATCTTCGGCGAGGGCGGCGGCCAGCTGCTGGCGGAGGAGCTCGAGGTGCCGCTGCTGGCCCAGGTGCCGCTGACGCTGGCGCTGCGCGCCCAGTCGGACGCGGGCGTGCCGCTGGTCTTCTCCGATCCCGACGACTCCGCTGCGCAGGCCATCCGCTACGCCGCGCAGGGGCTTGTCGCGCTCACCCCGGTCGAGCTGCCGGTGATGCAGGCGCCCGCTCCGGCCGCCGCGCCGAAGCCGGTCGGGATGTCGCTGCCGATGGCGTAATCCTCGGGTAGTTGCCTGGGGCGAAGGGGGAGGATTGCACCTACCTTTGTGCTCCAGAGGGGAATGGCGCAGCAGCAACCACTCCGTGTCGTAGTCGAGCACCGCAAGAGCCGCAGTGGCTGCGGGGCGGTCCTGCTCACGATGGTCCTGATCGGGCTCGCGATCAAGTACTGGTACGTGTCGATCGGCATCTTGGTGCTGGTCGTGGCGCTGGCGGCGATTGCCAGCCAGCAGCAGAAGGAGAAGGCCCGCGAACAGGCCCGTTTGCGGCCCGGCCCGCGCGATCCTTGGCTGAACGAGGTCGCGGTCGCGCTCGCCGAGCTGGGCTTCCACGAGACCGCTCGCAACACCGGCTCCAAGCTCGGCGGGGTCCCGCTCGAAGGCGACATCAATCTCCGCGCAGAACATCTGGCGGTCTACGTGAACCTTTTCTCGGACATCGAGCAGGTCAGGCACGCCGAGCTCGGTCTGCGCGCGAACCCGACCACGCGCGCGGCGATCGCAGCCGGCCGTTCGGTCATCAAGCCCGATGGCCGGGTCCTGTACGTCGCGAATGCGGACGGCACGGCGGTCGACGACTTCCGGCTCGACGAGGTGATGCGCACGGTGGGCAAGATCGCGCTGCCGCCGCCCCTGCCGCTGCCGGCCGGAGCCAAGCCGAGTGGTGACGCGCTCGAGCAACTGGGCAGGCTCGGTCATCTCCGCGACACCGGCGTGCTGACGCCCGCGGAGTTCGAGGCAAAGAAGGCCGAGCTCCTGCGCCGGGTGTGACCGCGGGCTTGGTGACGTCCCCGCTTTGGCGCGCGTGCAGCGCCGCTATGGTGGCCGCGGCGCTCGCGGGCTGCGGCACGGCCGCGACCACGCCGACGGCCGCGCCCGTGGTCTCGACGCCTCCCTCGACGAGCAGCGCGTCGGCCGCGCCTGCCCATCATGCAGCCGCGCATCACCGGTCTCATCACCCGCCGTCGCACCGCTCCGCAACCGGCCTTGCGTACTCGACCGCCAGCAACGATGTCGTCCAGCCGCAACCCGCCGCCGGCAGCTGCCACGCGCACGGTTCGGGGCTCTACGAACGCCCCGATCCGTCGTGTACACCTGGGGCGCTCAATCCGGCCGTGAGGCAGAGCACGATAGACCGCACCATCTGCGTGTCCGGGTGGACCGACCGGGTGCGCCCGCCGGAGAGCGTGACCGAGCAGGAGAAAGCCGCGAGCATTGTGTCCTACGCCGAGCCTGGCTCCCTCGGCGACTACGAGTACGACCACTTCGTGCCGCTCGAGCTCGGGGGTGCCACCAATGACCCCCGCAACCTCTGGCCGGAGCCGGGAGAGTCGCCAAATCCCAAGGATGCGGTGGAGGACGAGCTCAATCACGAGGTCTGCGACGGACAGATCTCGCTCAGTCATGCCCAGCATGAGATCGTCTCCAACTGGGTGGCGCTCGCGCCGCACCGGAGCGCGCCTGCGTCCACGCGCGCCACGTGCAGCGTGAGCGCGTCGTACAACAGCAGCTACCACGACTACGACGTCTATGTGCACTCCAACCAGCCCGACCAGCCCGTCACCGTGACCGGCAGCGGCGGTGAATCGAAGAGCTGGCATACCGACGGCGGCGGCTACGCCGACGTTTACTTCCGCGGAGCCTCCGGCGAAAGCATCACGGTTCACGTGGGAGGCGCCGTGTGCACGGGCACGCTCTAAATATCTTTGGGACCGGCGCATGCGCCGGTCCCCCGGCCGGAACATGTTCCGACCGGCCGGCGCGCACAAG
>JAVKSP010000045.1:0-22776 GCA_039583645.1 Solirubrobacteraceae bacterium
TCGGAGCCGAGGCGCGTAGCGCCGAGGCGGAGATCGCGTCCGGGGCGCCTCTCAGGATGGGCCGCTCAACCGAGAAGGAGTCACGTTGAGCGAGACCAGGAAGTACCGCAAGTTCACGGCGCAGCAGAAGCTCGAGCTGGTGCTCGCGTCGCTGCGAGGCCAGATGTCGGTGGCGGAGATCTGTCGGGAGCATGGGATCTCCGAGACGTTGTTGCGCCGCTGGCGCGATCAGCTGTTGGAGGCTGGCGTGGAGCGCTTTCAGGGCAAGGAGGAGCGCGCTGGCGAGAAGGACCTGCGGCGAAAGATCCGCGAGCTCGAGCGTGCGCTGGGCCGCAAGGTCTACGAGCTTGAGATCGCGGGGGAAGCATTGCGAGGCTGGGAGTGAGCGAGCGCGTCGCCCGGTCTCGCGAGCTGGTCGCCAATGGCTACGCCCTGGCGGCCGTGGCGCGCGTGCTGCAGATCACCCGCCAGGCGATCTACCGGATCCCGACCAAGCCGGCGGCGGCCACGAGCAGGTCCAGGCCACCGGTCGACGACGTCGAGGCCGCGATCGTCGAGGTCGCCGAGCAGAACCCGACCGACGGCTACCGGATCGTGACCGCCTGGGTTGTGCGCAGGCTCGGCCGGGCGGTCAACAAGAAGCGGGTGTTGCGCGTGATGCGCGAGCGCAAGCTGATCCAGCGACGGGTGAGCGAGCCGCGCCGGCGCCGGCCCGGGTTCTTCCGGGTCGAGCGCCCCGGCCAGCTATGGCATCTGGATATGACCGCGGTGTGGGTTGCCGAGCACGGTTGGGTCTACCTGAACGCGATCATCGACTGCTGCACGCGCGAGATCGTCGCCTGGGACCTGACGGTCCGCTGCCGTGCTGCGGAGGCGATCGCGGTGATCGAACGGGCCGTGCGCGAGCAGGGCATCCTCCCGGGGACGCTCACGCTCGGGACCGACAACGGCTCGGCGTTCGTCGCCCGCGCCACCAGGCTCGTGATCAGCGGGCTCGGGGTAGCCCACCGCCGCGGCGGCTACCGCGACCCCGAGAGCCAGGCGTTCATCGAGTCATGGTTCCGCTACCTCAAGGAACGCTGCGTCTGGCGCCACGAATTCGAGACTCTCGACCAGGCCCGGGAGGTGATCGCCGCCTACATCGACCACTACCACCACCGGCCCCACAGCCGGCTCGACTACCGAACGCCCCGCGAGGTACGCGCCACGTGGGACGATGCACAAGGAGCACTACAAAAACAAGCGGCCTGAACCGTCAACACCAGCGGGGAGCGCTCCATGGGACCCCTCGCATTCGAGCGGGATGGGGACACAGTTAGGCTGCCTAGCGGTCGGCAGCGCTCACTGCTCGCCTTGCTGCTGTTGGGCGGCGGCGCGCCGCTCTCCCGGGATCGGCTGATCGACGAGCTGTGGGGCGAGCGGCCGCCCGCGAGCGCGGTTTCCGCCCTCCACGTGCACCTCTCGAAGCTGCGGGGGCTGCTCAGAGAATTGCTGGTGCTCGAGTCGTCGGGCTACGCGCTCAGGGAAGGAGGCTATGAGCTGGACGTGCGGCGCTTCGACGACCTTGTCGCTCGAGCACGCGCGGAGCCTTCCCAAGCCCGAGCCCTGCTCGCGATCGCCTAGCGGCACAAGCCGCTACAACCGAGCCACCGCGCTGACCACCAGGGCACGACCCGAGGCGTCCAACGCGGTCGCGCGCGCGTACCTGTCTCTGGTCGGCAGCGGGACCACGGTCTCAAAGCCGCGACGTACGGCGATGCCGACCGTTCGCAGCTCGTCCGGATGCGGACCGGCATGCAGCACCCAGTGCGAAACCGTCGTCGCGCCGTTCCAGCTCACGTACACGACGCTGCGGCCGCTCGTGGAGTCACGCCGCAGAACCACCGCCGGAGGCTCTGCCGGGACGCCGGTCCAGGGGTAGCGGTAGGCACGGTAAGAGTTGTGTTCTTTGCCGAGATTGATCTCCGCGACCACGCCTCCGTCGGCCGCGAACTCGGTGACATACGGGTTACTCCCCCACCCGATCAGCACATGACCATCAGGCAGCGTCTGGAGATTGCCCATCGCGTTCGCGAGCAGCGGGGGACGGTGGCGATAGGAGCGCACTAGGCGCGCCGTGCGGTTTGCTTCGTCGACCTCGAGCACGACTCCGCGTGACTGCGACTCCGTCTGACTGAAGCCGCTGTCGTCGTCCCACAGCGCGTTGGCGTTGTCAAACAGAGTGATGGTCGACCTCGACGGCTGCGCGGCGCCGTGCTGCCAGGAGAAACCCGCGCCTGGGCTCATTCGAAAGTCGCTGTGCTTGCCTCCGAGGCGCCAGATCACCTCTCCGGTCTTCCGGTCGAGTTTGTAAAGTGTCCACGTGCAGCGACCCGAGACCAAGAGATTGCCGTCGGGCATGACGTCGATCGCGTTGGCGTGCAGGTAGTCCATCGGTAGGGCCGGACGCTGGTAGCTCTCGTCCACCGGTATGTGGTCGAGGCTCTTCCACTGAAAGAGCAGGCGACCGCTTTTCACGTCGACCTCCTGGATGATCGACTCGAGTACGGTGCCGGCGGTCGGGCCGCCGATCGGCGAGAGGTCCGCCGGCACGATCGACGGGTAGCAAACAAACAGCGCGGTGCCTTCGGGTGTGAGCAGGAATTCGTGCGCATCGATGTGGTGCTGACCGACGGCGCGTACGCGCGCGACCTCGCGATAGGAGCTGTCGAGGACCACGCCCTCGCCACGACCGAATCCCTGCGTGGTCATCACGCCCTCCCACCACGTGATCACCGGCTTTCCCTCATACCGACCGAGGCGGAAGTTCGTCAGCCACAGGGGGCGGGTCGTTCTGAACCAGACCGGCTCTCCCTGCTCGTCGACCAGCAGCGGACCGGGCTGGGTCACACCTTTGGTCCCAGGACCGACGAACAAGTAGCCCGGGGCGGCGCCCTGCCCGTTGACCAGCACAACCGGCGGGCGCAGGTCAGGCCGGGAGATGAATGCTCGCGCCGAGCCAGCCTTGCCGGTGTAGGCAAACGAAGGCAGCCGCCGGAGCGTGTGGCCGCCGGATAGGCGCGTCGCACCGAAGGCCGCTCCGCCGAGCACGGCCGCACCGGCGGCGCCGCCGGCGGTCTTGAGTAGCTGCCTGCGCGTCAGCAGGCGAGCGCGAGAGCTGGCGTGTGGCACGGTCGCAAAGAGGCATAGCAAACGACCGCGACAAACGGCCTCAAAAACCGCTCACAAGCCACGACCGCGACAAACCGCGCACTCACCCCGTCTCACGCGCGCGCGAGCGCGCTCAGACCGTCCAGCAGTCGATCGATGTCGTTTTCGTCGTTGTAGAGCACGATGCTGGCGCGAACCGCGCCGCCGCGGTCTGCCAGGCCGAAGCGGCGCATCAGCTCACGGGCGTAGTTGTCGCCGTCCCAGACCGAGATGCCGCGTTCGCCAAGCCGCCGCGCGACTTCGCTCGGCTCGTGGCCTTCGACCACGAATGAGACCGTCGGCGTGCGATGGGCCGCCGCCCCGAGCAGGCGGACGCCCGGAATTGCCGACAGCCCGCCGAGTGCGCGCGCGAGCAGGGTCTCGAGATACTGCTCGAGCCCCCGCATGGCGCTCGTCACCCGCTTGCGGCGATCGCCTGAGACTTCGGTCAGTCCAGCGAGCCAGTCCACCACCGCGGTCACGCCCGCCAAGAGCTCAAACGGCGGTGTGCCGCGTTCGAAACGCTCGGGCCCCTGATCCGGCGCCGGGACGAGCTTTGCCGGATGCAGTCTCTCCAGCAACTCCGGTCGCGCGACAACCGCGCCCACGTGCGGACCGAAGAGCTTGTAGGTCGAGAACGCGTAGAAGTCGGCGCCGAGCGGGGAGACATCAGTCGGGCCGTGCGGCGTCGCATGAACTCCGTCGACGTAGGTGAGCGCGCCGGCGGCGTGTGCACGCTCACTGATCGCGCCCACGTCCGGCCTTGTCCCGATCGCATTAGAGGCTGCCGTGAACGCGACCAAGCGCGTGCGCTCGCTGAGCAGCTGGTCGAACGCCTCGACCGGCAGCTCACCGCTCTCGGGGTCGAACTGCGCCCACCGGATGGTGGCGCCGGCGCGTGCGGCGGCGAGCACCCAGGGGCGGATGTTGGCGTCGTGGTCGAGCGAGGTGACCACCACCTCATCGCCGGGCCGCCAGTCGCGCGCGAGCGTGTCCGCGAAATGGAATGTCAGCGTGGTCATGTTGGGCCCGAAGACCACGCCCTCTGCGCTTCCCCCGACCAGCTCGGCGACCGCGCGCCGCGCCGCGGCCACGGTCTCGGTGGTGCGGACGCTGGCTTCGAACCGGCCGTGGACATTGGCCATTGAAAGCCGCAGGGCGTCCGCCACCGCGTCGATCACGGTCGCCGGCGCCAGCGTGCCCGCGGCACCGTCGAGCGGGATCGTGCCGGGAGCGAGACCGGGGAACTCCGCGCGAATCTCCGCGATGGTACGTGCCAGGGATGGCCCTGTGATCACACGCAGACAGTAAGCATCCTCGACGGACGATGAATTTCCGTGCCGGCGAGCGTCCTAGTTGACGGCGGTACGGTCTAACTCCGGGCGATGAACGAACCATCCCTCGACTACCAACGCGACCCGCGCGTCGACGAGTACATCTCGCGGCTGCCTGACTGGCAACAGGAGATCTGCACGCGTCTGCGGGATCTCATTCATGGCACCGACCCCGGCGTGGTCGAGACGATCAAGCGCACGGTCCAGCCTTACTTCGTGTTGGAGGGAAACGTTTGCGCGCTGCTGGCGGCCAAAGACCATGTCAACCTGTTCCTGTATGACGGCGGGATCGTCCCCGACCCCGAAGGCATCATCACCGCCGGCCACGACAACAAGACCGCCAGGACTATCTCGATTCGGTGCGAAGATGAGATCAACGCCGGCGCCTTGACCGCCATGCTCGCGCAGATCATCGCCAACAACCGCGCCGGGGGCTGGCGCAAGCTCAAGCGTGCGCCGGGGGCTGGCGCAGGCTGAAGCGGACCGAGATGACCCCCGTGAGCGCCAAGTCCAAGCCCGAAGTCGCGATGGTCGACGCCGACGGACGCGACGTCCGGGTATCGAATCCCGAGCGCGTGATCTTCCCCGCCACGGAGTGCTCGGCTGCCGTCACCAAGCTCGACATCGTGAACTACTACGTCGCGGTCGGCGACGGCATCATGCGCGCGCTGCGCCGCCGCCCCACCACGCTCGAGCGCTGGCCCAAAGGGGTCCATCCGGGGATCGTGCTCTCCACACGCGAGAAAGGCGGCGGTGACGCCTTCTTCCAGAAACGCATCCCGCGCGGCGCTCCTGAATATGTGCAGACCGCGCGCATCCAGTTTCCCTCAGGCCGCCACGCCGACGAGATCTGCCCGACAGAGCTTGCCGTCGTCGGCTGGGCGGCGCAGATGGGCACGATCACCTTCCATCCGTGGCCCGTTCGCGCCCACGACGTCGACCATCCTGACGAGCTGCGCATCGACCTCGATCCGCAGCCCGGCACCGACTTCAGCGACGCTGTCCGCGTCGCCGCGGAGGCTCGCGCGCTGCTCGACGAGCTGGGCTACGTCGGCTTTCCCAAGACCTCGGGTGGCCGCGGCGTCCACATCTACGTGCGCATCGAGCCGCGCTGGACGTTCACGGACGTGCGCCACGCGGCGATCGCGTTCGGCCGCGAGCTCGAGCGGCGTCTCCCGGGCGAGGTCACCACGAAATGGTGGAAGGAGGAGCGCGGCGAGCGCATCTTCATCGACTACAACCAGAACGCGCGCGACCGCACGATCGCCTCGGCGTACAGCGTGCGGCCAAAGCCGGGGGCGCCCGTGTCGGCGCCACTGACCTGGGACGAACTCGCCGAGGTAGCGCCCGAGGACTTCACCGTCGCCTCGATGCCCGCTCGCTTCGCCGAGCGGGGCGACCTGCACGCTCGCATCGACGACGTAGCGCACTCGCTGCAGCCGCTGCTCGACCTCTACGCCGGCGACGAGGCGGTGGGTGAAGGCGACATGCCCTACCCGCCCGACTATCCGAAGATGCCGGGCGAGCCCAAGCGCGTGCAGCCCTCGCGCGACCGCGATCGCCCCCGGTAGACGAAGACTTCAGCTGCCGCTCGGCGTCAGCTCCGACTGGGGCAGCTTGGCCTTGGCGCCCCGGGAAGCCGGCGCCGAGGGCGGGGGCACGACCGGGCCGACGTCGCCGTCGGGCGCCTCGTCGAGATCGACGATCACGGGGGCATGGTCGCTGGGTCCGCTGCCCTTGCGCGCGTGACGGTCGACCCACGCCGCCTGCACCCGATCGGCGACCGGAGCGCTCGCGAGGATCAGGTCGATGCGCATGCCGAGGTCTTGGTGAAACATGCCCGCCCGGTAGTCCCAGTAGGTGAAGACGCGCTCCTGCGGCCAGCGCTCTCGCACCACATCGCGCAGGCCCAGCTTCGTCAGCTCGGCGAGCGCGGTCCGCTCCGGCGCGGTCACGTGCGTATGACCGACATAGGCGTCTGGGTTGAACACGTCCTCGTCGGCCGGGGCGATGTTCATGTCGCCGCAAACGACCATGGCTTGCGGACCGGCAGCAAGCATTTCGCGCAGCGAACTCAGCCACTCGAGCTTGTAGCGATAGTGCTCGGAGTCGGGCACGCGGCCGTTGGGCACGTACACCGAAACCACCCGGATGCCGCCGCAGGTGGCGGATACCGCTCGCGCCTCCGGATCGGGAAAGCCCGGGGCCCCATCGATCCCCGCAACTACGTCCTCCAGCCCGTCACGCGAAAGGATTGCGACCCCGTTCCAGGTCGGTTCGCCGTGCAGGGCAACCTCGTAGCCGCGCTGGGCGAACTCGTCCCCCAGCAGTTCCAGCAGCGCTTCATCGGCGAGCTTCGTCTCCTGCAGGCAGACCACGTCTGGTTGCCGCTGATCGAGCCACGGGAGCAGGCGCGGTGCGCGCTGCTTGACCGAGTTGACGTTCCAGGTGGCGATCCGCACGCGAGCCACGGTAGCGTCCCATGCACGGGGCTAGAGTTGCGATGAGTTTCTGCCCGCGCGCCGGTCTTAGGTGATGTAACCCCAATCCGCAAGGAGGACGAAGTGAGCAGCACAAGGACTCGCGTGAACAAGATCGCCACGGTCGTGGTCCCGGTCGCGGATCAGGACAGAGCGATCGAGTTCTACACCGAGAAGCTTGGCCTCGAGAAGCGCGTCGATGTCCCCTTCGGCGACAAGTACCGATGGGTGGAGGTCGGCCCGGAGGGCCAGGAGACCACGATCGCGATCGCGCCGCCTCCTCCAGGCGGCTCGGCCGGCAACCGGGAGACCGGCATCAGCCTGCAGACCGACGACGTCGATGCGTACCACGCCGGGCTGAAGGAGAAGGGCGTGGATGTCGATGCGGAGGTCAGCCGCATGGGTGGTCCGGTGCCGCCGATGTTCTGGCTGCGCGACCCGGAAGGCAACACCCTGTTGGTGGTGCAGTAGCACTCCCTGCTGTTGAGAGCGGGCCTCGGCGCCATGCCGGGGCGTGCTGTGAGAGCGGGCCTCGGCGCCATGCCGGGGCCCGAGCCGTTCAGCCGTCGCTGACCCGCAGCACCACCTTGCCGTGATAGCTCGGACTGTGCGCTCGCTCAAACGCGGAGCGGGCGTCGGCGAGCTCAAACACATCCGCGCTGACCACCCGAAGCTTGCCGGCGTCGACAAGCGCCGTGATCTCGCTCAGCTGCGCCCCGCTGGGCTCGACCACGAAGTAAACGGACTCGATGTCGCGTTCAGGGGCGTCGGGCGGGTCGGTGGCAATCGAGACGATCCTGCCTCCGGGCCGCACCACCGCGGGCGAGCGCGCCAGACGTTCGCCACCCGCGGTATCGAAAACGAGGTCAACCGGGCCTTCGAAGCCGGCCATTGCGGGCTCGAGCACGTCGGCTGCCCCGAGCTCGCGCGCCGCGCCGGCATTCTCCGGCGAGGTGGTGGCGATCACCTCGGCCCCCCGGGTCCTGGCCAGCTGGACCGCGAATGCCCCCACGCCGCCGACGCCGTGGACGAGCACGCGCTGACCCCTGGTCAGCCCACCGTGGTCGAACAGACCCTGCCAGGCGCTGAGCGCTGCCAGCGGCAGCGCCGCGGTCTCGACATGGCTGAGCCGCTTCGGCTTTGGCGCGACGTTCGCGGACGGCACCGAGATGTACTCGGCCGCGGCGCCGTCGCGGTCGAAGCCGCTCAGCGCATAGACCTCCTCACCCGGCGCGCGCCCTTCGACCCCGGGCCCGATCGCCGCGACGACCCCGGAGAACTCATACGAGGGGGTCGCGGGTAGTCGATCCTCGGGCCACGCGAGCTCGTCGCGCGTGATCGCGGCGGTGATGACGCGCACCAGCAGCTCGCCCGATCCTGGATCCGGGGTGGCGATCTGCTCTAGCTCGAGCGAAGCCGCATCGCCGAGCTCGCGCAGCCGCAGGGCGGTCATCTCCGAGGGGGTCACGCGCGCGCCTCTCGGGTCATCGAGGACATACTCTCACCCGCGCTCGAACATGCGCCGGCGCTCATAGTCGGTCACGACCTGGTCGAAGAGACGCTGCTCGGTGCGTCCGTAGTTCAGATAGTGGCGCCACACCTCCTCGCCGAACGCGGCGCGGGCGAACTCGCTGCGCTCCCATAGCTCGACGGCCTCACGGAGGGTCGCCGGGAACGGTTCGGCCTGCGCCGCCTCGTACGCGTTGCCGACCAGCTCGGGACCTGGATCGAGTTCGTGTTCGATCCCGTCGAGTCCCGCAGCCAGCAGCGCCGCGTAGGCGAGGTATGGGTTGACGTCCGCTCCCGGGATGCGGCATTCGACGCGTCGCGACTGGCCATGGCCGACGATGCGGAAGCCGGCGGTACGGTTGTCGCGCGCCCACGCGATCGAGGTCGGCGCCCAACTCTCACTCGCGTAGCGCTTGTAGGAGTTGACCGACGGCGCGATCCACAGCGCGAGCTCGCGCAGGCGCGCGCGCAGTCCACCGAGGTAGTGGCGAAACACATCGTTCTCCTCGTGACCGTCCACGAACGCGCTGTGACCGTCCCGCCCCACCAGGCTCGAGTGGATGTGACAGGAGCTGCCGATGTCCTTCTCGGAGGGCTTGGCCATGAAGGTCGCCGAAATCCCGTTCAAAAACGCGATCTCCTTGACACCGTTCTTGTAGATCGTGTGCCGGTCGGCCGAGGTGACGGCGTCCGCGTAGCGCACGTTCAGCTCGTGCTGGCCGGCCCACGCCTCGCCCTTTGAGAACTCCACCGGAATCCCCGCGGCCTGCATCCCCCGCCGGATCTGGCCGATCACGGCCTCGTCCATGGTCGTGGCGAGGATGTGGTAGTCCAGGATGTAGGGGATGGTCGGAGTGAGGCCGCTGTAGTCGCGCTCGTGCGCCTCCGCGTAGCTCTCCTTGTAGAGGTAGAACTCGAGCTCGGAGGCGAGCATCGGCGTGTAGCCCATGCGTTGTGCCCGCTCGTACTGCGCGATCAGCACCTGCCGCGGCGAGGGCGTGAACGCGCTGCCGTCGTGGTTGCGCACGTCGCAGAGCACGAGCGCGGTGCGGTCGAGCCACGGGATGCGCCTCATCGTGGCCAGGTCGGGGACGATCGCGAAATCTCCGTACCCCCCCTCCCAGTTGGCGAGCTCGTAGCCGGGAACAGGATCCATTTCCATGTCGAGCGCCAGCAGGTAATTGCAGCCCTCGATCCCGTGAGCGGCGACGTCATCGAGGAAGAAGGAGGCTGTGATGCGCTTGCCCATCAGCCTGCCCTGCATGTCGGTGAACGCGGCCACCACGGTGTCGATCGCGCCGACCTGGGCCTCGCTGCGCAGCTGATCGAGCGAGAGCATGCCCTCGGTCCGGCCCGGACCGCCCGGCCACCGTTGATCCGTAGCCTGGGCGCCCGTTCCCGTCGTCGTGGTCACCGGTCCCTTATACCGGTCTTTAGCGCCGAGCACCACTCGCTATTCGGCCCACCCCGGCCTCACCAGACCCGTCTCGTAGGCGAGCACCACCAGCTGGGCGCGGTCGCGGGCGCCGAGCTTGACCATGGCGCGGCTGACGTGGGTCTTGGCGGTGGCGGGGCTGACCACCAGCCGCTCGGCAATCTCCTCGTTGGACAGCCCCGTCGCGGCAAGGGCCATCACCTCGCGCTCGCGCTCGGTGAGCTCGGCCAGCGCTTGCGCCCGCGGCGGCTGCTTGGCCCGAGCGGCGAACTCGGCGATCAGCCGGCGCGTCACAGACGGCGAAAGCAGCGCGTCTCCTGCGGCGACCACCCGCACCGCCTCGATCAGCTCGGCTGGCTTGGTGTCCTTGACGAGGAAGCCGGCCGCCCCGAAGCGAATCGCCTCAAAGAGGTACTCGTCGAGTTCGAACGTGGTCAGGATCACGATGCGCACACCGTCGAGGCGCTGATCGGCGGCGATCTCGCGCGTCGCGGCGAGTCCGTCGAGCACGGGCATGCGGATGTCCATCAGGACCACGTTCGGGCGCAGCTCGCGGGTCAGCTGCACCGCCTGCTGGCCGTCGGCGGCTTCGCCCACCACCTCGAGGTCGCTCTGCGCACCGAGCAGGGCACGAAAGCCCGCCCGCACGAGCTCCTGGTCGTCGGCCAGCAGCACGCGGATCATCGCGCCCCGTCCAGCGGTAGCCGCGCACGCACGCGGAAGCCTCCGGCCGGGCTGGGGCCAGCTTCGAGCTCTCCACCGAGCGCGGTCGCCCGCTCTCGCATGCCCGGGATGCCGCTGCCCCCGTCGCTCGCCACTGCGACCGGCGCCTTGCCGTCGTCGTCCACCTGGACGGTGAGCGCGTCGGGGGCGTAGTCGAGCCGGACGCTGACCTCGCTCGCGCCGGCGTGACGGATCGAGTTGGTCACCGACTCCTGAACGATTCGGAATGCGGCCAGATCGACGCTGGTGGGCAGCGTCCGCCGCTCGCCCCCCACATGCACCGCCACCGTCACTCCTGCAGCCCCGGCGCGCGCGACCAGCTCATCGAGCGAGCCTAGGCCGGCCGTCGGCGACCGAGGCGGCTGCTCGCCCTCGCCACGCAGAACCCCCAGCACCGAGCGGACCTCGCGCAGCGCATCGGTGCTCGCCTCGTTGATCGCGGACAGGGCTGTGCGCGCCTGCTCGGGGTGCTCGTCCAAAAGATGTAGGGCGACCCCGGACTGCACGTTGATCAGCGAGATGCTGTGCGCGAGCACATCGTGCAGCTCGCGTGCGATCCGCAGCCGCTCTTCGTCCGCGCGCCGGCGCTCCTGCAGCTCGCGCGTGCGCTTCTCCTCGAGCCGTCGCTCGCGCCGGCCGCGCAGGGCCTCGCAGCAGATGAGCAGCACGAGCAGCCACGCGCCCGCCGCCAGCGCTGCCAGCACGCTGGGCGCCTTGCCGCTGCCGACGACCGGCGGCAGCCAGAGGAAGAGCGCCCAAGCGGCGACGATTCCGACGCGCGTCACCAGGCGGTGCCCCGCAAACACCGCGTGCGCGAAGGCGATCCCCAGCGAGATGTAGATGGGACCCTCTGGAAAGCCGAGCGCCACATACAGCACCGTCACTCCGAACACGAACCCGAAGACGGCGCGGGGATAGCGGCAGCGCATGGTCAGAGCGAGTGGACCGCACGCCAAAAGCACGAACGCGACCACGTCTAGGTGCCGCGGGACCGTGCAGGTCGTCGCCCACCAGCACCCCTGCTGGAGGTGCCGGTGCTGGTGCGAGTTAGCCCCGATCGTGCCGCCGATCTGGATCGCGGCAACGACGGCCGCGAGGCGGATGTCCCGCCGACGGACCGCGCGGAACGGCTCCGCGATCGAGCTCAGGTTGACGCTGCGCGCGCGCACGAGGGCACCATAGCCCTGCTCAGGTGCAGATTCATCAGCCCCATGGCGCGGTCGCGCCTACTCCCAGCGCAGTAGTCAGCGCCGCTGCACCATGCCGTGCGTCGCAGACAAAGAGCCTTCCCCCAGCCGACGACAAACGCGCTCAACGAGGTCAGGATGCTAGGCGTCAAATCGCTCTTGAGAGGAGCATCAGATGGCCAGTCAATGGAGTCACATCTTCGGTCCCGATCCAGACGTGCGCGCCGCCGACGCCGACCGCGAAGCGTTGGCGGAGCGGCTGCGCGCCAGCCACGCCGAGGGACGCCTCGACACCGAGGAGCTGCAGCAGCGCCTGGAGAGCTGCTACCAAGCAAAGACGCTCGGCGAGCTGAAGGAGCTGGTCAGCGACCTGCCTCACGAGCACCCGGCCGGCGAAGGCTACGAGCGCCGGTTCAGGCCCTGGCGGCGACGCCTCGTGCCGTTCGCGCCGCTTGTGTTCGCGCTGATCCTGATCTGCGCGCTCACCGGCCGGCACGCGGGCTGGCTGTTCATCCCACTGGCATTTCTCGCCTGGCGCATGTGCTGCTGGCGCTGGCGCCCATGGCGAAGCGTCGGCCGCACCGACTCTGACCACTGGGTATGAGACCGTGTCGGCTCGATGAGCGCCCGCCAGCGTCCACGCGCCCGCCCCCATCCACGCACCCGCGCCGATCGCGTGGTCGCGCGGGTGCGGGCGATCCCGGTGGGCTTCGTGCGGACCTACGGCGACATCGACCCAAGCGCGCCGCGCTTCGTCGGGCATGTGCTGTCCGGTCTCGACGAGCTCGAACATCCAGACGTTCCGTGGCACCGGGTCGTGCGCGCCGACGGGCGCGCCCCGATCGGCGCTGAGCAGCTGGCGCGCCTTCGACGCGAGGGCGTGCCCGTCAACGACGGCCGCGTGGACCTCGCTCGCGCCCGGTTGCCAGCGGAGCTCTCTCAAGACGCGGCCATGTCGTCGGCGTTCGACCGGGCTTGAGAGCGATCAGATCTCTGGATCCAGATCGATCCGGATCGTCGTGAGGTCGGTCGCGAGCGCCCGCATCAGCATCGCGTCCAGGCGGTAGCCAAGCCGGCCGCGGGCAAGCTGGCGTTGCCGCGCGCGCGTGTCGTCTTCGGGCACCAGGGTCGCATTGCCCGTGCGCCAGCGCAGCGCCCCATCCTCCACGAGCCCGATGCGCACGCGGGGGTCGGTGCGCAGGTTATGGACGTAGTTGGCGTGGCGCCCGTGCGCCGAGATCAGCCAGAAGGTCTCGCCCCGCAGGCCGTTGGCGACCGGGATCTGGCGGGGGCGGCCGCTGCGACGGCCGGTCGTTTCGAGGATCGCGTAAGTCGATCCCAGGCGGCCCGAGCGCAGCATCGCGCGGTTGACGCGGTTTACGACAGTGCGCTCGAGCCAGCTGGAGAGCCGCCGCTTGCGCACGTTGCGTCTGGGCTCCGGCACAGCTGGGTATTAACCCACGGTTCGATGAGCTCTGAAGGCCACACTCGCACCCTGGCGGACGGCAACGAGCTGCCGCTGCTCGGTCTCGGCGTGTGGCAGGTCCCGAACGGCCCGGAGTGCGTCAACGCGGTCCGTTGGGCGCTCGAGCTCGGCTACCGCGCCATCGACACCGCGCAGGCCTACGGCAACGAGGAGAGCGTGGGACAGGCGCTGCAGGACAGCGGCGTGCCGCGCGAGCAGGTGTTCATCACGACAAAGTTCTATCCCGCTCACCGCGACCCGGCCGCCGAAGCGCAGCGCAGCCTGGAGCGCCTGCGCGTGGACCAGGTGGACCTCTACATCATCCACTGGCCGCAAGGCGGACCGACCTGGGCCTGGGAGGGCATGGAGCGCGCCCGTGAGCTCGGCTACGCGCGCTCGATCGGGATCTCCAACTTCGACGTGGGCGAGGTGGAGGAGGTGGTGGCGGCGGCGAGCGTGCCGCCGGTCGTCAACCAGGTGCAGTTCAGCCCGTTCGAGTACCGGCGCGCGCTGCTCGAGGCGTGTCGCGAGCGCGAGATTGTGCTCGAGTCCTACAGCACCCTGGGAACGGGTCGCCACCTCAGAGACAGGACAGCCGCCCGCATTGCCGAGCGGCTCGGCCGCACGCCCGCCCAGGTGCTGTTGCGCTGGTGCGTCCAGCACGGGTTGCCCGTGATCCCGAAGTCGACGCACCGCGAGCGGATCGAGGAGAACGCCCAGATCTTCGACTTCGAGCTGAGCGACGAGGACATGACCGAGCTCGACGCGCTCGATCGGACCGGCGGCACCGGCCGCGCCCAGGAACGCAAATGGTGGTGAAGTTCGCCTAATCCGTGCCGCTTCAAAATCGCGTCACGCCGCTCGGCGAGCTGATCGCCACTCCCGAACGCGGCCTCGTCTACGGCAATCGCGGCTGTCTGCACAACGATCGCGGCGAGATTCGCCGGCACTACAGCACCAAGCGCTGGATCGCGTGTCGGTTGGAGTTTCGCGGCCGGCGGCGCGCGGGGCTGATGATGCCCGGGCGCTACACGGAGCTGTTCTTCCTCGACGAGGCGACCGCATTCGCGGCGGGTCACCGACCTTGCGCGGAGTGCCGGCGAGACGACTACAACCGCTTCACCGAGCTCTGGTCAGCGCTTCACGCGGGAGAGACAGGAGCCGACGCGATCGATGCGCGACTGCACTCCGAGCGGCTCGCCGTCCACACCGGCGAGCGAGTTCTGCACGCCGCTCCCTACAGCGAGCTTCCCGACGGCACGTACGTCCTTGGTGACGGGGGTCCACGTTTGGTTCAGGGGCGCCGGCTCCTGAGCTGGTCACCAGGCGGTTACCACAGCCCTCGACGCCGCCCGGCGCATGGCGAGGCGACCGTGATCACGCCGCCTTCGCTGGTGGCAATTCTGGGCAAGGGATGGCGCTCGAGCCTGCCGCTCGTCCATCCCAGCGTCGGCTAGCTCTGAGCGGCTACCCGCTCGCGCTTGACGGGCCAGCCCGCGCGCGGATCGGGCAGCGGGGTCAGCCGCGCCTCGACCCGCTCGCGCTGTGACTCGAGCCAGGGCGGCAGGATGATGCGCTTGCCAAACTCCTCGACCGGCCCGTCAACGGTGAAGCCGGGCTCCTCGGTCGCGAGCTCGAAGAGCACGCTCCCGGGCTCGCGGAAGTAGACCGAGTGGAAGTAGTGGCGGTCGATGATGCCGCTGTTGGGGACCCTGGCCTCATTCAGCCGCTGCACCCACTCACCCTGCTCGGCGTCCCTGGTCCCCCAGGCGACGTGATGGACGGTGCCGGCGCTCTGGCGACCGCGCTCGGCGGGCGGCTCGTCGAGCGCGATCCAGCCGCCGCGCTTGGAGCCACGCAGCTCCCACTGCTCGGAGCCCTGGGGCTCGGCGCCCATCAGCCGCTCCAGCACCGCGACCGTGGCCGCGGGATGAAAGCTGTACGCGCGCACGCCCTCGAAACCGTGCAGCGCGAACTCGGCGGGGATCTCGGGGTGCTCCGCCACCAGCGGCCGATCCCCGCTCGAATCGCCGATCAGCTCGTGGCCGAGACCCTCGAAGTCGGCGAAGCGCAGGGAGCCGTCGTCACGCTCGGTATCGAAGCCCTCGCCCCCGAGCCGCTCGGCCCAGAAATCGAGCGCCTGCTGTGAGCCCACCCGCCACACGATCCTGTGGACCATGCCGGCGCCGGCGCGACCGGGCTTCGCACCCGGGTATTCGAAGAAAGTCAGATCGGCGCCAGGCTGCGCATGCTCGTCGCCGTAGAACAGGTGGTAGACGCTGGGGTCGTCCTGGTTGACGCTCTTGGCGTTGAGGCGCAGCCCCAGCACGCGCGTGTAGAAGTCCACGTTGCGGGGCGCGTCGCCCGTGATCGCTGTGATGTGGTGAATCCCGTCGAGGCGCATCGCCTTTCCTTTCTCCGCTCTATGTCGAAGCCTAGCAGGAGAAAGTTGTGCGCTCAAGTACCTGTTTGGGCGGGCCCGTGGCGGACGGGCCCGTGGCGGACGGGCGCGTGGCGGACGGCACGTGGCGGACGGGCGCGTGGCGCGGCGTGCGCGGTCGAACACATAGATAGGGTTGCCCGGTGAGCTTCGAGCGCGACATCCGCCCCCTCTTTCGCGAGGAGGACGTCGAAGCGATGTCGTTCGCGTTCGACCTCTGTTCCTATGAGGATGTGCGCGACAACGCCGAGGAGATCCACGCCCGGCTGGCCGAGGGGACGATGCCCTGCGACGCCACGTGGGAAGCCGATCAGGTGGAGCGCTTCCGCGCCTGGATGGACGGCGGCGCGCCCGCCTAGATCGCCGCAGCAGCCAGATCGAGCGCCCGGCCGACGTCGCGCAGCAAATCCTCGGTGTCCTCGATCCCCGCGCTCATCCTGATCCAACCTTCCGGCACGTCGTCCGAGCCCCAGCGGGCGCGGCGCTCAGCGCTCGTGTGAACACCGCCGAAGCTGGTCGCCTGGACGACCATCTCGGCGCTGTCGAGGAAGCGCTGGGCCCACGCTTGGTCGGGCAGCACAAACCCGAGCACTGACCCGTAAAGCCGCATCTGCCGACTCGCGAGCGCGTGGGAGGGGTCCTTGTCGAGCCCCGGGTAGCGGACCAGTGAGACCTCCGGCCGGCCGGCGATCGACTCGGCCAGCGCCAGGGCGTTTTCGCACTGGCGCCCCAGGCGCAGCGCGAGCGTCGCGATCGAGCGGTGCGCGAGCCAGGCCTCGAACGGTCCGGGAATCGAACCGGTGAGGGTCCGCCAGGCGCGCAGGCGATCGGCGAGCGCGGGCTGGCGCGCGGCCACGTATCCGAGGATCAGGTCGGAGTGTCCGCTGAGGTGCTTCGAAGCGCTCGCCGCGACAAGGTCGGCGCCGAGTTCGAGCGGCCTCTGCCCGAGCGGGGTCGCGAGCGTGTTGTCGACCACCAGCAGCGCGCCTGCCTCGCGGGTCGCGTGCGCGAGCGCGGCGATGTCGACCACGTCGAGCCGCGGATTGGAGGGGGATTCAACCCACACGATGCCGGCGCCCGCAAGCGCCTCGAGGATCGCCTGCTGCTCGGTGCGCACGAGCCGCACCTCCACTCCGTGCGCGCCCAGGTGCTCGCGCGCGATTGCACGCACCGCGGGGTAGCCGTCGCTCGGCACGACGACGGGCCGTCCGGGTTCGCAGAGTCCCAGCAACACGGCTGCCGCGGCGGCCATGCCGGAGGCGAAGGCGACGGCGTGGCCGCCTTCGAGCTCGCCGATCGCGCGTTCGAGCCCGCGCCAGGTCGGGTTGTCGTAGCGGCCGTAGACGTCGGTGTGCTCGCGTGGGTCGCCGCGCAGGTGATAGGCCGAGGCGAGCGTGGGCCCGGGCAGCAGCGGGGCCTCGTCGCGAGCAGCCGGAACTCCTGCCCGAACCGCGCGCGTGCTGGGTCCGTCGAAGGGCTCGTTTTCCCGCGGCACTCGAGCAGCAGAGTAGTGACGCGCGCTGTAGGGTGGGCGCACTCGCAAACGTGTTCCTAGGAGGAAGCCATGCCCCAGGCTAGGAGCGGTGGTTCGAGCTCGAGCGGCAGATCGTCTGGCTCGAGCGGAAGGTCGTCTGGCTCGAGCGGCAGGTCGTCTGGACGCAGCCAGAGCGGACGCTCAAGTCAGAGTCGCAGCACACGTTCAACCAGCAGCGGCACTCGCTCGCGCGCCAGCAGCGCGCGCTCGGGCACGAGCCGAGCAAAATCGAGTGGCGGCCGCTCGACATCGAGCTCGGCGCGCAGCCGCTCGACACAGGCGAAGGGTCGCACCGCCGCCGTCGAAGAACAGCTCGAGCAGGTCGCGAAGAGGCTGCGCAAGCTCAACGAGCGGATCATCGAGGCCGGCAAGGACGCGGGCGAAACCACGCTGACCAACTACGAAAAGGCGCTCAAGGCGATAGCGAACGCGGTCGAGCGCGGCCCTGGTTCAAGCGATGTCGAATGGCTCTCGAGCCTCGCCACGGCGCAGGCGAAGTTCATCCGCGACGTAACATCGGCCTGGACCTCCGCCGCGCGGAACATGCTCAAGTAGGCGACCGAGACGGCGCGCGCCGGAGGGGTCTCTATACTTGCTTGAGTGATCAACGATATGCACGAGACCCGGACCCAGACCGCGATCGAGCGGCAAGCCACACTTCCCGCCGCGCTACGCCTCGGCGCGGTCCACCTGACGGTCGCTGACATCGAGCGCAGCACCAGCTGGTACGAGAACTCGCTGGGGCTGCGAGTCCACGGTCGCCAGGACGGCACGGCGACGCTCGGCGACGGCAGCGACGCAGTGCTGGTCCTGCATGAGGATCCCGAGGCGCGTGCCGCGGGCCGCCATGCCGGCCTCTATCACTACGCGCTGCTCTTCCCCAATCGGGAGGAGCTCGCCCGCGCCGCGCTGCGCATCGCCGCCGCGTGGACACCGATCCAGGGCGCATCGGACCATGGCACGCACGAGGCGATCTACCTCCCCGATCCGGATGGAAACGGCATCGAGCTCGCCGCCGACCGGCCCCGCGAGCAGTGGCCAACGGACATGTATTCCCACGGTCCGGCGCCGCTCGACCTCGATTCGCTGCTCGGCGCCGTCCCCGCAGGCTCGCCGCCAGCCCAAGTCGGGGAGGGCCTCAGAGTCGGTCACATGCATCTGCACGTCGGCGACATCGAGGCGGGACTCCGCTTCTACCGCGACGTGCTCGGGTTCGAGCTGCAGGCCAACCTGGGCAGCGCGGCGTTTGTGTCTGCCGGTGGCTACCACCACCACCTCGGCGTCAACGTGTGGCAGGGACGAGGAGTCGGACCTGCGCCGCCGCACACCGTGGGTCTGGACCACTGGACGGTGGTGCTGCCAAGCGCCGCCGATGTCGCCGAGGTCAAGGCGCGGGTGGAGGCGGCCGCGGCTCCAATCGAGCCGATAAGGGACGGCTTCCGCACCTGCGATCCGTGGCAGACCGCGGTCGATGTCGTCTCGATCCCGGACGCCGCATAGCCGCGCCAGAAGACCCTCTCTACGATCGCATCGGCGCCGGCTACGGCCGGCTCCGCCACACCGACCCGCGCATCGCCAGCCGCATCTGGGTGGCGTTGGGCGACGCGCGCACGGTGCTCAATGTCGGCGCCGGGACCGGCTGCTACGAGCCGCCCGACCGCGAAGTCACGGCCGTCGAGCCCTCCGCAGTGATGCGCGCCCAACGCCCGCCGGGCGCGGCGCGCTGCGTCGCTGCAGAGGCCGAATCGCTGCCCTTCGGCGACCGCTCCTTCGACGCCGCCATGGCCGTCCTCTCAGACCACCATTGGCACGATCCGATCGCCGGCCTGCGCGAAATGGCACGCGTGGCGGCGAAGGTGGTCGTCTTCCAGTTCGACAACGCGGAGTTCCCGCGCTTCTGGCTGGTGCGCGACTACCTGCCCGAGTTCGCGGCATTCGCAAAGCAACGCCCGACCCTCACAGAGCGGGCGCAGGCGATCGGCGCGCGCATGGAAACGGTCCCCATCCCGTGGGACTGCGTCGATGGCTTCTTCCACGCCTACTGGCGCCGGCCGCACATGTATCTCGACCCGCGCCTGCGCGAGGCCACCTCGGTCTGGGCCCGGCTCGGCCCCGAAGTCGAGGCGCGGGCCGTGACCCAGCTACAGGCCGACCTCGACTCGGGCGCCTGGCACGAGCGCAACGCCGAGTTGCTCAATCTCGAGCAAGCCGAGCTGGGCGCGCGCCTGCTCGTCCACTAAAACAGCTTGCGCACCATCTCGAGATAAAAGAGCCCGAAGCCCTCGCGCTCGTAGAAACGTCGCGCGCCGTCGTTGGTGTGCACGAGCCCCACGTCGAGCAGCTCAGCCCCCACCTCGCGCGCGTACTCGACGGCGGCCTCGATCAGGGCGTGCCCGACCCCCTCTCCCCGCTCGCTGGGAAGCACCGAGAGCGTCTCGATCGTCACGCCCCGCTCGCCGAGGTCCCAGGTGGCGGGCCCATCGCCCGGCCTGACCATCGCATAGCCGAGTGCGCGTCCGTCGCGCTGCGCGAGCAACAGCACCGCCTCGCCGGCGGAGAGCCAGCCTTCGTAGGTGGCCCGCCGCCTGCGCCACGTCTCGGGGTAGCCGCGTACGGGCGAGACCTGCCCGCCCACCTCCGCGTGGTGCTCGTAGAGCGCGCGCCACAGCGGCTCGAGCTCATCGAGGCGCTCGGATCCGGCCCGCATGACCTCAACAGCGATCACCCCAGGAAGGATGACAAGCCCGCGAGCGTCTGAACTTGCATGACCTCCAATCGCCTCAAGCCAGCCATCGCTGCAGCCAGCGTGGCGTTCCTCGCGACCGGCACCGCCTTTGCCTCGAGCGCCGCCAAGCCGTTCCTCAAGCAGTTCCACACCCAGACCGAGCTCGCCACGACCGTGCCCAAGCACGGCCCAGCCAAGGGCGACCAGAACCCCTACGGGGTCGCGGTCGTCAAGCGCTCCGTGGGCAAGCTCGTCAAGGGTGATGTGCTCGTCTCGAACTTCAACAACGGCAAAAACCAGCAGGGGACCGGCTCGAGCATCGTCCAGGTCTCCCCCAGCGGCCACGCCCACGTGTTCGCGGTCGTACCACAGCCCACCTCGACCAAGGCGGTCGGACTGACCACTGCGCTCGTCGAGCTGCCGAAAGGATTCGTGGTCGTGGGCAGCCTGCCTGCGCCGGGCGGCAAACCGGCGCACATGAAGGCCGGAGCACTGACGATCCTGAACTCCAAAGGCAAGGTCGTAACCACGCTTCAGGGCGGCCACATCAACGGTCCCTGGGACATGACCGCGGTCACGCATAAGAATCGCGCGACGCTGTTCGTGACCAATGTCCTGAACGGGACCGTCAAAGCCAAGGGCAAGACAGTCCACAAGGGCACGGTCCTCCGCATCGGCCTGAAGCTCACCAGCACCAGCGCCAAGATGACCTCGAGCAAGGTGATCGCGACCGGCTTCGGCGAGCACACCGACCCGGCGGCGCTGGTGGTCGGCCCCACCGGCGTCGGCCTCGGCAAGAACGGCACGCTGTATGTGGCCGATTCAGTCGCCAACCGGATCGCGGCCATTCCCGATGCAAAGACCCGCACCACGAAGCTCGGCGGTGGCGGCATGACGGTCTCCTCGGGCAAGGGCCTCAACGATCCCCTGGGGCTCGCGGTTGCCCCCGGAGGCGACGTGATCACGATGAACGGCGCCGATGGCAAGGCGATCGAGACCAGCCCCGCCTCGGGCAAACAGTTCGCCAAGCCGCTGATCTCAAACGGCGCCGGCGATCTGTTCGGGCTCGCCATCGCGCCCAAGGGTGCAGGGGTCTACTTCGTCAACGACATCGGCACGGGACCGGACGCCAACTCGCTCGAGTTATTGCACTAGGACCGGGGATCCTCGTCCGGCTGCTCCGCCTCGGCGAGGCGGCCGGACGAGACCGGCGCGCGCGGCGGGGGAGTGGGCTTGAGCTCCTGCAGCGACTCGCCGAGCCACTCGGTCAACGACCACACGTCCGGCATCTGTTCGCGGTCGGCGACGATGCCGAAACACAGCTGGCCCAGGTAGCTCATCACGGTGATGTTGAGACCCATGCCGTCGGTCACCACCGAGATCGGGTACTGGGCCTCGAGTCGTGCTCCGGCCATGTACAGCGGGATCTGCGGGCCGGGCACGTTGGAGACCACCAGGTTCCATGCCGGCCGTCCGCGCTTGCTCGCGGACAGGGTGAAGGTCAGCCGCGCCGCGCGCGAGAACAGCGCGGGCGGAATGAACTGATTGGCGTCGCGCAACAGGTCGGCCGGCAGCGCGCGATGGCGCTCCTTCATCTCGGCCAGCGACTCGTGCGTGCGCTCCAGGCGCGCGACCGGATCGTGGATGTTGGTGTAGAGCGGCGCGGTCATCAGCAGGATGCGATTGCCGTAGGTGCCCACCTGCTCCTCACGGCGCACCGACACCGGAATCTGCGCGACCAGCGGTTCGGCGGGCAGCTCCTTGTGCTTGATCAGCCAGCGCCTGACCGTGCCGGCGCAGATCGACACGATCACGTCGTTGACGGTGAAGCCGTAGGCGTTCTTGACCTGCTTGACCTCGTCCAGCGCGAGACGCGTGAAGACGAAGCGCCGGTGCGGGCTGACGCGACCGTTGAACGAGGTGCGAGGCGGCACGAGGCTCTGGTGGCCCACCACCCGCCGGCGACCCAGCACCTGCTGCGCGCCCGCAACGGCCCGACCCGCAGCTCGCAGCCCCGGGACACCGCCGAGCTGCGGCACCTCCTCGAGGTTGGGCAGCGCGCGCGGAATCGATCCGAGCAGGCGCAGCGGGTACCGGGGCACCCCCAGGAGCCCGCGTGCGAGCAACTCGAGCTGACCAGGCGAGCTGTCGCCGCGCTGCGCGGAGGACGGCGGCAGCTCGCGACCCTGGGGGCTGAGGTCGAGCAGCGCGCCCATGATCTCCGCGCCCGACATGCCGTCGATCACGGCGTGGTGGATCTTCGTTAGCACCCCCACCTTGCCGCCGGGAAGGCCGTGCACGAGATAGCACTCCCACAGCGGCCGCGAGCGGTCGAGCGGCCGCGAGAAGATGCGCCCGACCTGCTCGGAGAGCTGGTGGTCGGTCCCGGGCGGGGCGAGCGCCAGCTCGCGCACGTGGAACTCGAGGTCGAAGTTGGGATCGTCGATCCAGTAGCCGTAGTCGAGCTTGAGCGGCACCTCGACGAGCCGCCAGCGAAACGGCGGCACCAGCGGCAGGCGCTCCGCGATCAGGTTCTGGAGATCGAGCATCGACATTTCGCCACGCGGCGCGGTCGAGGGGTCGAGGATCGCGAGCCCGCCCACGTGGCCGTAGTGACGCTCGTCCTCGAGGGCCAGGAACTGCTGGTCGAGGGCGGTCAGCTGGCGCATGTGCTCAAAAAATATTGTGTTCCGGGCCGATCATGATCGGCCCGGCCGGCCGGAACATGTTCCGGCCGGGGCCGGCGCACATGTGC
>JAVKSP010000046.1:0-21807 GCA_039583645.1 Solirubrobacteraceae bacterium
GGCGTGCAGCCGATTACCGTGCTGACACCGAAGCAGGTCTCGGGCGGGGACAAGGCGCGCGACCTCCCATTCGCCAAAAGGACGACCGGGGCAATGCGTGGTCTCGTCGCGAAGCATTCGCCCGGACTTTGAGGAGCGAGCTCAGAAAAGCAGGCGCGCGACCAGGGCGTCACGATTGTTCCGATGCGTCCCGCAGCACTTCGTGATTACTGCCTTTCGTTCCCTGGTTCCGTCGAAACGTTTCCGTTCGGTCCCGCGACGTCTGTTTTCAAGGTTGCAGGGAAGATGTTCGCTCTGTCTCAGCTTGCTCAGCGCCCTCTACGCGTGAGCCTGAAATGTGAGCCTCACCTTGCCGAGCAGCTCCGCGAGGCTCACGCGGCGGTCGGCCCGGGGTATCACCTGAACAAGAGGCACTGGAACACCGTCATCATTGACGGATCGCTACCCGAGCCGGTGCTCAAAGACATGATCGAGGATTCTTACGATCTCGTCGTGAGCCAGCTTTCGGCGGTCCACCGCCGAGCGCTCGGGTGGCGGACAGACGACGATAACACCGCCCCGTCGCGCAGACCGCGGTGACCACTCGCGTCGCGAAGCAGGCGCTCGCTCGACCGCCAGTTCAGAACCAAAGCAAGCGTGGGCGAGACACGCTTGGCAAAAGACCCCTCGATTGGGCTACCGCTGGCTCGATTGCTTTGCCATGTTGTCCGCCACTTCCATCAGCGTCGCGGTTCCGTAGGCGGAGTTGCTTGTAACGCTGATGTCGACCCCGTTCAAGTCGAACTCGACATTGGCGGGAGAGTAAGTACCTCCCCCATGGGGGGGAACAACGAGCGCCACGTGACCGTCGACCTTTCCCAAACTTGCCTTCACCGAGCTCTGCTCAGACTGCTCAACGAGACCGGAAAACCGGGTCCTGGGATCACTGAACAGCGCGGGTTGGATATAGATAGTTATGGCCGTGCCGCCGTACAGCAGGGCCACCTCGCCGTCCGGGATGCGGGGTACCCACACGGCGCTCAGATTCGCCGGACCCGCCGCGGAGGTGTTCGGCACTGGAAAGGGAAAGCCGACGGTGGCATGGGCCTGTGCAAGCGTTACCTGCTTTGCCGGTCCTGGCGGTCCTAGAGGCTGTGCTGCGTTCTCTGCTAGCAACGGCGCCTCAGCATTGCGTATTTGTTGAGCGCCGGCCGTTCCACCACTCTGCGCTATCGCGGCGCTGCTTGGGCGGTGCCCAGCCTTGGACGGCGGACCGCCCCTGGAGACCAGCGCGACCACGAGAAGGGCGATGCACGCCGCCGCCACGGCGAGGCCGAGCGGCGTCGCAGTGTGACGGTGTGACCGCCGCATCTCAGCAGTGTCCGTGACTCTCGTCGACATAGTGATCGCTATTGGGCTCTTTGGGCGTCGTGATGCGAACGGCCCATACCTTGACTACGCGCGGCAACCGCCCTGATCACGACCGTTCGATTGCCTACTCGTTCGGCATGTTGTACGCGCCGGCGGTCCGTAAGCTCGTTGACCAGGCCGAGCCCGACCAGCTGCGGATCCCTATCCGCGCCGAGGCTGCCGCTTCAGAGCTCGAAGCCGAAGGGGGCCCACTCGCTTCAGCATCCGACCGGCCTGAGTCGAAGTAGAAGCATGTCGCTGCTGCCGCGCCAGCCGCTCCCAAGCCCGCTGGTCGCCAGTTACGGATTCGTCGAAGGCGAGCGTCAGCTAGGCCAAGCTGAGCGCATGCAAAGCGAGCGTCGGGATTTGGTCGGTTGGCCGGTGCGCCGCACTGCTGCATTGTGAGATTCCAACAGCTGAGTGCAGGGCTACTCGTCCTCGTTCAAGGGTGGCTGGCGTTAGCTGGAGCTGGGAAGCACCGGCTGGGGGTGGGCTGTGCCTCGCGTTGAAACGGCGAGCGTGTCGCCCGAGCTGGTGCGCCCGTTGCTGCTAGTTGTCGATGGCTGCGCATCCACCGACGTGGCACAAGAGTCGGCTCCGGGAGCTCATCCGCTATCGAGCCCCCGACGGTCTGCTGCGACGAAGGTGTGCTATTCCGGGCCGAACAATCTGGTCGGCTTAGGGAGAGAAGATGCCAGCTCAATATTTCGTCGCGTTTTTCCAAACCCGGTACGCCTCGCTTGCCGAGGTGAGCGAGGAGGCCCCAGACGATCTCGCCGCGCACATCGCGCGCTCAAAGCAGTGGCATGAGGAGGGGAGACTGCTGATGGCGGGAGCATTCTTGGATCGGCCGGAGGAGCCGGTCAGCACGATGGTTGTGCTCGCGTCGCGTGAGGATGCGGAGGAGTATGTGGCGGGCGATCCGTTCGTTGTCAAGGGCATGGTCGCCAGCAGCGAGATCCGGCCATGGGCAAACATGCTGGCCTCATGACCCGGTCTGCCGCGCGTCCAGCTTTGGCAGTCGGGCGTTTCTTCGGACGGGAGCGTGTGGGGCAGGCGCCCGTCGTGGGGGACAGCCCGACAGTGCGCCGCTGGCGCGCCCGGTGGGGGCGTTGCGGAGGACGCGGTGCCGGCCTGTGGGACGAGTTTGCGGAACTCCGCGGTGTCGAACACGAGTGGGGCGGAGACGACTCGGCCCTCAAGAACGGTGTTCCACTCAGTCGCCAGCAATCGCCAGCAGGTGGCTATCGAGGCGATCGAAGCGCAGCCCGGACCCGGTCCCCGCGCGGCTCGCTCCTGAACGCGCACCCGACGTGTCAACTCGGGCCGCGACCCTCTCCCGCATCGCGTGAACGCGGAAGCGGTCGACCCCGCCAAACCAACGCGCGCCGCGGCGCCCCGCCCAGGGACTCAACGACGCCGACGCCGAGGGGCTCGACGATGGACCCGCTGCTCCACACCGCGACGCGCGGCCCGATCGACTGGCTGCTCGATTCTGACTAACGCCGACCGCCGCTTGGGGCGAGGACGAGCGGCCCCAACAGGCCGTCCGCATGACCCGGGTGCCTCGGGGTGGCACCGACAAAGCAGCACCCCGGCCGGAGGCGCCAGTTTTGGGCGGTGAAGTTCGCGGGATGCCCGCTCGCGTCGCAAACCATGCGCAGCGGCGCGAGCAGAAGCGAGCGTCCGCTCCGATACCGAGGGCCTAGGTCCATCTATGCAGGGCAAGCCTGTAGGCGCGATCATTCTGGTTGCCCTGACGCGCTTCGGAAACCCTGTTGGATGGGCCGATTGCCGTTTATCGACGACCACGCGAGGCATATCGACGCCTCGCCCGAGCATGTCTGGCCGGCGCTGCTTGCCACAGTTGGCAAGATCTCTCCGAAGCTCCCCGGCTGGCTCGTCATGGCCTGGGATCTTCGCCACGCGGAGCGGGCCGGCGGCTGGGACGCGACCATTGCAGTCGGGGACACGGTGCCGGGCTTCGCTGCTGCTGAGGTCAAGCCTCCTCGCCTACTGACGCTTCGCGGTCGCCACCGCTTCTCGGAGTACGAGCTGCGCTTCGAGCTCGAGCAGCCACCTACAGGCGGCACTCGTCTGCGCGCCAAGACATCCGCAGCCTTCCCAGGACTCAGGGGGCGCGTCTACCGCGCGCTGGTCATCGGAAGCGGCGGCCACCGGATCGCGGTCCGGCGCCTACTCGCTTCCGTCGCGCACCGAGCTGAACGCGCGGACTGACCATCCGGATACTCGTCACGGCGACCCATGCTCGCGTCGCGAAGCGGTCGTCCCATCGACTGGCGGGTCAGGATGCGAAAGCGAGCGTCGGCGCGAGGTCCCCTGGCAGTTGCTTACTGGAAGGCGCTGGTCTAAAGCCTGAATCCACCGGGTCGGTAGGTCGGTTCCGTCCGGTCCGGAAAGAAGAATGACCTCCTGTGCAGGGCTTTAACGGCTGATCGGAGCAGCCGGGGCCTGCGGACAGGAGGTCACCTTCGTGGTGCATGATGACGAGCCGGTCGGACTGGAGGGTCTGCAGGTGAGATTCGACGATCGGCGGGCGGTCTCGGACGCCGGAGTGGTGTTGGTCGCGACGCTCGGCAAGCGGCTCGGGATCGAGGGGTTGGCCGGGCGCTTGGTGCGGCTGCGCCGCGATCGGCCTGGCGCGGCGAACGCTGGGCGCAAGGTGATGGCGCTGCTGTTCGCGATGGTGCTCGGGGCCGACAGTATTGATGACTGCGAGGTGCTGCGGGCGGGCCGCACGCGACGGCTGCTGGGTGGCTGGATCCCGGCGCCTTCGACGGTGGGGACGTTTTTGCGCGCGTTCACCTTCGGGCACGTGCGCCAGCTCGATGCGCTGCTCGGCGAGGCGCTGGTGCGCGCCTGGCGGGCCGGCGCCGGCCCCGGCGACGGGGGCTGGTGATCGACGTGGACAGCTTCATCGGCGAGGTGTGCGGCCGCTTGAAGCAGGGCGCCGCGTACGGGTACACGAAGCTGCTTGGGTATCACCCGATCCTTGCCACCCGGTCAGATACCCGCGAGGTGTTGCACATCCGACTGCGCAAGGGATCGGCGAACACGCAGAAGGGGGATGCTGCGCTTCACAGACGAGCTGATCGCCCGGTCCGCCCGCGCCGGCGCCACCGGCGTCAAGTTGCTGCGGGCTGACTCGGGGTTCTGGAACAGCAAGGTGTTCGAGCGGCTGGAGAGGGCCGGCTGGCTGTACTCGATCGGGGTGACGATGATTCCCACCGTCCACAAGGCGGTCGAGGCGATCGACGAGAGCGCGTGGCGGAAGATCGAGGACTACCCGGAGGAGGGCGAGGCGCAGATCGCCGAGACCACCTACGGCGCCCGGCGGCTGATCGTCCGTCGCACCCGGCTGATCGGCCCACAAGCCGAGCTGTGGCCCGACTGGCGGCACTTCGCGTTTATCACCAACCGCACCGAGAAGCTCGAGATCGTCGAGGCTGAGCACCGCGACCACGCCGTCGTCGAGCAGGTGATCGCCGACCTCAAAGACCAGGCGCTGGCGCACTTCCCCTCCGGCGAGTTCAACGCCAACGGCGCCTGGACCGTGCTCGGCGCGCTCGCGCACAACCTGCTGCGCTGGACCCAGCTGATCGGCATGCCCGACACGACCGTCCGCGCCGCCCGAACCCTTCGCCGTCGGCTGCTTCAGATCGCCGGCCGCCTCACCCGCCACGGCCGAGCCTGGACCCTTCACCTCCCCGCCCGGTGGCCCTGGCACGGCGACTACATCAGCGCACTCGCCAGGATCAGGGCGCTGCCCGCAGCCGCCTGAGCGCCGCGCTCTCCGGGCACCAGCTCGTACACCCAGCCGCCGCCGACGGCGCGCTCGCCGCCGCCCGAAAACCGGACCGACACGATTCCGCGCAATCGCGCGCCACCAATCAGCGACCCCAACCCACTGACCCAGCCAGTCCAACCCGCCAACGCGTCCCAATCACCCCACTCACGCCGTTCTGCGGTGGATCCAGGTCTAAAAGCGCGGCCCTCTAAACGGGCAAGCCCGAACGGCGCTCTTCCCGACATCCGCCGACAACACGGAAGCTTGACCAGTAAGCCCGTTGCACGACTCTCGGAGGAGTTGTCGAGACTGTCGCTTTCCGGTTAGCTCACGGAAAGCTCCCCGGGGATGACTGCTCCGTTTCGTCGGATTACGGGGTGATACCGCCGCCCGCTGGAGCCGAGTCGCGAAACTGCTTACTTCGAGGCTGTGCTGGTGATGGCTGCGCGGCTCCTCCTCCGAATCTGCGCCAACAGCACCGCTTCATGCAGCCTGAGCGCCCACGCCTCGTTACAGCCTGGTCATGGCTACCAGTCTGGGGTCGGGGCGCGGTGTGAGAATGTAGCGGTGGAGCCTGAGACACGTTATGCCCTGAGCGGCAACATTCACATCGCGTATCAGGTGACCGGCGACGGGCCGTTCGATCTCGTCTTCGTCCCTGGCTTCGTCACTCACATGGAGCTGCAATGGAGGATGCCGGGATTCGGCCAGTTCCTCAACGAACTGGGCTCGTTTGCGCGGTTGATCCGGTTCGACAAGCGGGGCACCGGCATGTCCGACCCCGTCGGCGGCGCTCCCAGCCTCGAGACGCGGATGGACGACGTACGGGCCGTGATGGACGCAGTCGGTTCGAGGCGCGCGGCCTTCTACGGATTGTCGGAGGGAGCTGCCATGAGCATCCTTTTCGCTGCGACATATCCCGAGCGAGTCGCGGCGGTGGCTGTTCGCAGCTGCTCACCGCGAACGATGTGGGCTCCGGATTTTCCATGGGGCCGGAGCGAAGAGGCCTACCAGCGCGAGATCGAGCAGGCGCGACGGGTCTATGCGCTCCGGGATGAGGCGCGGCAGGCCGTGCGCGCGCTCGGCATGCAAGGAGAAGACGAGGTCGACGCGTACATCGACCTCGTCCGGTACGGGGCGAGTCCGGGGATGGTGGAGGCCCTATACCGGATGAACAAGGAGATCGACATCCGGGATGTGCTGCCGACGGTGCGCGTTCCGGCACTGGTGCTCCACGGCAGCGAGGATCGGATTGTGCCTGTCGAGGTCGGCAGGTACACCGCGCAACGGCTCCGGTCCGCGCGCTTTGTAGAACTCCCCGGGCTCGGCCATCTTGCCCTCGGAGGCCCCCGTGCCGATCGGATCCAAGTCGAGCTCAAACAGTTCCTCACCGAGATCTGGGAGACCGGCGGCTGGGAGGAGGCCGAGGCAGACCGCATGCTCGCAACCGTTCTCTTCACCGACATCGTCGACTCGACTACGAAGGCGATCGAGCTCGGCGACCGCCGCTGGCGGGAGCTGCTCGAGCGTCACAACGCGCTCGTGCGACGCCAGCTGCTCCGCTTTCGCGGCCGCGAGATCGACACGACCGGCGATGGTTTCCTGGCCACGTTCGATGGTCCCGCGCGTGCGATTCGTTGCGCCTGCGCGATCGTAGGAGGCGTGCGTGATTTTGGCCTCTCGATACGCGCCGGCCTGCATACAGGTGAGTGCGAGATCGCGGACGGAAAGGTCGCAGGCATCGCGGTCCACACCGGCGCGCGAGTGGCCGCCCAGGCGAGCGCTGACGAGGTTCTCGTCTCCAGCACTGTCAAAGACCTGGTCGCCGGATCAGGCATCGCCTTCGACGAGCGCGGTACACACGAGCTCAAAGGGATCCCGGGCGAGTGGCGCCTGTTCGCCGTGAAGCACGCAGCGTAGGGCGGCTTACCAGAACGCGCCAATCGGTGCACGCGCTTCCGCGGAGAACGAGCATCACCAGCACGCGCTTCGCAGACCAGACTGCTGGACCATCGAGGAGGAGCCCGCCGCTCGCCGGCCAGCTCCCGCAATGATCGATACGGAGCACTCTTTCTCTGGCGGCTGAGAGTTCTGGATCCGTCGCAACGCGAGCGTCAGCGAGGGCGAGGCGCGCGAATGGAAGCGAGCGCCCGCATCGGCCGGGTGGCCTGGCTCCCCAGACCGCTGATTGCAAGCCGGTCGCCGAGCATCGGGCCGAGCGAAGGGACCTCGTCCTTGCGGGTGCTCCGGTCACGCTCCGGCACGACCCGCTCTTCGAGGCTGTAATGCGGTCACGACATGGCCCAGAACGTGACTATCGCTATCGAGTCGTCGCGGCTTGAGGGCGCTGACGCCGGGACCTCGGCGGCGGTCGCGTTCGTACAGGCAGCAGATCGATGGCTCATCGCCGCGGCATCGGGGCAGTAGGTTCAATCGGCCTGGTCGCGTTTGCGCTGTGCTCCTGCGCCGGCACGAGCGCACAGCACCACTCGCAGCCTGCCGCCCCGATCCCGCCCACAAGCCGGGTCGCGATGACTGCAACGCCGCGGCCCGCTCTTTCGCTCTGCCGCAAGGCCTGGCTTGTTCGTCCGGTTTGCCCCCGCAGGGTGCCGTGGGTTGCTGGCAAACCGGGCCGGCAGGGTGGCGCGCTCGCTGGTTGTTCTGGAGGCCCACATCTGGACAACGTGCCGATCACAAGCAAGCAGTGTCGCCTGGCATGGTGGAACTACCAGGTCGCTGTGCCGCCCCAGGTGATGGTCTCGATGCTTCCTCGGTGGGCCCGTAGCAGAGACATCTCGTGGACGCACCCGCCGGGGCAGCCATGGACCGCTCACGTCCTCATTTACGCCTCCACGGTGGGGAATCCCCTGCCGTTTCCGCTACCACCGGCACGCGCTCACGCCCGGCGTCTCACCGACGCCCTGCTCTATTCAAACCGCCTGCACGCCGTTTCGCTCGGAAACGTACGGTGGTCAGGCAGGGACGGGGAACTGGTGCTCGCGCCTCCCTTCGGCCCCGGGGGGATGCCGGCGATCACCTCGTCTTTAGCTTCGCCCGTGGCGGCGTCGACTACGCGGTCACCCTGCATACGTGGCCGCAGATCCTCCGCTTCGGCGCTGGTGGGAGGACGGGCACGGTACACCTCTATTCGGGGCCAACTCAAGTAGTCGCGACGCTGAAGCGCATCGTGGGCTCAGCCCTTTAGAGGGCCGGTTCAGGCCGTCCACCCGAGTCTCCGCGTAGGGCCAGTTCGGGCCCCCTTTTCGTGACCGTAGCCGCGGCTTCGGACGCTCCGGGCCGGCGTAGACTCGCGCTCGGGAAGAGATGCACCGGCACGGGCTGATCGCTGGCTTGGCCACCCTGAGCGTCCTGATTGTCGCCGCGGGCTGCGGCGCGACCGGCCAGCCGACAGCGGGGGGTACGCGGGCCGCCGCGGCCACGGGGAAGCGCCGAGGCTCGCGGTCAGACCAGGCTCACCGAGACCGCCGTAGCCATTTCGTGCTCCTTGGTCACTTCGGGCACGTTGCTGTCTTTGCCGCCTCGAGCGGATTCGCCTGTCCCGCCAAGCCGGTGACGGTGTCTAGATCACAGGCCCGCGAGGCGGGACGGGCCGTTCTCGCGGTTCTTCCCAAGCTGATGCGAGGCGGTTATCCCCCGGCCAATGTCTCGGGCGCATACATTCACTTTGACGAGCGACTGTCGACACCGGGGCTGTCTCGGCTCAACCGCAGGTTCCTCTACAACGTAGCGAGGGGATGCGAACGGGCGGTGTACGCCGCCACGGTATTCGTAAACGTACGGATGCCCCACGTGCAGAGCGTCAGCGTGGGTAACCAAATCTTCTTCGTGGCACGGGTCAAGCCAGGATGGGCGATATGGGGCTCGTATTCCTGAGGCCTGGCCTGGCCAGGTAGGAACGGCCTGCGGACCTCGCGGGCAGCCGGTGCCGTATAAGGGGGTGTGCGCAGGCTCGCGGTCGTCCTGCTCATCGTCGGCGCCTCGCTGACCGCAGCCGCGGTGGCCGGCGGCGGCGCGGCCGCGCCGCGCGTGTCGGTCGGCGGGGGGATCGGCCTGCGTCTACCGCGCGGCTGGCATGTGGTCGGCAGGCTGCAGCCCGGAGACTATGAGCCCGCGATGGTGGCGTCGTTCGCCGCAACGTTCGCTCGCCAGCCCTGCCCCTGCGCCACGCCCAATATCCGCGAGTGCTGGGGGTGGTGCGAAGTGCCAAACGTCCGCAACTTCCCGCGCGCAGGGGCGCTTCTGGTCGTTTGGGAATACCCCCCTCCCCAGGACAAAGCCGAGCTGAGGCGCATCCCCCATCGCCCGGCCAGGTTCCGCGTCACACAGAAGGATCCGCACTTCGCAAAGGCGCTTGCTCGTGAGCTGCGGCGGCTTGATCTCAAGGCCGGGCACGCGTGCGCGGGGGGCCTTCCCGGGTTCTCTTCGAGCTGGTGGAGCGACTTCCGTGATGCCGGCCAGCTGTTCCACCTCGATGTCTACCTCGGACCAACCGCCGGTCGCCAGACCCGCGACCGCATCGACTCGCTGCTCGACAGCCTGCAAGTCTCACAGCGCTTCAGTTAGTTCGAGCAATCGACGCCGCGGTTCGTGATCGTCCGAGGCCGCCGACACGGTCACGCTTATGGACGTTTTCGTGACCGGACCGAGGTGGTGGAGCGTCAGTTTCCGGTGGGAGCCTGCCCGAGATGCCCGCTCGCGTCGCGAAGCGGGTGCGAGATCTGACGGAGCTTGGTTGACGAAAGCGAGCGTCGCGGTTTCTCAGCGCGTTGCAGGCGGGTGTCGGGTGCGTCGAAGGTGCGTGCAGCGGCTAAGAAGCAGGGCTGCGGTGATGGGACGCTGGAGTCCGGAAGCCAGGTCAATCGGCGCGGTCCGCCAGTCGTTGGATCGACTCGACCGCGACGGCGAGGGTCCGCCCGTCGTCTTTGGCGGGCGTGTACGTGGCGACCGTGGCGCCGACGACCGTCAGCCGCTCGCGGATCGCGGTTAGAAGCTCGGCGAGCTGTGAGCTGGAGAGGCCGCCGTCGACGGGCGGGTCAACGGTGCCCAGCCCGACGCTCGGGTCGAGAGCGTCTAGATCGAGGTGGAGGTAGACCTCTCGGACGTCCTGGGCGAGCTCCTCGAGCGCGGTCTCGACATTGTGTTGAGGAAGGCCGTCTCGCCAGGGCACGACCCGCAGTGTGCTCTGCTGGAGGCGCAGGGACTCCTCCTTGGGTGAGAGGCTACGGACGCCGATCAGTAGTACCCGCTCGGGCGCAACCGGCTGCCAGCGCAGCGCCGACCAGACGTCCTGCCCACAGTCGCCGACAACCACAGCCAGCGTCATGCCGGGCCAAAAGCCGCTGACCGAGGACTGCGGTGTGTTGAAATCAGCGTGTGCATCGACCCAGATCCCGCCGATCCCAGGATGTTCAATGCCGGCCAAGATGGCGGGAGCGACATCGCATGATCCGGCAAGCACGAGCGGCACATTGCCGGCTGCGACGACCGCGCGGACAACTTCTCTGAGCTGAGTCGCGACGCGGATCGAGTCGGCGATCACGTCGCCGGTAGACGGTTCCACGGAAACACGCCGGGTCGGGAGCTCAAAGCCGGAATCGTGAAGTGCGGCGGTAAGCGCGCTCGGACCCGCAGCGGCGAGATGGCGGGGATCGCCAGTCATCGCCGGGACTTCAATGATCTCGTAACGCAGACGCTCAGCTTCCCACACGCCGATTCGACCGCGCGACGGCAGCTCCGCTCGCCGCGCATGCGGGCACCACGGATGCGGCTGGCTCAGACCCCGAGGCGCAGGGTTGCAGGCTGTTCGAAGGCATGCGGGGGAATTCAACCTTGCTTCCAGCGAGCCGGCTCGACGCCTAGCAACCCCCGAAGCCTGGCATGACCAACGAATAGGATCGCCGTGATGCAGGACGATGGTCGCAGTCAGTTCGACTTCAGCTTCGGCCGGTGGATAGTCCGAAACCGCATGCTCGTTGACGTAGCGGACCCGGCGTGCGACGAGTGGGTCGAGTTTGGGGCCTCCAGTGAGTCGTTCCCCGTGCTCGGCGGCTACGGACACGTGGACCGCATGTACGTCGAGGAGCCACCCGAAGGCGAAAGCTTTGAAGGCTTCACCCTGCGGCTGTTCGAACCCGCCACGCGAACCTGGAAGATCTGGTGGTCCTCAACACGGACGCCGGGAATCCTTGACGCGCCGGTCGAGGGTCACTTTGAGGCCGATCACGCCGTGTTCGAATGCGAAGACGAGATCGCAGGTCACCCCGCCATCGTCCGCTTTGACTGGCTGAAAGCGAACCCGGACGCTCCCCGCTGGCAGCAATCGTTCTCGTACGACGGTGGCCAGAGCTGGAAACTCAACTGGCGGATGGATCTCCGACGCGCGGCACCGCCCAGCTGACAACCGCCGTCTATCGGGCGCGATCCCCGCGCCGCAGTGATTGCGGGTCTCGCGCTTGACAGCCTGCTGGCTCTCGTATTCGCCACGAGCAGGACGCATCCTCGCGTCGCCAGGCAGGCGCCAGCTCGACGGCTGATTCGCTGGCGAAAGCGATCGCCGGGGGACCCGCCAACGCCAAGTATCGGATCGTCGCCAATCCGATCGCGCCGTTCGCGGGTTCTCAAGCGCCAAAGCGATCGTCAGCCGGCGGGCTCCTTTCCCCGCAAGGCAGGGAGCCGCGCCGAGCGACGGTCGGACCTCGCAGCGATCGAAAGCGGGGCCTTTGTCCTACGCGGGGCTTACCCGTCGATCGCCGGGAGGCCCTGCGGCGCGCTCGACGGACGCAGCGGCTGCGCCTAGCGTCCTGTATCGGTTGATAGCCACCAACGCCCAGATAATCTCGACCACGCCGAACGGCCAGGTACCGGCGAGAAAGCCGTACGCGCCTGACAGCGCACAGCCGCACGCGAACGCGAGGACGAACACGGCGTGGCGGCGCTCCATTGCGTACATGAGCATCATGAACGTGACGGCGCAAGCTCCGAACACAGTGAGCATGTGCCAAGTATCCAGCACCTGCTCCGCCGCGACGAAAGCTCAGCTGACTTCACCCGCGCACCGCCTGGTTGCGCGGCTCGTCATCCTCATGCTATGAACCGGTTGCCGACGCCGTCGCTCGATCCACGGCCACGATCCTCCGTTCCGCACGCGATGCAGGGCGTCGAGGGTCACTCCGCGCTATGCGTCGTGTCGCGAACGCGGGACCCTACGGCCGGTGGTTTGAGTTGCAGAGTTGGCCTTGAGGCACCGCCTTTGCTGGCGGCTTGGCGCGGTGCGCTATGCGGGGGTCTCGTGCGGGCGGGCTGGAGTGTGCTGCTGGTCGGGTGTCTCGATCTCGATCAGTTCGCCTCCTTCGTGGTCGACCTGCAGCGTGGTGTGCTCGAGCTCGAAGCGGTCGTGGAGCATTCGTTCGATCTCGCGGCGGGCGTCGTGGCAGTTGCCCTCCGGGGTGACCAGTACGTGGGCCGGGAGGGCTGGGAAGCCGGAGGTGACTTCCCAGATGTGCAGGTCGTGCACTTCCGCGACGCGGTTGATATGCGCGATCGCGTTCCCGACCTGGTCGGGGTCGATGCCGCGCGGGGAGGCCTCGAGGAACACGCGGCCTGACTCGCGCAGCAGCCCGTAGGCGGCTTTGAGCATGATCGTGGCGATCAGCAGCGATGCGATCCCGTCGGCGCGGTCAAAGCCGGTGGCGAGGATGATCGCGCCGGCGATCGCGGTGGCGATGAACGCAAACAGGTCGGTGAGGATGTGCTGGAAGGCACCCTCGACATTCATGCTCTGGCGGTTGGCCTTCGACAGCGTCCAAGTCGCGGCCAGGTTCACGACGACCCCGACCAGGGCGACGATCAGCACGGCGGCGCCCGCGACGCCCGGCGGGTGCACCAGACGGTGGATCCCCTCATACACGATAAAGCCGGCGAGCACCAGCAGCGTGGCCCCGTTGAACTGCGCCGAGAGGATCTCGCTGCGCTTGAGTCCGTAGGTCATCGCGCCCTTGGCCGGGCGCTGCGCCAGGCGCACCGCCACCACTGAGAGAGCCAGCGCGGCCGCGTCGATGAGCATGTGCGCGGCGTCTGAGAGCAGCGCCAACGAAGAGGCGAGCACGCCGACCGCGACCTCGACGGCCATGAACGCACGATCAGCGCCAGCGCGATCGCGAGCTTCCCTACGTCCGCGTCAGGGCTGGCCCAGTGCGAATGGCCAGCGTGAGCGTGGTCGTGATCGTGGCCCATGCTCACTTCCGATCGGCGGGGGAGCTGAGCGCGAAGCTCAGAGCGTCGAGTGTCGGGTCCTGGTCTGCGTCGCTGACGCGGGCGGTCAGCTGGCGCGCCCGCGGGTCGTAGCGAAGCGAGAAGAACGGGCAGCATTCCCGCTCGATCCCGAGCGTCTCCTCTAGCAGCCTCTCATCCACATCGTGCGTGAACTGCACGGTCAGCTCGAGCGGGCGGCGAGCGGTCCGCTCCACGCTCGCGCCCAGGCGCCGGTAGCGCTCGCGCTGCTCGCCCAGCCTCTGCAGGTCAAGGTGGCACGCCACGGGTGCAGAGTCGAGGCCGCCGCTCGCCCCGGCAGCCCAACGTCCGTCCGCACAGGCGGCTGGCTCGCCATCCAGCGGGAGCGGTGATGTGCCGCAGCCGCACGCCTCTCCGGCCCACGCGTCCCGCCCCTCCTGGATGGCGAGCACGGCGATCCCGAGCGCGATCACCGGATCGACCCACCACGCGCCCAGCACCGTATTGGCGAGCAGCCCAACCAGCACAGCGGCCGCCATGTACGCGCACAACAGGTTCTGCGCGCCCTCCCCCGCGGTCGCGGCCGAACCCAGACGGGCGCCGACCCGCTGCTTGGCGCGGCCAAGCAGCGGCATCACCAGCAGGCTCGAGATCGAGAGGCCGATGCCCAGCCAGCTGCTAGAGGGATGACGGTGATCGATCAGCGCTCGCACAGCGGCCTGGGCGATGTAGGGGGCAAGCAAAAAGAAACTGACCGTGACCAGCTTCTGCGCCCGGCGCTCCGCCGCCGCCGATAGGCGCCGGCTGCCGGTGAAGCGCCAGATCACGATCACCGACGCCATCCCCTCGACCGCCGAGTCGATCCCGAAGCCCAACAGCGCCACCGACCCGGCAATCACGGCGGCGGCGATCGCCACCGCGCCCTCCACCACCATCCACCCAAGTCTCAACCACGACAGCGACTTCGCCCGCCGGATCAAACGATCACGCACCGCTGGATCAGCCGCGGGGCGTCCAGAGGAGAACCTCGCCGCAAGCGAGGGCAGCCCGACCGGAGTCACCGCGCTAATTGGCCGCTCGATAACTGGCTATCGACCCGCTCGCGCCCCACCGCCGTCAGCGAGTAGAAGACGACCTTCCCCTCCCGCCTTGAGCCCGCCAGCCCGGCGGAGCGCAACGTCCGCAAGTGGTGGCCGACCAGGTTCTCGGCGCGGCCGGCTATCCACGCTAGATCGCACACGCATAGTTCGCCGCCGGCGCGGAGTGCGGCGGCGACGGCCAAGCGTGTCGGGTCGGCGAGCGCCCGGGCTGCGGCGGCGGCCGCCTGAAGCTCCTCGAGGTCCAGGAGTTGGCGAATCTCCTCCGCGCGCGGAAGATCGAGGCACAACAGATCGCAGCGATCCTGCGTCATGCGGTCATCCTAACGGACGTTGCGATGACAAGATGTCCGCTAGGATCACCCACTACGCACCGTCGTGGGTGACCATCACCATGAACCCAAGGATCCTCGCCGCCGCCGTCTTTCGGGCTGGGCAGTGCTCACGCCGGCCGTGAGCGAGCGCACCGCCGTTGAGCGACAGCGGCGCAGGCCGCGGGCCCGGCGCTACCTGACCGCATCGCTGTCCGCGGCAGCCGCCGGTTTGCTGGTGGCGCTTTTGGCGTTCGGGGTGATCGCGCAGAGTCCGAGCGCGCAGATCGATCAGAGCCTCGCGGCGGGCCACCCCGCGTCGGCTCCCGCGTTCACGCTGGCCGTGCTCCAGCGGGGATCGCTTGGACCGGAGTTGACCGCCAGGCTAGCGCCGGCGCTAGCCGCCGGACGCCTCGGCACACGCGATCTGCGCGGCATCCCTGTGGTGCTCAACATCTGGGCTTCCTGGTGCGACCCTTGCCGCCAGGAGGCGCCGCTGCTCGAGCGCGCGTGGCGGGCCGCGGGGCGGCCGCGGGGCGTCTTGTTCTTGGGGCTCGACATGCAGGATGCGACCACCGACGCGCACGCGTTCCTGCGTCAGTTTCACATCGATTACTTGAACGTGCGCGATCCCTCGAACGATGTCCCGGTCCGCTATGGCGCGACCGGCGTGCCGGAGACGTTTTTCATCGACCGGAAGGGGATGATCGTCGGCCACGTGATCGGCGTCACCAATCCGGCCCAGCTGCGCGCGGGGATGGCGGCGGCCCTGACGGGCCGGGTGGTGGGCTCGCGCCAGGGCGGGGCGAGACGGCGGGTCGGGTAGCGAAGCGCAGATCGGCGGGCGCTGCGCGAAGGACTCGCCTCCTACAGGCTGTAGTACGCTGGCGCCGGGTGGCCTCACGCAAGCAGCAGAAGGAACGCGCGCGTCAGCAGCGGCTCGCTGCCGCGCGCGCCGCGGCGGCGCGCGCGGCTAGAGCGAGAAGGCTGCGCCTCGCGAGCGGCGGCGCGGTCGCAGCCGGAGTTATCGCGGCGGTAGTGGTGGCGACGGCGGAAGCGGGATCGGTAGGCCGTTTCGGCCGAGCGCGAGCGGCGTCACGCTGCCCGCGCCGCGGATCTCGAACCTGGCGACGGCTGCCAGAGTCGCTGGGTGCGTGAGGTTCGACACGCCCGATGCGATCGCGAGAACCCCCCAGAACCGGACACATGTCGCGCCGGGGACGAAGGTCCGCTACGCGACCAACCCGCCAAGCTACGGTCCCCACTACCCCACGCCTGCATCGGACGGGGCGTACAGGCAGGGCGCGACCCCCGCCGTCGGCTATCTCGTGCACGCGATGGAGCACGGCCGCGTCGAGTACCAGTACCGGCCCGGGCTGCCCGGGAGCGAGGTCAGGCAGCTAGAGGCGCTGTTCGAAGAGCGCGAGGGCCCGTGGGCCGGCGGCCAGCTGCTGTTGTTGTTCCAGAACACAACCGGGATGCGCTACGCCGTCGCCGCGACGGCGTGGGGCCATGTGCTCGGCTGCCAGACGTTCAACCCCCGGATCTTCGACGCGCTGCGAGACTTCCGCCTGGCCTATACAAACCAGGCGCCGGAGAACCTGGGCACCGGTCCGGAGTGACGCTTGATGCTAGGCGCGACGTGCGTGCAGGGCCAGGCGGCCAAGCCACGCCAGGCCCGCGGCCGAAACGAGCGGTAGCGCGGCCATGCAGACCATGCAGGCCTGCGCAGCGAGCGCAGCGCTGCTCGCCGCCCCATGGGCGCGAGCGATGGTCGCGGCGAGGAACAACAGGGCGACCAGGCCCAGCAGCGTGGCCACCGTGGGCACCCGGGGCAGGCGCCAGTGCGGGGGCCAGCCGAGCAGGTGGTCGACGCGCTCGGGCGTGATCCCGACCACGCCGGCCGGGCCCCGATCGCCGAAACGCAGAAGCGCAGCGGCGACCGCGGGGCGATCGCCGGTTCGCGCAAGCGCCGCCTCGTCGGCCGCCAGCTCGGCCAGCTCCGCATACCGCCGGCTCAGCGAGCGCAAGGCTGGCAGGAAGAACAAGGCGTCGGCCAGCACCGCCAGGGCGAGCATTCGCAGCGGGTCGCGGCGGCGAGCGTGGTGGGCCTCGTGCGCGAGCACCGCGCGCAGCTCCGCGCGGGAGAGCAGCTCGCTCGCCCCCGAGGAGAGGTATATCCGCGGGCGTAGCAGGCCCGCGCAGAACGCCACCGGTCGCGGATCGTCGATCAGCCGCACGCCAACCCCATCCAGAGTGAGCTCGGCGACCACAGGCCGCGCCCGCAACGCCCGCCGCGAGCCCCGCCACCAGCGCCGAGCGGCGCGGATGCCCCGCGCCCACACGGTCAGCCCCAGTAGTACGAGCGCCAAGACCGCGAGCGCCGCGGGCCGTAACTCGGGCGCAAGCAGGCGCCGACAATAGCTCAGGACCCGCTGGGCCGCAACCGGCGAAGGATCGATCCGGCCTACCGCAAGCGCGGTCGTGGCGAGCACGGCGACGACGCCGGCGCCCGCCAGCGCCGCTGTCAGCCGGTAGAGGTTGCGGGCGCTACGCACGACGGGCCAAGCGGCGCAGCTGGTCCTGGCGGCGGCGGTCGAGGGTCGCCATCTGCTTGGCGAAATGCACGAGCGCGACATCGCCGTACTCGCGCACCAGCTCTGCTACCTCCGCGCTTGCTCGTTGGTGCGCATACTGCTCGCGCGAGAGCGAGGGCACATATACATCGCTCTTGCCCTCCCGCTCGCGCTCGAGCAGCCCCTTGCGATGAAGCCGCCCCAGGATCGTCATGTAGGTGGTATAGGCACGAGGCTTCTCGGCCCCATCGTTGAGGGCCTCCATCACGCTCCGGACCGTCGCGCGCCCTTGTCGCCAGACCTCCTGCATGACGAGCGCCTCGAGCTCGTGCAGCTGCGGCGGGGGTTGCTTGCGCCTCGGCATCACGGACCTCCGAAGCCTACTGTCGCCGCCGGAGCGGTCGACTGCGAGGCCCAGCGCTGGCAATCAGCGACACCGCGCGCTCTCAAGCTGCGGGACCGCCGCAGCCCTCGACCAGGTCGATCACGCGCGCAACCTCCGTCGCCCGCCAGCCCCGGTCGGCGATCAGGTGCTTGCTCAGGCCGCGAAACGCGTTCCACCGCCAGCAGGGGCAGCAGCACGGACCCTTCGTGTGCGACATCGCCATGGCCTGGCGATATGTCCCCATCTGCCGCCGGCTGAGGTGAACCGTGCGGTCATATGACAACAACCTCTTGGCGAGGGAGACGGGGACGTCGTAGGGGTCGCCAGGAATCTCCGCGAACCTCCGGTAGGTGCGTAGCCCGTGCACCTGCACGTCGTAGGCGGCCAGATTCATCGGAAAGCAGCACGAGCCCTGCAGACGCATCCTGTCTGGCATCTTCACGAGGGCGGCAGGCTCAAGGCCGCAGCTGTTGCTCGTCTGGCGCGCGAGGAAAGCGAACTTCACCGAAGGCGGGGGGCCCGAGCGGCCCGCGGACAGGGTCCGCGTTGCGAAGAACATGCCGGCGCCGGCGAGGAGCGCTACGACAACTGCCGAGGTCCACCGCAGGCTGCGCGCACTCACAGCCGGCACCTCGCGCTCACGGGAACGTTCAGCGCCGGCACCGGCGGCGGGTCGCGCTTGCAGTACGTGATCGAGCGGCTGCGGGAGTCGACCACGCCCCGAAACGGATAGCTCACCCCGGCCGCCTCCACCGTGCACGAGAAGCCGCGGCGCCCCCCACGCACGCCGAACTGAAAGCACGCCGCCGATCCCATAGGGCCCTGGAGCGCGCCGTGCGCGATCCGGAATGCCATCTCCGCGCGCAGCACGCGCTCGAGCGCCACCGCGGGCGAGGAGCCGAGCCTCAGCGCCACCGAGTGCGGAGCCTGGTCTTGGGCCACCACGATCTCGCCCTCCCGGTTCGCCTGCGCGGCGGCCGCGGCCCGCTCAGTCGCGGCCGGGCCGGAACTCTGGCGCTCCACGAAGATCACAAGGGCCGCCAACAGGGAGAACGCGACCAGCACCGCGACCCCGACGCGCAACCATGGCGGAATTCCCTGCGGCTTACCGGCCCGTCGCGGCGCCGGGGGCCGAGTCGATCGCTTAGGAGCTGATGGAGAAGTTGCGGACACGAGGCTGGGCGCTGGCCGCCGAGGATCGCAGCCGACAGCGTACTACGTCATGTAGTTTCCAAAGACGGTGCTGCCTCACGGGTTGGTCTCAGCGTGTTCGCGCGCCGGCGGCTTGTCCATCATGCGCAGCATCGGCAGCCCGCCGGTGCGCACGAAGCGCCACACGAGTATCGCGGTCAGTGCGAGGAAGACGATGTTGAGCACGGTCGTGTAGTTCCAGTGCACGCCGGCCATCACGACCTTGGCGTTGCGCTCGGTGCGCGCGAGCCCGAGCCCCCCGAAGACGAACTCGACGATCAGCCCGGCCACCACCATCGTCGCGTAGAAGCTCACCAGCAGCAAGCCCGCCACCCGCCAGCCGTAGTACTTGCGGTAGATGTCCAGGATCGGCAGCACGATCAGGTCGGCAAAGATGAAGGAGAGCACCCCGCCGAAGCTGATGCCCCCGTTCCACAGCACCGCGGCGAGGGGGACGTTGCCGATCGAGCACACGAAGCTCACGATCGCCACAACCGGCCCGATGAACGGCCCCCAGAACTTGGCGAGCGTGTGGTCGCCGGAGAGGAACAGCGAGCGCCAGAAGGAGTCGGGCACCCACGCCGCGAGCGCGCCGGCGATCAGCAAACCCAGCCCGATGTCGATCCAGATCGAGGCCCAATCCATCACGAAGTAGTTCGCGGTCGCGGTGAATCCCTCCGGCGAGCGCAGCCGCCGCCACAGTGAACCTGGCTCGCGGATCGACATGTCCATCTCCGCGTGGCCCTCCATGCGTCCGAGCGCGCCGCGCTCGGCGTGCTCGCGGGCCTCGGTCACCAGCCGCGGTCGCAGCAGCAGCCGGAACAACAGCGCCATCAACACGATCATCAGCGGGCCCCCGACGAACTCGCCGAGCGTGAACTGCCAGCCCAGGATCAGCGCCATGATGATCCCCAGCTCGATCACGAGGTTGGTGGAGGCGAACTCGAACGCCATCGCCGCGGTGAAGTCAGCGCCCTTGCGAAACAGCGAGCGCGCCAGCGCCACCGCCGCGTACGAGCACGACGACGAGGCCGCCCCCAGACCGCAGGCAAGCCCGATCGAGCGCGGCGAATCGTCAGGCAGGAGGCGGCGCATCTCGCCCTTGGAGACGACCGCCTGCACCACCCCGGAGAGCGCAAAGCCGAGGATCAGCGCCCACAGGATCTCCCAGAACATGCCGAAGGCGAACGACAGCGCGTCGCCCAGCTTGCCGAGAACATCGGCGCTCACGAGCAACGGGGCGGCGGCGCTCAACACCGATTGCATGGGAAATGTCTACTACACTTGGTCGTAAGCCGGAACTGATGCTCGATGGAGTTCGCGTCCGTCCCCACCGCCCTCTACCCGCTGGCCGCGCTCGCCTGCCCCGTCGGCATGGGCCTCATGATGTGGCTGATGGCCCGGGGCAAGAAGCGCGAGCAGGGCCGCGAGCCCGAGCCATCGAGGCCGGCGTCCGTCGAGGTTTTGCGCGAGGAGCATCGCCGTCTCGCCGAGCAGATCGACCGCCTCGAGCGCGAGCAGGCCCCCCCGTCCGATCCACTCGAGCGGTGACCCTGGGCCGGAGTGTTTTCGCGTCGCCGGCGGCGAGCGGGCCGACGCCGCGAGCGATCGCTCGCCCAGCCTGAGCCGCAGATGAGCAGACGCCAAGCCACCGCCGCGCTTGCGCTCATCGTCGGCGTGCTCCTAGCGGCCGCTATCGCCACGACGGTCGTCTTCTCCCCCGGCCCTAAGGCGCGAGGAGGACTGGCGAGCAACCCCGCGCTCGACCCCGGCACCCCGCTGCACAGATCGGCGCCGGACTTCACGCTCACAGACCAGTTCGGGCGGCCGGTGTCATTGCGCTCGTATCGAGGTCGGGTGGTATTGCTGGCGTTCACCGACTCGCGCTGCACCACGATCTGCCCGCTGACCACCAGCGCGATGGTCGACGCCAAGCGGCTGCTCGGCCCGGCCGGCTCGCGCGTACAGCTGGTGGGGATCAACGCCAACCCGGCCGCCACCTCGGTGAGCGACGTGCGCGCCTTCTCGCAAGCGCACGGGATGATGAGCCTGTGGCGCTTTGTGACCGGCTCTCGGCAACGGCTCAAGCAAGTGTGGCGCGCGTATGGAATCGCGGCCAACGTCGTGCGCGGACAGATCGACCACACGCCGGCACTGTTCGCGATCGACCCCACCGGTCTCGAGCGCAAGGTCTACCTCACGCAGATGAACTACACGACCGTCGAGCAGCTCGGAGCGATCCTGGCCCGGGAGGCCTCGAGCCTGCTTCCGGGCCACCCCGCGGTGCGCTCGACGACCTCGCTCGCCCCACGGCCCCTACTCACCCCAAGCATGACCGTGACGCTCCCGCGCGCAATCGGCGAGAGCGTGCGGCTCGGCCCCGGTAGTGCGCCCAGGCTGAACTTGTTCTTCGCCACCTGGCTCTCGCAGACCTCGGACCTTGGCCGTCAGCTTGACGCGCTAAACCGCTACCAGACCGCGGCCGCCGCCCACCATCTGCCCGCGCTGGTCGCGATCGACGAGGGCACCGTCGAGCCATCGCCCAGCGCCCTGCCGCGCTTCCTACGCGCCTTGGCTCACCCGCTCGCCTATCCCGTGGCGATCGACCGCACCGGCCAAGTCGCGGACGGTTACCAAGTCCAGGACGAGCCGTGGCTTACGCTCACCTCCGCAAGCGGCCGGCTCCTTTGGTACTACGACCCCTCGACCGCAGGCTGGCCGACCACCGCAGCGCTGGTGCGCGACGTGCGCGCCGCGCTGGCGCGGGCGCCCAACGCATCCGGCAGCGCCGCCACGGCTC
>JAVKSP010000047.1:0-21689 GCA_039583645.1 Solirubrobacteraceae bacterium
GTGATGGCGACGGGACTCGAGGGGATCGGGTTGCGCGCGCGGCGGAGGCTGCGCCTGCCCGGGCTACAGACGGTCGATGGGATGCTGGGCGCGCTGCTGACGGCGTGCGTGGGCCTCGGGATCGCCTGGATCGTGGGCGCAGTGGTGGTCCAATCGACCAACTCCTCGGCCCTGCGCCAGAACATCCAGCAGTCGCTGATCCTGAGCCACCTGGATGAGCTGCTGCCGCCGTCGGGGCCGATCCTCAACGCGCTCTCGCACTTCGATCCGCTGCCCTCGATCCACGGGCCGGCGGCTTCGGTGCCGCCCCCGACTCGGGGGGTGCTCAGCGCGCCGGGGGTGCGCAACGCGGGTGGAAGCGTGGTGCGGGTGGTGGGGACCGCGTGCGGGCTGGGGATCGAGGGCTCGGGGTGGGTGGCCGCGCCGGGCATCGTGGTCACCAACGCGCACGTCGTCGCCGGCGAGAACGACACGCGAGTGCAGGTGGGGGGCAACTCGGCGGGGCTGGCGGCCGAGCCGATCGACTTCGACCCCCGCAACGACATCGCGGTGCTGCGCGTACCTGGGCTACGGCTGCACGCGCTGCCGATCGCGGGGTCCGCGCCATCCGGTACGGCGGGGGCGATCCTCGGCTACCCCGAGGACGGGCCGTTCAACGCCCAGCCCGCGCGCGTCGGGCAGACGCTGAAGGTCGCGACCGACAACGCCTACGGGCAGGGGCCGGTGCTGCGGCTGGTCACACAGCTGCGGGGGCTGGTGCGGCCCGGTAACTCGGGTGGTCCGGTGATCTCGTCCTCGGGAAAGGTGCTCGCGACGGTGTTCGCGGCGATCGCGTCCGGGAACGGGCACGGGGGCTTTGCGGTGCCGAATTCGCTGGTGCGGGCGCAGCTGCGCGCGGCTCAGGGCAGGTCGGGGACGGTGCGGACGGGGGCGTGCGCGGGGTGAGCCGGTCCCCGGCATCCCGCGAACAGCCCTCGCAGGATGATTTTTTCCCGCGGTCGGAGTGGTCGTCGGCTGGCGCTACCCTCCCGAGGCTCATGGCCAAGACCCTGGTGATCGCCGAGAAGCCGTCTGTCGGGCGCGAGCTCGCGCAGGTGCTGCCGGGCGCGTTCGAGAAGCACGAGGGCTATCTCGAAGGTCCAGAGCACGTCGTGAGCTGGGCGGTTGGGCATCTGGTGCAGCTGGCCGACCCCGACGAGTACGACGAGCGCTTCAAGAAGTGGCGCATGGCCGACCTGCCGATCGTGCCCGACCGCTTCAAGCTCGTGATCCGCGACGAGCGCTCCAAGCGCCAGATGACGGTGATCAAGCGGCTGCTCGGGCGAGACGACGTCGAGCTCGTGATCAACGCCTGCGACGCGGGCCGCGAGGGCGAGCTGATCTTCGCCTACCTGTATGAGAAGGCGGGATCGAAGAAACCGGTGAAGCGGCTGTGGCTGAACTCGATGACCAAGCAGGCGATCAAGGACGCCTTCGGGCAGCTGCGCCCGGAGTCGGAGTTTGCTTCGCTCGAGGCGGCGGCGCGCTCGCGCTCGGAGGCCGACTGGATCGTCGGCATGAACGCCACCCGGGCGGCCACGATCCGGCTGCGCTCGGCCTTCGACGGCGCGGTTTCGCTGGGGCGCGTGCAAACGCCGACGCTGGCGATCCTGGCCCAGCGCGAGGCGGAGATCAGGGCCTTCGTGCCCGAGCCCTATTGGGTCGTGGACGCGACCTTCGACCCGGTCGCGGAGCCGAGTGGCCGCATCTACAGGGGCCGCTTCTACGCCGGCGCCAATCCGCGTCTGGGTGAGGCGTCCGCGGCGGAGAAGATCGTCGCCGCCTGCCAGGGCCAGACCGGCGAGATCACGAAGCTCGACAAGTCCGAGCGCAAGGAGCGACCGCCGCTGCTGTACCACCTGACCTCGCTCCAGGGTGAGGCCAACTCGCGCTACGGCTTCTCGGCCAGCCGCACCTTGCGCGCGGCGCAGCGGCTATACGAGGAGTACCGGGCGCTCACCTACCCGCGTACGAATTCCCGCTACCTGACGCGCGACATGGTCTCTCAGATCAAGCCGATCGCGCGGCTCGTAGGAGGCCAACGTGAGTACGCGCAGTCGGCCCAGTACGTCCTCGGACTCGACGTGCTGCCGCTCGCGCGGGTGGTGAATGACAGCAAGGTCACCGACCATCACGCGATCATTCCGACACTGGCCGAGCGCCACCCGGTCGAGAAGTTCTCGGACGACGACCGCAAGATCTACGACATGGTGGTGCGCCGATTTTTGGCGGTGTTCCATCCCGAGGCAGTGATCGAGAACACGCGCGTCGAAACGACCGTGCGCGAGTACGTCTTCCGCACCACGGGCAGGCGGATCCTCGTTCCCGGATGGCGCGGCGTGTACGGCGAGCTGCCCGATTCCGAGCGCAGCGATGATGATGAGGAGCGCGAGCAGCAGCTGCCAAAGCTCTCGCAGGGCGAGTCCGCGACGGTGGCGGAGGTTGGCTCCGAACAGAAGGAAACCAAGCCGCCTCACCGCCACACGGAGCGGTCGCTGCTCGATTTGATGGAGACCGCCGGCAAGCTGGTCGAGGACGAGGAGCTGCGCGAGGCGATGAAGGACTCGGGCATCGGCACCCCAGCCACGCGCGCGGCGATCATCGAGCGGCTGATCACGGTCGGCTACGTCGAGCGCGACGGTCGCGCGCTGGTTGTCACCGAGAAGGGGATGAACGTGATCCGGCTGCTCGGCGAGCATGTGCTTACCTCGCCCGGTCTGACCGGAGAGTGGGAGCACCGGCTGGCCAACATCGAAACCGGCTCTGACTCGCGCGAGGCCTTCATGGGCGACATCGTCAAGTTCGCCCAGTCGACTGTCGGAGAGCTCGATCAGCGGCTCACGGGCGTGCGTATCGAGCGCGCCCGCCTCGGCCCCTGTCCGGTGTGCGGGCGCGAGATCGCGGAGAACCGCAGGGGCTACTCGTGCTGGTCGCGCGACGATCCCGGGTGCGGCTTCGTGATCTGGAAGGGCAAGGCCTCAAAGCAGCTGCCGGTCTCGGTGGCCCGGGAGCTGATCAAAACCGGGCGCACGGAGAAGCCCGTGTCCGGTTTCAAGGGGCGGTCGGGACGGACATTCCGAGCGCGGCTGGCCTTACAGCAGGACGAGGGGGGCCGCTGGCGGGTCGAGTTCGACGAGCCGTGGGCGCGCGAGGGGGGCGGTGCGCCCGCCGAAGAGGCGGCGGACGGCGATGCGGCGGCCAGCGCGCGGCCTCGCCGTCAGAGTGGGCGGCGCCCACGCAGGCGGCCGGCCGAAGCGGCGTAGAGCGTTGGGCGCGCCGCGGCGCCCGCGGGTACTTGATCTCTGGATCAGACGGCTGCCAGCGGTCGAGGCGCTATCGCGCGACCATCACCACGCGCTCGTGGTCGCACAGCGGCTCAAACGGGCTGATGAGGCGGGCGCTAGTCCGGATACTCGTCCTTGCGCAAGATCCGCCCCTCGTCGCCGCCCTTCGGCGCCCGCCGCAGCAGGAACGAGTGGTATGGCGCCACGAATGGATCCGGGGCCACCACCGTATACGTGTGGTAGACGGTGCCGTTATCGCGTGCGAACGCGATCCAGGCCGGGGCCTCGCGCAGCCCGTCTTCGAGCTTGGCGCCGACCTGCTGCGCCCAGTTTTGGAGGAACTCGGGCGGGTTGTCGATCATCTCCTTGAGCTGAGGGATTTCTTGCGCCTGGCCGGGCCTGAGCGCGAGGCCGAAGTCGAAGGGGAATTCGGATCCGTACGTGGAGACGTATGGGAACTCCCAGCCCATGCGCTGCTTGTAGGCGGTCAGCCGGTCGAGGGGCGCGCGCGAGAAACCGATCAGGGTCACGTCTTGGTGGGCCAGGTGCACGCGCGGCGCGCTCAGCTCGTCACCGAGGCTGGTGCATCCCGGACAGGCTCCGAGCGAGTAGTCGGGCCCGAACATGATGTTGTAGGCCAGTAGCTGCGAGCGGCCCTCAAACAGCTCGGCGAGGGTCTTCTTGCCCTCCTCGGTGTCGAACTCGTACTCCTTCTCCACCGCGACCCAGGGAAGCTGGCGTCGCTGCTCGGTCACCCTCTGCGTGAGCTCCGCGTGCTCGGCCTCCAGCTGGGCCAGCTCGTCGCGGGCTTTTTGCCATTCCTCGCGCGTTCCAATGTTGTGCTCGGCCATCTTTCCCTCCGTTGTGCGTTTGACGTTGGAGGTTAAGACCGGCGCGCGGCGGAGAACTCATCGCCGCGCGCCGTGGTGCGGGTTGCGGTGGCCTCAGTGCTTGCTCGGCGGCGGGGGCGCCTTGCAGGCTCCCCGAACCTGAGCTCCGTGCGCTACGCCGCGAGCGCGCAGGGGGGGCAGGCTATGAAGAACCTTGTTCGCGACCTGGCCACCGTGCCTGGTGACCACCACCTTGTGCACGCCACAGGGGAACGGGATCGGCGGCAAGCAGGAGGGCGGGGGGCCCGCAACCAGGTGGCCGGGTGCCACGCGAACCGCCCTGCCCAAGCGGCGAACCACGATCACGAGCGTCCTACCCGGGGGAATCCTCGCGGGTCGCAACTGCGCTCGAGCCAGCCGCCACTTGAGACCCCTGGGAGTCGGCAGCGGTGGCTGAGCACAGGCAGCCGACACCTGGACGAGCTTGGCAGGGACATTCATCGCGGCGAGCCTCGCGTTTGCGCCCCGAAGCCCCTCGAGCCGCATGATCTTCACCGATACGGTGCCGTCGTGGTTGCGGGTGACCGCGAAGGCGGGCGGGCTGCTCGCGGCGGTGAACGCGAGCGTGAGCGCCGCCGCGAGGCCTGCGAGGGCAAGGGTCGTGCCGGCCAGAATGCGGGGGCGCGCCCGCCGTCTGCGGGCGGACGCGAGCTCGAGCCGACGCTTGATCGCGCGCTCGAGCTCGCCCTCGAACTTCCGGAGACTCTCGGGTACGTCGTTGTTCATAGTTCCTCCCTCGGGACGGACAATGCGAGCCGGCGCAGCGCGCGCGAGACGCGCAGCCGAGCGGCCGCAGGGCGAATCGCCAGCCGCGAAGCCACCTCCTCGTAGGGCAGCTCCTGCACGATCCGGAGCTCGAGCGCGTCGCGCTCGTGGGGAGCGAGCGCCTCGAGCTGATGCCTCAGCGCCAGGCGCGGCGAGAGGCGCTGCTCGATCTCCGTGTAGCCGTCGTCGGTTGCGAGGTCAAGCGGCAGACCCAGGCGCTGGCGCGCCCGGGTCTCGATGCGGTCATGACGCACCGCGTCGGCGAGCAGCTTGGCCGCGATACCCAGCAGCCACGGCAGCGCCGAGCCCTCGCGCTGATCTCGGAAACGCTCCCGGGTAAGCCAAGCACGCGCGAAGGTCTCCGCGGTCAGATCGCTGGCGGCCCACTCGATGCGGCGGCGCAACCAGCCGTAGACGGCCTCGACATGGCGCGAGTAAAGCTCCGAGAACGCCGCCGGGTCGCTGCCCGACGCGCGTAGCAGGATGGCGTCGCTGCGGCTGTCGCGGGCGCGAACGGAGACTGGCATCTACTTACTCATCGCAGAGGCACGCGCCGCTGTATCCGGGCTCCTCAGGCGAGGCGCATCACGACAAGGCCCGCGGCCAGCAGGACGAGCGCGAGCCACAGCGCTTGCAGTGCGCGTTCGAGTGGAGCGGCGAGGATTTGGCTGGTGATCTCGAGCGTTCGCCCGTCGATCAGCCGCTGCTCGCCCGCTACATCGACAGTGCGGCGCCGCAGTTCGCGCACCGGCGTGCTCAGCCGCCGCTGGGCCAGGCTCAGCAGACAGCAGGCGGCTGTCACCAGCAGCCCCGCTGGGCGGACGGTGAGAGCGTTGACGAAGTAGCCGGTGAAGGCGGGAAACCCGCCCCAGGCAAGCGCAAACCAGATGTCGTTGTGGAAGCGTCCCCCCGCCCACTCGAGGTTGTAGGCGGGGACGATCAGCGCACCCACGACGATCAGCGGCGCCAGCAGCGGCGAGACGATCGCGATCCCGAGCCCACCGATCGCGAGCGCGCCGGCCAGGCCGGCGGCAGCCAGCAAGATGAGCGTCGAGTCCTTCAGACGTGTGTTCAGGGGCCGGCCCTTGAGCTCATCGAGGGCGTGGGCGCTCACGCCGACGGCGAGCGCAAAGGCACCCGCCGCGGCACCGAGCCGATAGCCGTAGAGCGTCCGCGCGGCGACCGCTCCCAGGGCGATGTAGCTCAGGTGCCACGCCGTATACGGGGGGTGGAGGATCGTGATCAGGTCCCGCCAGCCGCCGGGCCGGAGCGCGTAGAACGCGGGCCGTTCGGTCTTGGGCTGGGCCTCGGGGGACCGCTCGGGCTTAGGCGGCGCGATCGCCATCTCTGATGCCCCACACGACGATGCCCGCTCCGAAGCTCAGGCGGCGCGTCTCGACGACCGAGATCCCCGCCCGCTGCCACAGGCGCGCCAGGTACGGCTCGTCGTCGTAGAGCCGCTCGATGCTCGGCCCGAGGAAGCGACCGACCTCGAGCCAGGCGGGGGAGACAAGCCTCCCGATCAGCGGTAGACCGGCTCGGGTGTGCAGACGCCACAGGCGCTTCAGCGTCGGGTTTTCAGGGACCCCGAACTCAATCATCCCGATGCGCCCGCCGGGCTTGACGACGCGAGCGAGCTCGCGCATCGTGGCCTCACGGTCGTCGACGTAGCGCAGCAGGTAGGTGAAGGTCAGCGCGTCAAACTCGGCATCGGCGAAGGGGAGGTTCTCGGCCTCGCCGGGGAGGAATGTGATGCGGCCCGAGAGCGCCGGCGTTTCGGCGAGGCGCTGCCGCGCGGCTGCGAGCATGTCTTCGCTCTGGTCGAGTCCGACGACCTCGCAGGCCCCTGTTTTCGCGAGCGCGAACGCCACCATCCCGGTCCCCGTGGCGACGTCGAGGATGCGCTGGCCTGGCTGCGGATCGATCACCTCTACGAGCGCTTTGCGCCAGCGGGGGTCCTGCCCGAAGCTCATCACCGCGCCGAGGCGGTCGTATTTCGCCGGCAGGCCAGCGAAGAGCTCGAGCGCGTGACGCTTGCGCGCAGAGGACGGTGTGCGGGAAGGCGGGGACGGCGGGCTGTTGATCGGCGCGACCACCGGCAGGGAAGCGTAACCGCGTCGGCCGCTAGGGCTAGAATCAGATAATCGGATAATGACCGAGATTTCCGCCACAGAGGCTTCAAAGCACTTCGCTGACATGCTCGATGCGGTCGAGCACCGGGGCGAGAGCTTCACCGTCGTCCGCCGCGGCCGCCCCATTGCAAGCGTGATGCCAGCAAAGCGCATGACGCTTGGGGAACTGCGCATGTTTCTGCGCGCAGGTCCCTTCGACGAACAGTGGGCGAACGAGCTTGCCGACCTCCGCCGCTTCATCGGCGCTGCTCCCACCCGGGACCCGTGGAGCGACTGATCCTCGACGCCAGCGCTGTTATCGCGCTCGAGCGTGGGTCCGCTGGCCGGAACGAGGTCTTGCCTGCCGATGCTGACGTTGCCATGAGCGCCGTCAGTGCCTCGGAGCTCCTGGTTGGCGTCGAACTTGCTGACGAACCGCGGCGCGCCGCCCGACGGAGCGCAGTCGAGGGGCTGCTTGAGGCTGTCGAGGTGATCCCCTTCGATCTCAATGTCGCGCGCCAGCACGCCGTCCTGCTTGCGACCGTCCGTCGCGCAGGGAACCCGCGGGGAGCCCACGACCTACAGATCGCAGCAACCGCAAGGGCCACCGGCAGAACGGTCCTCACCGCCGACGCACACGCTTTCGCCGGACTGCCCGGCGTCGAGCATCAGCTACTGGCTCAGGCATGAGGCTGTAGACGCCGTTTCGATGCCGTCGCCCCCGCGCGCCACCATGTGAGCGATGCCGCTCACGCTCGTGCTAGGACCTGCCAACTCGGCCAAAGCTGGGGAGGTGCTGGGCGCCTGTGCCGCTGCCGCGGACCGGGACGCGATGCTGGTCGTGCCGACCCGCCGGGACGTCGCGTGGTACGGGAGAGAGCTCGCGGCCCGCGGCGCCGTCCTCGGCGGAGCGGTCGTGACCTTCAGGGGCCTCGTCGAGGAGGTCGCACGGCGGACGGGCTATCGCCCGAGGCGGCTGTCGGCGCTCCAGCGCGACCGCCTGCTGCGCCGCGCGCTCGCGCGCGCCGAGCTGACTGTCGCCAAGCGCTCGGTGGGCGCACCAGGCTTTCCGCGTGCGGCCTGGGGTCTGATCTCCGAGCTCGAGCGTTCGCTGATCGCCCCGGGAGAGTTCTCGGCCGCGCTGCGCGCGTGGGCGGGTTCGGATGGTCGCCGGCGCGACTACGGGCGTGACCTCGCCGCCTTGTACGAGGGCTACAGCGCGGAGCTTCGGCGGCGAGGGCGGGTCGACGGCGAGCTGTTCGCCTGGCGGGCGGTCGACGCGCTGGCGGCGTCCCCCGAAGCCTGGGGGGCCACGCCGGTGTTCGTATACGGCTTCGACGACCTGACGGCGGCGGAGCGCTATGCGCTCGAGACGCTGGCCGGACCGGCCGGCGCGCCGGTGACGGTGTCGCTCACCTGGGAGCCCGAGCGGGCGGCGCTCACGGCGCGCGGCGACGCCGTCGAGGCGCTCCGCGCCCGCGCGGCGAGGGTGATCGAGCTGCCCGCTGTCGCCGAGCACTACTCAGCCGTCGCGCGGCGGGCCCTGCATCACCTCGAGCGCCACCTGTTCGAGCCGGACCCCGTGCGGCGCATCGACCCGGGGGAATCGATTCGCCTGCTCGAGTCGGGCGGCGCGCGGGCGGAGGCCGAGCTGGTGGCTGCCGAGGTCGTGGCGCTGCTGGGGGCGGGGGTACCGGCCGGCGAGATCGCCGTCGTGTACCGCTCCCTGCGCCGCCCAGGAGCGCTCGTGGAGCGGGTGTTCGGAGAGTTCGGCATACCGATCACGCTCGAGCAAGAGGTACCCCTCAGCCATACGCCGCTCGGTCGGGGGGTGCTCGCGCTCGCTCGGTGTGCGTGGCTCGACGGCAGCGCAGCCGATCTGCTCGGCTACCTACGCACCCCCGGGCTGCTTTCAAAGCTGGAGGTTGCCGACCACGTCGAGGCGGTCGCCCGGCGCGAAGGCTTGCGTAGCGCCGCGGAGGTGGCCGCGATCAGCGATCTGCGCCTCGCGGAGATCGAGGTTCTGCGCCGCAGCGCCGATCCGGGCCAGGAGCTCGGCAGGCAGGCCCGTCGCGTCTTCGCCAGCCACCGGCACGGGCTCGCGCCCGTGCTGGATCGCCGCGAGGAGCTCGACGCGCGGGCGCTTGCGGTGCTGCTGCATGCGCTCTCCGAGCTGGCGGAACTGGGGGAGAGCCCTGCCGGCGCGGAGCTGGTCGAGGTGCTCGAACGGCTGACGGTGCCCGTCGAGCAGACCGGGTTTGGCGATGCCGTGGTGGTCGCCGAGCCGCTCGAGATCCGCGCGCGGCGCTTTCGCGTCGTGTTCGTGTGCGGGCTGCAGGAGAACGCGTTCCCTCGCGCCGGCGCGCCGGACCCGTTCCTGCCCGACGAGCTGCGCCGAGAGTTGCGCTCCGAGGACGGGGAAGCGTTGCGGCTGCGGCTGCACGAGGACGCGCTTGAGCAGGAGCGCTACCTGTTCTATGCGTGCGTGTCGCGGGCGACCGAGCAGGTGGTGCTGAGCTATCGCAGCTCGGACGAGGAGGGCAACATCGAGTTGCCCTCGCCGTTCCTCGAGGACGTGGCGGAGCTGCTCGAGGAGGGGTGGATGGGGCGGCGCCGGCGACGGTTGCTCGACGACGTGGTTTGGCCCGGGAATGAGGCGCCGAGTGCGCGCGAGCGGGCGCGCGCCGAGGCGGTGGCTGCGACGGGGGAGGAGGAGGCGGCCGCAGGGACGGTGGAGGACCCGCTGGCATATCGGCTCGGCGAGACCGCCCTCGGCCACGTCCGTCATTGCGAGCTTGTCTCAGCAAATGCACTGGAGACATATGGCGACTGCCCGATGAAGTGGCTGGTGGAGCGGGAGCTACGCCCCAAGGCGTTTGAACCCAAATTCGACGCGATGGTCAGAGGCGAGGTCGTCCACCAGGTGCTCGAACAATTGCTGCGCCGGCTCGGCGGCTGGATCACCGAGGCCTCGCTGCCACAGGCGCGACGGCTGGTGGCTGAGCTGCTGCAGGAACATGGCCCCGCAGTCGGGGTGGGCCGCGCTGAAGCTGTGCGCATGGGGCTGCTGCGCGCGATCGAGGCCGATCTCGACCGCTACCTGACGGCCGAGGCGGCGTCGGGCGGCGAGTGGCCCGCGGAGGCGCTCGAGTTGCGCTTCGGGTTCGGCGACGAAGATCCCGAATCACTGCCCGCGCTCGAGCTCGGTGCCGGTGCCGTGCGGGTCCGCGGCGTGATCGACCGGGTCGACCTCGAGCCGCCCCCGGGCGACGGCGAGCCGGCGGCGGGGCGTCGGGCCGTGGTGCGCGACTACAAGACCGGGGGCACGCGGCCCGAGTACCAGGGCGCCCACTGGTCCAGCGACCGGCGCCTGCAGGTGCCGCTGTACATGCTCGCGGTGCGCGAGCTGCTTGGACTCGAGCCGGTGGCTGGTTTCTACCAGCCGCTCGGTGGCGATGATCTGCGTCCGCGGGGAGCCTTCCTGGAGGAAGCGCCGGTCGGCAGCGACGTGCTGAGCAACGACGCCCGCACCCCGGAGGAGCTCGAGGCGACGCTCACCGACGCCGCCGAGCGGGCCACCGCGCTCGCGCTGAGGCTGCGCGCCGGCGAGCTGAGGCCGCAACCGGAAACATGCTCGCGCTTCGGCTGCGCCTTCCCGGGAATCTGCCGTGCAGCTTGAGCTCGTGCTGGAGCCAGTGAGACCCGAACGGCCAGACGACCGTATGACACCGGAGCAGCGGCGGGCGATCGCCGCGCGGGAGGGAGACATGCTGCTCGACGCGAGCGCCGGCAGTGGCAAGACCTCGGTGCTGGTGGAGCGTTTCGCGCGCTCGGTGGTCGAAGACGGGGTGGAGGTCGGTTCGATCCTCGCCATCACCTTCACCGAGAAGGCCGCGGCGGAACTGCGCGACCGCATTCGGGCGCGGCTGCGCGAGCTCGGCGCCGAGGCTCAGGCGCGCGCGACCGAGGGGGCGTTCATCGCGACGATCCACGGGTTCTGCGCTCGCGTGCTGCGCGCACAGGCGCTGAGAGCGGGCCTCGATCCCGAGTTCACCGTGCTCGACGAACCCGACGCGCGCGGTCTCGCGGTGGCGGCGTTCGACGAGGCGCTGGCGGAGATCGCCGCCCAGCGCCCCGAGGGGACCGATCTGGTTGCCTCCTACCGCCCCGATCAGCTGCGTGCGGCGATCCGGGGCACCTATGCGGAGCTCCGCTCGCGCGGGCAGCGCGAGCCGCGGCTGCCGCCATTCCCGCCGCGCTCGGACGAGCAGGATTTCGATCACGCCTACGCGGCCCGTGTCTACGGCCTGCTGGATCGGCTGCTCGGCCGCTATGGCTCGCTGTATTCGGAGCGCAAGCGCGCCGTCTCGGGTCTCGATTTCGCCGATCTCGAGCTGATCGTGCGCGACCTGCTGGTCACCGAGCCGGCCGTGCGCGAGCGCTACGCGCGGCGCTTTACGCGCATCATGGTCGACGAGCTGCAGGACGTAAACGCCGTCCAGCTCGAGCTGATCCAGGCGATCGCGCGCGAGAACCTGTTCGCGGTGGGAGACGCGCTGCAGTCGATCTACGGCTTCAGGCACGCCGACGTGGAGTTATTCGAGCGCCTCGGCGCGGAGCTCGAGCGCGCGGACCGGCGACGGACGCTCGCGACGAACTTCCGCTCCCGGCCGGCGATCATCGAGGTCGTCAACCGGGCGTTCGGCGCTGAGCTCGGCGAACGCTTCAGGCCGCTAAGCGCGGGGCGCGAGGGACCGGAGGACGGAGGCGAGGGAGCTCCCGCGTCCCCGGCAGTGGAACTCCTGATCGTCGACAAGTGCGGGGATTGGCCGGCGGAGCCGGGTGCCGCCACCGCCTGGCGCCTGGCCGAGGCGCGGGCGCTCGCCGGCCGCGTCCGCTCGCTGCTCGACGAAAGCGGCGCCGCGGCCCACGAGCTCGTGCTGCTGACCCGCGCCACCACCGATCTGCGCTGCTACGAGCGCGCGCTCGAGGACCGCGGCATCCCCACCTACGTGATCGGCGGGCGGGGCTACTGGTCACACCCCCAGGTGATCGATCTCCTCGCCTACCTGCGCGCACTTGCCAATCCCCGGGACCAGGAGGCGCTTTACGCCCTGCTCGCCTCGCCGCTGGTGGGCGCCTCGCTGGACGCGCTGGTCTTGCTGGCCGCAGCCGCCCGCGACGCCGGCCACGAGCCGTGGTCGGTCCTGACCGAGTCTCAGGACCTTCTGGGCGAGCTCGCGCCGATAGACCGCGAGCGGATGGCCGCGTTCGCCCAGTGGTTCGCGGCCGAGCGCGCCTTCGCGCCGAGGGCGTCGGTGGAGGAGCTGATCGAGCGCGCGCTCGCGCTGACGGGTTACGACCTCTACGTCTTGGGGCTCTCGGGCGGGGAGCGCCGGCTGGCCAACGTGCGCAAGCTGATGCGGCTGGGCCGCGAGCACGCGACCACCTATGGGCCCGACGTCCGCGGCTTCCTCGAGTTCGTTCAAGGGCGCGCGTTCGGTGGCGGCGCGGAGGAGAGCGAGGCGCCCGTCGAAGGCGAGGCGCTCGACGCCGTGCGGCTGATGACGATTCACCGCGCCAAGGGGCTCGAGTTCCCGATCGTGTGCGTGGCCGACCTCGGCCGCGAGACGCCGCGGGGTCGCTCGAGCGACATCATCGTGGTCGGCCGTGACGGGCGCGTGGGCCTGCGCCTGGCCCGGCCCGGCACCGCGAAGGCGACCCCGGTGCTCGCGCATCGGGAGCTGTGCGAGGAGTACCAGGCCGCCGAGGCCGCCGAGGAGCGCCGGATGTTCTACGTCGCGATGACCCGCGCGCGCGAGCGCCTGATCCTCTCCGGCGCGGCGCGGCTCGAGCCCGACAGCGCCGTGGTCGCGAACGACCGGGGCGCGCCGATCGGTTGGATTGCGCGGGCGATGGCGGCTGCGGGCGTGGCGCCGGTGGTGGTGAGACCGCCAGAGACGCCGACGCCGACGACGGGCGCGTCGGGCGCGGCGGGCGCGGGGCCGGCCCGCGCTGGGGTGCCGGTGTTCGAAGGGGAGTCCGTGGGTTCTGCTCCGGAGAGCCTGGCCGTTCCCGCGCTGAGCTACTCGTCCCTGACCGAATTCCGTCGCTGCGGCTATCGCTTTTACATGGAGCGCGTGCTGGGTGTGCCCCCTGTAACCGATGAGCCGCGGGCCGGGGGCGAGGCCCAGCCGCCGAGCCCGACCACGATCCTGACCGCAGCCGAGCGTGGCACTCTGGCCCACGCCCTACTTGAGCAGCTCGACTTCGCCGCTCCGGTGACGCCGAGCCTCGCAGACGTAGCCGCCGCGACCGGCCGTCTCGGATTGGCGGCGCCGGCCGAGGGGGAGTTCTCGGCGCTGGTGGCGGCGTTTGCTGCGAGCCCGCTCGCGCGGCGCCTCGCCGACGCCGCCTGGGTCCGCCGCGAGCAGCGCTTCGCCTTCCTGCTCGACTCCGGGCCGATGATCACCGGGATTCTCGACGTGGTCGCGGGCGAGGCTGGCGATCGCATGCTGGTGGTGGACTACAAGACCGACCGGCTGGAGGGCCTGGCGGTGGAGGAGCTCGTGGCCTCGGCCTACTCCACCCAGCGCCTGGTCTACGCGCTCGCGGCGCTGAGGGCTGGCGCCGTCGAGGTCGAGGTGGCCCACGCATTTTTGGAGCTGCCCCACGAGCCCGCCGTCGCGACCTTCACGCGCGCCGAGATGGGGCGCCTCGAGCGGGAGCTCGGCGACCTCGCCGACGCGGTCGAGCGCAAGGAGTTCGTGGTCTCCGAGCAGCCGAACCGCGCGATCTGCCACGGCTGTCCCGCCGAGGGCAGCCTGTGCCCGTGGCCGCTTGAGATGACGCGGCGGTAACGCTTGGCGCAAAGACGGAGGGCCAAGGATTTCCTTGGCCCTCCGCTTTCGCTGCCTATGGCGAGGCGGCTATGGCCGCGTACGAGTGGTGATAGACGCTGTTGAACGACTCGTTGTCGCTCACCAGGGCCAATCGAACACCGCCGGGCCACGGCATGCAGGGTACCCACGCAGCTTGATCGCTAACGCCAGCGAGAGGGCGCGGGCCCGACCCTACGACCCCTCGCCGGCGCCTGGCGGGTGAAACTCAACCTGGATCCTCTCCTCCTGGGCACGCTCCTCGACCTCCGCCAGCCCCCGCAGCGTGTCCTTGTCCGCCGGCTCGGACGGTGGCCCGAACAGGTTGCGTGGCCACAGCCGGCGCAGCACGACGACATTGATTTCGGCCGCGTACAAAGTCGCGTAGGCGCCCAGGTGAAGCCAGGCCAGCAGCCCGAGCACGGTCGCGAACACGCCATAGGTGTTGGTGGCGTGCTGGATTACGTGGTGCACGTAGAGGCCGCCGCCGACCTCGAGTGCTTCCCACAGCACGCCGCCGATCGCCGCGCCGATCCACAGGCACCGGGTGGGCACACTGGCCGCCGTGAGCAATCTGAAGGAGGCCGTGAAGAGCGCGACATTGAGCAGCAGTGAGAGCACGATCCCCGCGACCTTCGTCCAGATCCCGCCGAGGCCGCCCGAGACGAGCCCCGACATCACCGCCGAGACGACAAACAGCGTGCCCAGCACGGCCAGCAGCCGCAGGGCACGCAGGCGTTTGAAGAGAAAGTCCGGCCGGTCCTTCATCGGCACCGCCCAGACCCGATCGAAGGCGTTCTGCGCCGATTGCATGACTCCGATCCCGGCCCACAACGAGACCAGCGCTCCGATCACGACGCCCGCCGCACGCCCGCTGAGTTGGCGGCTGCGCACCGCCTCGCCGACGATCGGAAAGTGCGCCAGCACCGAGTTCTCGAGCGACTTGGCAAAGCCAGAGTCGCCCTGGAAGACGTACCCCAGGATGGTGACGAACACCAGCAGCAGCGGGAAGAGCGAGAAGAAGGCGTAGTAGGCGACCTGCGCGGCCATGCCCCCGGCGCCGTCGTCGGAGAACTTCTTAATCACCGCGAACGGGACCGCCAGCGGCTTGTGGCGCTGCTGGTAGCGGTCAAACGCCCGCAGGGGACGCAGGATGTCCATGTGCCTATTGCTACCCGCTCGTGGGCGCGCCCGGCGAAGACGTAATGGGCGGCGGCGGCGCGTCGTCGGCCGCGGGCGCGCGCGGCATGTGCATGAGGAGGTCGCGCCCCAGCCGGTCGACCAGCTCGCGCAGCTCGCTGTGCGCGTCCGGATCCCAGCCGTGAAGCAGTTCGCGCAGCCGCGCGCGGCGGCCGGCTACGAGGCGCTCGTAGGCGGCACGCCCGGCATCTGTGAGCGCCGCCCGCTCGCCCCCGCCGTCCGCCAAAGCATGCTCCTGCAGCCCCTCGAGGGCGCGGCGGAGGTCGGCCTCGTCAGCGTCCAGCTGCCCGCTGAGCTCCGCCAGCGCGACCGGCGGGCGCTCCCCGAGCCGCGCGAGCAGCCACAGCTCCGGCGGCGCCAGCGCAAGCCCCACCCGCGTCGCCATCTCCTCGTAGCGCTCCCAGCGCACCTGGCGGTTGGCAAGCACCGAGAGCGCCCGCTCCAGCTCGCGCCGCGAGTTGCCATCGCGCGCGCCGTGAAAGCCCGCGCCTGGATCGGGCGCCTGCGCGGTCGTCCGCAAAGGCACCTCGCGCAGCCACCAGCTCAGCACGAAGGCGAGCACGGCAAACGCGGCGGCGAGCAGGAACACGGGCTGAAGCGCGCTTGTCACCGCGGTCACGTAGGCGTGGTGGATCGGCGCCGGCAGGCGCTTGACCGCGGCGGGGTTGGACGAGGTCGGCACATGCGCGCCGGCGGGCAGCTGGCTGGCCAGCTTCGCCGCCAGCCGGTTGGCGAAGATCGCGCCGAACACCGAGACGCCGATCGAGCCTCCGATCTGGCGAAACAGCGTCACGCCCGAGGTGGCGACTCCGAGGTAGCGGTAGTCGACCGCGTTCTGCGCCGCGATCACCAGCACCTGCATGACCAGCCCGAGCCCGAGCCCCAGCACGATCATGTACCCCGCCGCGGCGACCGTGGAGGTACCGACGTGCAGCCGCGAGAGCAGGAACAACCCCACCGCCGTGATCGCGGTGCCGGCGATGGGGAAGGGCTTGTAGCGGCCAAAGCGCGAGATCAGCTGGCCGCTCGTGATCGAGGTGATGAGCAGCCCGGCCATCATCGGCGTCATCAACAGCCCCGACACGGTCGGGCTGTGGCCCTTGACGTTCTGCAGGTAAAGCGGGATGAAGGTGACCGCGCCAAAGAGCGAGAAGCCGACGATGAAGCCGATCGCGCTGACGAGCGCGAACACGCGGTTGCGGAAGATCGGCAAGGGGAGGATCGGCTCGGCGGCGCGGCTCTCGGCCGCCAAAAAGCCGACCAGCAGCAGGGCCCCGAGCGCGATCAGCACGATCATCTGCGGCGCGCCCCAGCCGTAGGTGGTGCCGCCGAAGCTGGTGTAGAGCACCACGGCCGCCAGCCCGGCGGCCAGCAGCGAAGCTCCGAGGTAGTCGATCTTCGGCCGCCCGCGGTCGGCTCGGGCCTGCAGCGCCACGCCGATCACCGCCAGCGCCAGAACCCCGATCGGCAGATTGATGTAGAAGATCCAGCGCCACGAGACCTGGTCGACGAAGAAGCCGCCGAGCAGCGGCCCGATCACCGTGGAGAGGCCGAACGCCGCGCCGAAATAACCCTGATAGCGGCCCCGCTCCCGCGGCGCGACGACGTCGCCGATGGTCGCGATCGTCAGCACCATGAGCCCGCCGCCGCCGAGCCCCTGCAGGGCGCGAAAGACGATCAGCTCGGTCATGTCCTGGCTCAGGCCGCACAGTGCCGAGCCGACGAGGAAGAGCACGATCGCCCCCTGCAAAAGCTGCTTGCGCCCGAACAGATCGCCGAGCTTTCCGTACAGCGGCCCGGCCACGGTCGAGGCGAGCAGGTAGGCCGTCACCACCCAGGAGAGCTTCGACACGCCGCCGAGGTCGCCGACGATCGTGGGCAGCGCGGTCGAGACGATCGTCTGGTCAAGCGAGGCCATCAACAGCACCAGCATCAGCGCGCCGAAGATCAGGCGCACGCGCTGGGTCTGGGGTGCCGCTACCGGCGAAGCAGCTGTCTCGCTCGCGGCCGACATGCCTGAAAGGTAGCGGCGGCCACCGTTGGAGATTTTGGGTCGTATAGACCCAAAATCTCCCACGGGTCCGCGTGGCTCAGCGCAGAGCCGCCTCAAACCCCTCCACCCCCAGCAGCTGCTGCTTGCGCTCGAGCCCACCGGTGTAGCCCCCGAGTCCGCCGGTGGAGTGCAGCACCCGGTGGCAGGGGACCACTATCGGCAGCGGGTTGGCGCCGAGCGCGTTGCCGGCGGCCCGCGATCCGCGCGGGCTGCCCGCCTCGGCGGCGACCTGCTTGTAGGTGGAGACGCTGCCGTAGGGAATGCGCGCGGTGGCCTCCAAAACCCGGCGCCCGAAGCCCCGCGTCAGCCGCCAGTCGAGCTTGAGCTCGAACAGTCTGCGCCGTCCCGCGAAGTACTGCTCGAGCTCGCGGCGCCCTTCGTCTAGCCGCCGCGGCAATCCGAGCACGCGCGGCGAGACGCGCCGCGCCAGCTCCTCCAGCACGCCATCCACACCACCGCCGTTGACATACGCGACGCGCACCAGGCCACGCTCGGTGGCCGCCAGCACCAAGGTGCCGACGGGCGAGTCGAACGTCGCGTAGGCGACGTCGATCAGCCCGGCGGCATCGGCCGTCGGCACCACGTCGGGCGGCTCCGCACCAACAGAGAAGCCCTGGCTCAAATCACGCTCCAGATCACTCATCGCGAAAACTCCACTCGTAGTCGTTTCAATCCCTCGTGGACGTTGCGCCGCGCCGCCTCCTCGCTCGTGCGCATGACCGCGCCGACCTCGGCGTGCGAGCAGCCGGCCAAAAAGCGCAGCGCGACCGCGGTGCGCTGCTTGGGGGGCAGCTCCCGCACGGCGGCCCAGACCTCGAGCAGCCCGTCGCTTGAAGCGGCCTGCACCACCTCCAGCTCGGCGACCGGCTCGGCCCGCCGCCGCGCCGAGCGCAGGTGGTCAAGCGCCTTGCGGTGGGCGACAGTCAGGATCCAGCCGCGCAGATTCGCGCCCGAGCGCAGGCGCGGGTACGCCCGCAGGGCCGCGATCCAGGTCTCCTGGTAGCAGTCGTCGGCGTCGGTACGCCCCACGAGCGCCACCAGAAAGCGGTGCACGTCGCGGCCGTGGGCGTCGAGCAAATGCTGGAAGGGCGGAAGCGCCATCGGGGATGAAACGTTTTTCCGCGCCACTTCGTGAGATGATGGCGCCGTGCGCAGGAGGCCGATCTCCTCGCTGGGGGCACTCGGGGCGCAGGTGGCGCTCGTCGGGGCGCTGGTCGCGCTCGCGCTCGTGCCCGCCTCGAGCCAGGCACGGCCGTCATCGACGGCCAGCAAGCGCTGCCTCGTGAGCGGCTACCACAAGCCGCTGTCCAAGCTCTGGCGGCCCCACACCCGGGACGCGCTTCGCTACGCCCGCACGCGCGCGGGCGACATCGCCTTCTCGGTGCGCACCACGCAGAACAAGTTCTATCCCGCCTACCGGCCCGACCATCAGGAGTGGTCGGCGAGCATCGTCAAGGCGATGCTGCTGGTGGCCTACATCAGCGAATCCGGGATCGCCCACCGCAAGCTCACCGCCGGCGAGCGCTCGACGCTCACCGGCATGATCGAGGCGTCCAACAACACCGACGCCCAGGCCATCTACAACCAGGTGGGCAACGCCGGGCTTGAGGCGCTCGCGCACCGGGTCGGCATGACGCACTTTGCCACCAACCCGCAGGGGATCTGGGGCGAGACGCTGATCACGGCCCGGGATCAGACCAAGTTCTTTTTGCACATCGACAAGTACATGCCCTCCAGCCACCGCGTGTTCGGCATGTACCTGCTGCGCCACATCATCCCCTCCGAGCGCTGGGGGATCGGGCAGGTCGACCACCACGGCTGGAAGCTCTACTTCAAGGGCGGCTGGGGCTACGGCACCGGGCTGATCGACAGCCAGGTGGCGATGCTCCAGCGCGGCTGCACGCGCGTGTCGATCGCGGTGCTGACGATGCACGACTACAGCCAGGCATATGGAAACGCCACCCTGTACGGCATCTTCTCGCGCCTGCTGAAGGGGTTCCCGCGGGGGAAGAAGTAGGGCGCTCCCGAGAGGAAAAAATTAGCCTGGGTAGTCTGGGACGGATGCAAGAGCGCCGTCTGGGAACCGAGGGTTTGACCGTCTCCGCCGAGGGTCTCGGCTGCATGGGCATGTCGGAGTTCTACGGCGAGGGCGACGAGTCGGAGTCGACCGCGACGATCCACCGCGCGCTCGAGCTCGGCGTGACCCTGCTCGACACCGCCGACATGTACGGGCATGGGGCCAACGAGCAGCTCGTGGGGCGGGCGATCGAGGGGCGTCGCGAGGAGCTTGTGCTGGCGACGAAATTCGGCATCGTGCGCGACCCCGAGGACCCCAGCAGGCGCGGCGTCAGCGGCCGCCCCGAGTACGTGCTCAAGGCCTGCGACGCGTCGCTGCGGCGGCTGGCTGTCGACCACATCGACCTCTACTACCAGCACCGCGTCGACCCCGACGTCCCGATCGAGGAGACCGTCGGCGCGATGGCCTCGCTGGTCGAGGGGGGCAAGGTCCGCTACCTGGGCCTCTCGGAGGCCGGCGCGCAGACCATCCGCCGCGCGCACGCGGTCCACCCGATCTCCGCGCTGCAGAGCGAGTACTCGCTGTGGACACGCGACCCCGAGCCCGAAGTGCTGCCCACGCTCAGGGAGCTCGACATCGGGCTGGTCGCCTACAGCCCGCTCGGCCGGGGCTTTCTCACGGGCCGCTTCAAATCCCCTGACGACTTCCCCGAGGGCGACTTTCGCCGCAACAACCCGCGCTTCCAGGGCGAGAACTTCTACGCCAACCTGCGTCTGGTCGAGCGCGTCAACGAGCTGGCCCGAGAGCACAGCTGCACGGCCGGCCAGCTCGCGCTGGCGTGGGTGCTGCACCGCGGCGAGGACATCGTCCCGATCCCGGGAACGAAGCGCCGGGCCTATCTCGAGGAGAACGTCGAGGCCACCGAGATCGAGCTGAACGACGAGGATCTGCGCCGCCTGGACGAGGCCGCGCCGCCCGGCGCGACGGCCGGCGACCGCTACCCCGACATGTCGCCGATTGGGCGCTGACGCCCAATGCTTGCCTAACGGAAGCAGTTCGATATACAGGGATTTATGCCCCGCGCAATCTGGTCAGGCGCGATCAGCTTCGGGCTGGTCAACGTGCCCATCAAGCTGTACAGCGCGACCTCGCCCAAGACCGTTCGCTTTCACCAGATCGCGAGCAAGACCGGCACCCGCATCCGCCAGCAGCGCGTCGATCCCTCGACGGGAGAGGAGGTCCCCTACGAGGAGATCGTCAAGGGCTACGAGATCAGCCCCGACCGCTATGTGCTGATCTCCCCGGAGGAGCTCGAGACGCTCGATCCCAAGGCGACCAAGACGATCGACATCGAGGATTTCGTCGACCTGGACGAGATCGACCCGATCTACTACGACCACACCTATTACCTGGCTCCCTCCAGCGGCGGGGCCAAGGCCTATCGCCTGCTGCTCGACGCGATGCGCGAATCGGGCAAGGTCGGGATCGGCCGGCTGGTGCTGCGGACCAAGCAGCAGCTGTGTGCGCTGCGCCCGAGTGGCGACGTGCTGACGCTCTCGACGATGCTGTTCGGCGACGAGGTGGTGCCGGCCGACAAGCTCGACGAGCTCGACGCGATCGAGGAGGCCGAGGCCTCCGAGCGCGAGCTGCGCATGGCAGAGCAGCTGATCGAGTCACTCTCGAACGACTTCGAGCCCTCCAAGTACCACGACGACTACCGCGAGCGGGTGATGGCGCTGATCGAGCGCAAGGCGGCGGGCGAGGAGATCGCGGTACAGCCGGAGGTCGAGGAGCCGGCTGCGGCGCCCGACCTGATGGCGGCGCTCGAGGCGTCGCTGGCGGCCGTGCGCGGCGATGAGAAGGCCGACGCGGCCAAGGACGGCAAGGCGCGCAAGCCCAAGTCCGACCAGCCGCGCAAGAAGACCAAGGCCAAGGCCACAGCCAAGCGCTGAATCAGAGGTCTTTGAGCACGCCGCGCTTGGCGGTCTCGAACTCCTCGTCGGTGAGGTCGCCATGCCGGTGCAATTGCGCAAGCCGTTCGAGACGCTGAAGCGGATCGGAGGCCGCGGCCTCCTCGACGCCAAGCCCCTGCTTGTATGCGCTCGCGCCGGCTGGATCAGCCGCGGCAAACTGCTGCCACATGCGATTCCACCCCTTCTGGTTGAGGGGAAACCGTCGCGCGTAGCGGTTGGCGGCTCCGTTAGGGGCCAGGAAGTAAAAGGAGCCCCGCTCGCCCCAGATACTGGAGGCGAGCTTCATCCCGAGCGTGAAGCGCTCACCCACGTAGATCGGGACCTCGCCGGTCTCCTCGGCGGCGCCGCGCACGCCGCGCTTGGGGAGGACGGGCGGCGGCGGCGTGGCTGGGTCAGAGAGCACGTGCAATGACTCTAATGGCGGGCGAACATGTTCGCCCGCCCCGGTCCGCACATGTGCGGACCGGCGGGTCGCCACA
>JAVKSP010000048.1:0-21226 GCA_039583645.1 Solirubrobacteraceae bacterium
ATCCTGGCGCGCGCGGCCGCCTTGATCGAGGAGCAGGCAGGCGAGCTCGCCGCGACGCTGACGGCCGAGCAGGGCAAGCCCCTGGCCGAGGCGCGCGGCGAGGTCACGCATCTGGTCCACGGCCTGCACTACTACGCGGAGGCGGCCACCAAGATGCGCGGCGGCTACCAGGAGCTCCCCTCGACCTTCGGGCCTGCCTACGGCCTCGTGATCCGCCGGCCGATGGGCGTCTGCGCGGCCATCACCCCCTACAACTTCCCGCTCACGCTGCTCGGGACGAAGGTCGCGCCCGCGCTGGCGATGGGCAACACCGTTGTGGCCAAGCCCGCCGCGACGACCCCGCTTGCCACCTTGCAGGTGGCGCGCCTTTTCGCCGAGGCCGGGGTCCCAGGCGGCGTGTTGAACGTGGTGACGGGCCGTGGCGCGGAGATCGGTGACGCGCTGATCGGCCACCCCGACGTGCGTCGCGTTGCCTTCACCGGCTCGACCGCCGTGGGCCGCCACGTGATCTCGGTTGCGGGTCCCGATCTGAAGCGGGTATCGCTCGAGCTCGGCGGCTCTGACCCCGTCATCATCTGCGCCGACGCCGACGTCGACGCGGCCGTCAAGGCGGTGATCATCGGCCGCTACTGGAACGCGGGCCAGGCCTGTCTGGGCTGCAAGCGCGTGTTCGTGCACGACTCTGTCTACGACCAGTTCGTCTCGCAGCTGGTCGAGCGCGTCGGCCGCTACGAGCCCGGAGATGGGACGGTCAAGGCGAAGAAACCGAAGCTGCGCATGGGTCCGATCCATACCCGCGCCGGCCGGGATGAGCTGCTCGAGCAGATCGAGGACGCGACCACAAACGGAGGCGAGCTGCTGATCGGCGGCGGCACCGGAGGCCACGAGCGTGGCTTCTTCCTCGAGCCGGCGGTGATCGCCTCTCCCGGCGAAGACTCGCGCGTGATGCGCGAGGAGGTGTTCGGCCCGGTCCTGCCGGTGCTGCGCTTCAGCGACTTCGATGATGCCCTGCGCAGCGCCAACGACACCCCGTATGGGCTCGGCTCGTCGCTCTGGACGCACGACGCGCGTCTCATCCATCGCGCGGCGCAGGAGATCGAGGCCGGCATGACCTGGGTCAACCAGATCCACTACGGCTACGACGAACTGCCCTTCGGCGGCGTCAAGGCCTCCGGGTTCGGCAAGGAGCACGGGATCGAGGCGCTCGACTCCTACGTGGAGATCAAGTCCGTGGTGGTGGGAGGGCTGGCCTGATGGCTGTCTCCTTCTCCACAGAAGACTCGCTGGGCTTCGTCACGCTCGACAACCCGCCGGCCAACTCGTACGACATCGAGTTCATGCGCGAGCTCCAGTCCGCGCTCGACGCCGCCAATGACGGGGAGCCGCGGGTGGTGGTGCTGCGCAGCGCGAGCGAGAAGTTCTTCAGCGCCGGCGCCGACGTCAAGCGCTTCCTCGCCAACGAGGTCGAGGCCAACATGGAGATGATCCGGCTCGCTCACGACGCGCTGGCCGGCATCGCGCGCTCGCCCAAGCTGTTCGTCGCCTGGATCGCCGGCCACGCTCTGGGCGGGGGGCTGGAGATGGCTCTGGCCTGCGACATCCGCTACGCCGCCGAGGGCCGGTACCGGCTCGGTACGCCCGAGGTGACGCTCGGCCTGCTTCCGGGCAACGGCGGCACGCAGCGGCTGCCGCGGCTGATCGGGGTGGGCCCGGCGCTCGAGCTTCTGCTCACCGGCAGGCAGCTCACCCCCGAGGAGGCGCAGCGGCTGGGTCTGGTCTCCGCGCTGTTCGCCGACGAGCAGCAGTTCCGCGAGCGCGTCTCCAAGCTCGCCACGCTGCCACCGCTCGCGCTCGCGGAGATCAAAAGCGCCGTATACGGAGGCATGTCCCGACCGCTCGAGGGAGGCTTGGAGCTAGAACGCGAGCTGATCGAGAAGCTCTTCCGCTCCCAGGACGCCTCCGAGGGGCTGAACGCCTTCGTCGAGAAGCGGACGCCGGAGTTCGTGGGCGCATGAGCATCGAGACCACGTACAAGGGCTCCTTCATCGCGGGCGCCGAACACGCCAACGGGGGTGACGCGCTGCCGGTCGTCAACCCGGCCGAAGCACGCGAATTTGCCGCGGTCGCGGCGGGCTCGCCGGCGGACGTCGACGCCGCCGTGCAGGCGGCACGCGACGCGTTCGGTGAGTGGTCCTCGCTGGCCGCCTCGAAGCGGGGCGAGATCCTCGGCCATGCCGCCCGCCACGTCGAGGAGCACCTCGATGAGCTGGTCGCGCTGCTCACCCGCGAGCAGGGCAAGACGCTGCGGGACTCCCGGATCGAGCTGTCCAAGGCGGTCGACACGCTGATGCACTACGTGGGGCTCTCGAAGGCGCTGCGGGGTGCGCACGCGCCGGCGCTCGACCCGGGGGTGGAGGGCTTCGTGCTGCGCCGACCGCTGGGCGTGGTGGGCGCGATCGTGCCGTGGAACTTCCCGACCACGCTGCTGTGCAACAAGCTCGCCCCGGCATTGGTGGCGGGCAACACGGTGGTCGCCAAGCCGGCGGCCACGACCCCGCTGACCACGCTGCGGTTCGCCGAGTTGCTGTTCGAGGGCGGCCTGCCGGCGGGTGTCTTCAACGTGGTGACCGGAAAGGGCTCAGTCGCGGGCGAGGCGCTGGTGGTTCACCCCGACGTGCGCAAGATCGCCTTCACCGGTTCGACGCCGGTGGGCGAGCGGATCATGCAGCTGTGCGCACCGGGCGTGAAGCGGGTGACGCTCGAGCTCGGCGGCTCGGACCCGATGATCATCTGCGACGACGCCGACCTCCCGGCCGCTGCGAGCGCCGCCAGCATGGGGCGCTTTTACAACTGCGGCCAGGCCTGCCTGGCGATCAAGCGGGTGTACGTGTTCGAGTCGGTGGCCGATCAGGTGATCGAGTCGATCGTGGCCAAGGCCCGGCGGCTGAAGGTCGGCCCCGGCGTCGCCGAGGGCACGCAGATGGGGCCCATGCACACGGCCGGCGGGCGAGCGGAGGTGGCCGAGCAGGTCTCGCGCACGCTGGAGGCCGGCGGCGAGCTCTTGACCGGCGGCGGCCCTCCGCCGGACCCCGACCTGGCCGACGGGTTCTTCTACGAGCCAACAGTGGTGCTCGATCCCCCGCACGACTCGGCGATGGCCGTCGAGGAGGTCTTCGGTCCGGCGCTGCCGATCTGGCGCGTGGCCGACCTGGAGGAGGCGATCGCGCGCGCGAACGCATCGCAGTTCGGCCTGGGCTCGTCGGTCTGGACGACCAATCTGGCGCGCGCCCGCGAGGCCGCGCAGCGGATCCAGGCCGGCTACACCTGGATCAACTCCCGCACCAAGGTCTACGACGAGCTGCCGTTCGGCGGCTGGAAGTCGAGCGGGTACGGCAAGGAGCACGGCGAGGAGGCCTTCGACTACTACACCGAGACCAAGTCGGTCGTGCTCGGCAGCTGACAGGCGCCATGAGCACTCCGCCCTGGGACGTCGGCGAGCTGCCCGTCCCGCTGATCCCAATCGAGCGCACCTTTGAGGGCTTCCTCGATCTCGAGTGGCTCGAGCTGACCTCGACCTCGGCCCACGTCCGCTTCGAGGTGCGCGAGAACCTCAAGCAGCCGCTGGGCCTGCTCCACGGAGGGATCTACAGCGCCGTGGCCGAGACCGTCGCCTCGGTCGCGACCGTGCGCGAGGTGTGGGCGGACGGCATGGTAGGCATGGGGCTCGCGAACTCGGCCAGCTTCCTGCGGCCGGTGACCGACGGGGTGATCGACGTGCGGGCGCGGCTGCGCGGCCACGCGGACCGCGATTGGGTATGGAGCCACGAGTTTCGCAACGAGGACGAGCAGCTGTGCGCGCTGGTCGACGTGACGATCGCGGTCAGACCTCGAAATTAGGACGGCCGGCGCACATGTGCGCCGGCCCCGGCCCGATCATGATCGGGCCGGCCGGGCCGAACATGTTCGGCCCGGAACAACAAGAGAACCTACGCCGCGGTGATCACCTCTGGTCCCGGCTCCGCCGCGTAGAGCCGCTTGACCTCGGCCGCGCGGCACTTCACGCACGCCCGCTGGTTGATGTAGCCCTTGTCGGTGATCTCGCCGGCGTCGAGGCTGGGAGGCGTGGCGAGCAACATCAGTCGCTCGATGCGCCTGGCCGAGCCTTCCGACGCGTTCATGCGGGTCAGCGCCTGCGCGAGGTGCGAGCGCAGCGCCGGGTGCTCGAGCGGGACGTCATCGTCTGAGCCGGCGAGCTTGCGCGCCTCCGCCTGGTTGACCCATCCCAGCGCCGCGACGAACTCGCTGTCCTGGCCGCAGATGACGGCGTCGGTCAAGACCCGCGCCTCGCTCAGCAGCTTCATGCGCAGCGGCCCGACGGTCACCCAGGTACCGGTCAGCAGCTTGAAATCCTCGGCGATCCGCCCGTCGAACCGGAGTCCCTTGTTCGGATCGCCGGGGTCGACCAGCTTCACCGCATCGCCCGAGCGGTAATAACCCTCCTCGTCGAAGGCCTCGCCGGCTAGCTCGGGCCGGCGGAAGTACCCGGGGGTCACGTTGGGCCCGCTGACCCTGATCTCGAGCTTGTCGGCGACGGGAGCGAGCTTGATCTGCACGCCGGCCAGCGGCACCCCGATGCAGCCGATCTCGGCCTCGGGGAAATGCGCGCTGGTCGCCGCCGGCGCCGTCTCGGTCGTGCCCCAGCTCGAGGTCAGCGGCACCTCGTGGTCGGCATGCTTGTCGGCAAGCGCGCGCAGCCGCAGTGCCAGCGCCTCGGGCAGCGCCGCCCCGGCGTAGAACATGAAGCGCAGGCGGCTGAAGAAGTGCCGCGCCAGCTCGGGGTCGTTGTCGAGTGCCGGCGCCAGCAGCGCGAATCCCGCGGGGACGTTGAAGTACAGAGTGGGAGCGACATCCCGGAGCGCCGCGATCGTGCGCGGGAACAGCGGCGGCGCCGGCTTGCCGTCGTCGATGTAGAGCGTGCCGCCGTTGAACAGCACGAGGTTGAGGTTGTGGTTGGCGCCGAAGGTGTGGCTCCAGGGCAGCCAGTCGACCAGAACCGGCGGCTCGTCGGCCAGAAACGGCCAGATCCGCTGGAGCATGGCCTGGTCCGAGCAGAGCATGCGATGGGTGTTGACGACCCCCTTTGGCGCTCCCGTCGAGCCGGAGGTGAACAGCAGCTTGGCGGTGGTGTCGGGGGTGATTGCGCGGTGGGCGTCCTCGACCGCGCCGCTCGGTGTGGTGCTGAGGAGCTCGTCCAGCGTCAGTGCGCCGTCGCGCTCGCCGCGAGCGACCAGCACCCTGCGCGGCGTGAGCGCGTCCAGGGCGCGCGCGAACGCGTCCGCGTCGTCGACGAACACCAGTCCGGGGTCGGTCAACTCGGCGATCGCCCGGATCTGGGCGTGGTCGGCGCTCATCAGCGAGTACGCGACGCTGACCGGCATCACGGGAACCCCAGCGCTGTAGGCGCCGAGCGTCACCAGCAGGTGCTCGACGGAATTGCCCGAGAGGACCATCACGGGCTTGTCGGGCCCGAGGCCCTGGTCCAGAAACGCTTGCGCCAGCGCATCGGCCTTGCGCCGCGCCTCGCCGTAGGTGAGCGCCACCCACTGGTCGGCGGCATCCCGCTGGGCGGCGAGGGGTCGATCGGGATGGCTTTCTGCCCTGGCCCGGAGCGCCGCCGTCACCGACTCCGCAAAGGCCCCCAGCGTGTGGCGCGAGCGCAGGATGATCGATCCGTCGTCTCGCTGCTCCATCGCCGTGTCGGGTCGCGCGAAGGTCGTGGTGTCGGCCAGCGTGCTCATCACTCTCTCCTTCTCTTGATGTGGCTCGGACTCATGCGGGGCGGTCGATCAGCGTCGACAGCACGATCAGCGTCTTGGTCCTGACCACGTTCGGATCACGTCGCAGCCGCTCCACGAACTTCTCCAGGTCGGCGATGCTTTCCACACGTGCGCGGATCACCGCGTCGGCCTCGCCCGAGACCGTGAACGCCGAGACCACCTGCTCGAGGTGTTCGAGCGAGCGGCCCACATCGCCGGGCGCGACCCGCTCGGCGCAGTAAACCTCGATCAGCGCCTCGATCCCTTCGCCCAGCGCGCGGGGGTCGATCCGGGCGCCATAGCCCACTATGACGCCGTCGGCCTGGAGCCGGTCGACGCGCCGCTTGACCGCCGTCGACGAGAGCCCCACATGGCCGCCGATGGCGTTGAAAGTCAGCTTCGCGTCCTGTTGCAGCAACGCAACAATCCTGCGATCTACGCTGTCCAGAGGGCGGCTGAGTTGCACGAGACGGCCCTTTCAGTGCGTCTACGTTGCGTGGACTGTACCACCGTGGGACATTGACCACGTGAGTGCCACCGCCGTGCCAGCTGCGCGCTCGAGCCGTACGCTGCTCGAGCTCGACGGCGCCAACCTCACGATCGGCGATGCACTCGCGGTCGCCCGCCGCGCACGCGAGGTGCGGCTCTCGGAGCGGGCGCGGAACGCGGTACACGCCTGCCGCGAGCTGAAGCGTTCGCTGATCGCCGAGGAGGTCCCGATCTACGGCGTGACCACGGGCCTCGGCGACAGCGCTCACCGCCAGGTCGCCTCGGCCAAGAGCGATCGCCTGCAGCAGAACCTATTGCGCTTCCTCGGCTGCGGCACCGGGCCGATCACCGCACCCGAGGTGGTGCGGGTCGCGATGCTGCTGCGGGCGAACTGTCTCGCGAAGGCCAACTCCGGCGTGCGCGTGGAGGTGATCGAGCGCCTGCTCGATCTGCTCAACCACGACGTCATCCCGCTGGTCCCCGAACGCGGCTCGTGCGGGGCGAGCGGCGACCTCGTGCCGCTGTCGTACGTGGCGCGCACGCTTGTGGGCGAGGCGCGCGTCAGCTTCGAGGGCCAGACGCGGGATGCCGCCGACGTCCTCGGCCAGCTCGGGCTCGAGCCGCTCGTCTTGGAGGCCAAGGAGGGGCTTGCGCTGACCAACGGCACCTCATACATGACCGCCTTCGCGTGCCTGGCGGTTGGTGCGGCGCGCGACCTGGCCGACCTCGTGGACCTGATGACCGCGATGGCCTCCGAGGCCCTGCGCGGCAACCGCGGCCACTTCAACGCTTTTTTGTTCGACTCGGCCAAGCCCCACCCCGGCATGGTCACCTGCGCCCGCAATATCCGCGAGCTGCTGACTGACTCGCGCCTGACGGTCGACAGCGACGACTTTGTCTCGCGGCCGCTCAACGGCGCGGACTTCGTCGAGCTCGACCGTCGCGTGCAAGACCGCTACTCGATCCGCTGCTCCCCGCATGTCAACGGGGTGCTGCGCGATGTGCTCGCGTGGGTGCAGGAGTGGGTGAGCACCGAGATCAACTCCTCCGACGACAACCCGCTGTTCAATGTCGGCGCCCACCGCACCGAAAGCGGCGGCAACTTCTACGGGGGCCACATGGGGCAGGCGATGGACTCGCTGAAGGTCGCGCTAGCGAACATCTGCGACCTGATGGACCGCCAGCTGGAGCTGCTGGTCGACGAGAAGTTCAACGCCGGCCTCACGCCCAACCTCGTTCAGCGCGTCGAGGCGGACGATCCCCAGGCCGGGTTACACCACGGCTTCAAGGGGATGCAGCTGTGCTGTTCGGCGATGACGGCCGAGGCGATGAAGCTCTGCAACCCGGCCACGATCCATTCCCGCTCGACCGAGTGCCACAACCAGGACAAGGTCTCGATGGGATCGATCGCCGCCCGCGACGCGCGCACGATCGTCGAGCTCGCGCAGGACATCGCGGCGATCCATCTGATCGCGTGCTCGCAGGCGCTCGAGCTCCGCGGCGCGGACCAGTGCAGCCCGCGCACGCGTCAGGCCGTGGAGATGGTGCGCGCAGAGGTGCCGTTCCTCGACGGCGACCGCTACATGGACGAGGACATCGCCGCGGTCGCTGAGATGATCCGAGCGGGGGCGTTCTCGGGGGTAGTCTCTTCGCCCTGATGGCGGCCCCGGAACGGGTCAACGCAAGCACGATCATCGACCGCAACCTCGAGGCGGGGCGTGCGGACAAGACGGCACTTTTGGCCTCTGATGCAGCGGTCAGCTATGGGGAGCTGGCGCGCCTGGTGGCGGCCGTGGGCCGCTATCTGCGCGGGCTCGGGATCGAGCGCGAGCAGCGGGTGCTGATGATCCTCGACGACTCGCCGGCTTTCCCGGCCGTCTTTTTGGGGGCGATGCGAATCGGCTCGGTGCCGGTGCCGGTAAACCCGATGGACAGAGTCGACAACTATCGCCACTACCTCGACGACAGCTATGCGCAGGTGCTGGTGCTCGAGGCGTCCCTGCTCGAGGCCTTGGCGCCGGTGCTGGCCGAGCGGCCGGAGCTGCAGGTGCTGGTGGTGGGGGAGGAGGCGGCCGCTTTTGACTCCTTTGATGCGGTCGTCGGCGGTTTCGACGGCGAGCTCGAACCGGCGCTCGACACCCACCGCGACGACATGGGCTTCTGGCTGTACAGCTCGGGCTCGACCGGGCGCCCCAAGGGGGTCGTCCACCGCCACGGCGACATCGGCGCCACCGTCGAGACCTACGCCCGTCAGGTGTTGCGCATCGGGCCCGACGATCGCTGCTATTCGACCACCAAGCTCTTTCATGCCTACGGGCTCGGCAACGGCCTCACGTTTCCGCTCTCGGTGGGTGCCTGCTCGGTGCTGCGACGCGGCCGCGCCGTTCCCGAGGCGATCTTCGAGACGGTCCGCGAGCAGCGGCCGACCCTGTTCTTCTCGGTGCCGGCGCTGTACGCCGCGATGGTCAAGTTTTCGGCGGCTGGGTCGGCCGACTTCTCGAGCGTGCGGGCGTGTGTGTCCGCCGCCGAGGCGCTTCCCGCCGCAGTGCTGGCACGGTGGCAGGAGCTCACCGGGGTCGCGATTCTCGACGGCATCGGCTCGACCGAGATGCTCCACATCTACTGCTCGAATACGCTCGAGGACCTCGAGCCGGGCAGCTCCGGGCGCCCCGTGCCGGGCTACGCGCTGCGGCTGATCGACGAGCACGGCGCGGAGATAACGGCGCCAGGCCAGGCCGGTGACCTACTGGTCCGCGGCGCGAGCTGCGCGCCGTTCTACTGGCACCAGTCCGAGAAGACCCGTCACTGCATGCGCGGCGAGTGGTTTTACACCGGCGATCGCTACGTGAGGACCGAGGAGGGCCGCTACGTCTATCAGGGCCGAGCCGACGACATGATCAAGGTGGGCGGCCTGTGGGTCTCGCCGGCCGATGTCGAGGGCTGCCTCGTTCGCCACCCGACGGTCTCGGAAGCGGCCGTGATCGGCGTCACGGTCGAGGACGTGAGCCGGATCAAAGCGTTCGTGATCTGCTCGCAGGCTCCGGCCGACGAGGCGGGGCTGGCAGACGAGCTGCGCCAATGGTGCAAGCAGCACCTGCGCCGCTACGAATACCCGCACGTTGTCGAGTTCGTCGACGATCTGCCCCGCACACCGACCGGAAAGGTGCAGCGCTACAAGTTGCGCGAGGCCGAGGCCGGGCGCCATCCGGCGGCGCCGCGCGCTGCGCACGCGGCGGAGCTTGACGTGCCCACGGGTACGGCGTTGACCGGATCCTCGCCGTAGCTCGCACCGATCAACCGTGAGCAGTGACCTTCCTACCGGCGTGGTGACGTTCCTGTTCACCGACGTCGAGGGTTCGACGGCGCTGTTGCGCGAGCTGGGTCCCGTGGTCGATTTCGCGCTGGGCGGCCGCCCGCTTTGACCAGCGGGATGGGGGCTGAGTCGGCGGTTGTGGCTGTCAGACTCGTCGTTGCGTGACCGGCCTACCGACGCGCCGGCCTCGGAGTGCCGCGCGCGCGATCATGCTCGCGATCGCATGACCGACGACGAAGTACACCGCCGCGGCGATTCCCCAGTTGACCGCCATGGTTGCCTTCGCGCTTGAGAGCGAGAAGAGTCCCTTGAACGGACCGGCGAGCCACTGGCCAACGTCGTGGACATCGCGCACGACGACGTTGTGGGCATTCGCCCCCAGCACTCGCAGCAGAATCGCCGCCACAATCACGGCCGCCACCAGGGTGGCGACCGTCCGTATCAAGCGTGCAAGCATCATGTCGAGCACACCTCCTTTGCGTCCGAGGGCTACCCCGCCCGCCATCGGGGCAATCGCGCCGATGCTCTACCCCCCGCCTGTCGGGTTGTGACGGTCGCAAATTCGCATCTTTATGCCCTTTCGGGGACCGTGGGTTGGTGGCAGCGACCCCATCCGCGCCCACTTTGCCTGCACCCAGGCCGCATCTGCGCGTACCGACAATGGCCGCGCCAACCACGCGTGCCGCAGTGGTTGCCGTTGGCGTGAGCCTGCCCCCGACCGTAGTCGGGAACGAGAGGATCGCGGCGCGGCTCGGGGTGAACGCAGACTGGATCGAGCGACGCACCGGGATCCGCTCGCGCCATGTCGCCGGCGACTCTGAGCGGTTGACCGATCACGCCGCGCGCGCCGGTGAGCGGGCGTTGACGCGGGCTCGGATCGCTGCCGAGGACCTCGATCTCGTGCTGGTGGCGACGACAACTTCTGACGAGCTGCTCCCGAACGCTGCGCCGCTGGTCGCGCATGCCCTCGGCGCCCAGAACGCCGGCGCCTTTGACATCGGCGCTGCCTGTACCGGTTTTTTGTCCGCGCTGGCGGTCGGGGCCGGCCAGATAGAGGCCGGGCGCGCCGAGGCCGTGCTGGTGATCGGCGCCGACCTGATGTCCCGGATCACCGATCCCGACGACCGCGGAACCGCTGCCGTGTTCGCCGATGGCGCCGGCGCCGTGGCGCTGGTCTCAAGCCAGACGGACGGGGCGGGGATCGGCCCGATCGTGCTTGGCGCCGACGGCGGGGGTCGGGACAACATTTTCGTGGAGCGTGCCTCTGGACTGATCCGCATGGAGGGCCATGAGACGTTCCGTGCAGCCGTTGCCGGTCTCACGCTCGCCACGCTCCAGGCGGTCGAAAAGGCCGGCCTGACGCTCGACGAGGTCGATCTGTTCGTCTATCACCAGGCCAATAGCCGGATCCTTCAGGCCGTGGCCCAGCGCCTTCAGCTTTCGCGCGAGCGCGTCGTCGACTGCATTGGCGGGTACGGCAATACCTGTGCGGCGACGCTCCCACTCGCGCTCGCGTTCAGCGAGCGCCAAGGGCGGCTCCAGCCGGGCGATCGCGTGCTGCTGGGAGCGTTTGGAGCGGGCTTCACCTGGGGCGCCTCGGTCATCGACTGGGCCCCCGGCGAGATGACGCTGCCAACGGGTAGGTAGTTCGCCTGCGGCTGCGGGACGAGGGCTACGATCCATCGGTGCAATGCCCTTAGCGTTGCCACCAGACCGGGCCCGGCGGTACTCGGGATGAGTTCGCTCCCGGCGGCCGACTCGGAGCTGAGCGTAGACGCGCTCGAACTCGTGGTCGAGGTGCTCTCGCAATCAGAGCCGGAGGGAGGCACCGGCGACGGCTTCTATGACCGGTTGTGCGAAGCGGTGTGCCGGCTGGCGCGGATGCACCGCGCGATCATCTTCCGCTATGACAGCGCGCGCCGGCGCGTGCGGGCGGTGGGCGCCCACGGCCTCGGGCTCGAGCAGTTCGCGGACGCGCACGTGACGGTCGAGTCGCTGCCCATCACAGCCGAGTCACTGCGCGAGGACAAGGTCGTCGAAGCGATCGGAGACCTGCGCGATCAGGTCCCCTTGGAATACGCGATTCACTTCGCCGAGCCCGTGCGGTTGGTGTGCGCGCCGATGGCCGCGGCGGGACGGGCCATCGGCGTGATCCTCGCCGACCGGCCGTTGTCGGCGCCGGCCGTGAACGCTTCGGAGCGCGATTTGCTGTGGGCGCTGGGCAAGGCGGCGGCGCTCGCGTCGGTGGCGCGGACGGTCGCTACACAGTCAGAGAAGTCGCGTCAGCTCCAGGAGCGAATCGATCTCACTCGGGAGATCCACGAAGGGGTGATCCAAAGGCTGTTTGGGGTCTCAATGGCGCTCGACGGCGAGGAGGGAGATTTGCCCAAGCGAGCGCGGGCACGGTGCGCAAGCGAGGTCCAGCTGGCGCTGTCGGACCTGCGCGAAGCACTCAAGCGCCCGCTCGGGCGCGCGCCGCGAGCCACGCAAACCACGTTGTTCGCAGAGGTCGATCGGCTCGCACGCGCACACCCAGACCTGAGCGTGGCACTGGATGCGGGCGTCGACGGCGATGTGCCCACGCGTCTCGAACCGCTGGCCCAGTCGGTGCTGACCGAGGCGATCCATAACGCGCACAAACATGCCAATCCGACCCGTGTCAGCGTGCGTGTGCGGCGAAGCGACGCCACCTTCGTGCTCGAGGTCGCCAATGACGGCGTCAAAGACAGCCGGCGGCAGGCCGGCATGGGTCTGCGGCTTGTGATGCTGGAGGCGCTCGAGCAGGGCGGCGTGATCGAGTTTGGCGAACGTCCGCCGGGCACCTGGCAAGTCCGCCTGGTCGTGCCCGACGAGCCCTAGACGGCGCGAGCACCACCGTGGTGGCCGACCAAACCCGTAGCCCCGAACGCATGACGGTGCTGGTCGTCGACGACCACGACGTGGTCCATTGGGGCTTTCGGCTGATGCTCGCCCAGCAGCCCTGGGTGGCCCGCTGCCTCAGCGCCCGCTCGGGGTTGGAGGCGCTCGATCTGGCCGGCCGCTACCGGCCCCACGTCGCGCTTGTCGACCTGTTCGTCGGCACGGAATCCGGCGCTGAGATCTGCGCGCAGTTGCGTGCCGCCGAGCCCCAGACCCGCGTGCTCCTGTTCTCCGGCGCGGGCGAGATCTCGCCCCATGCGGCACGCGCGGCCGGCGCCTCGGGCTTCGCCTATAAGCACTGGCCCGCGCGACGTATCGCCAGTGCCGTCCAGTTGGTTGGCATGGGCAGGACCGTGTTCAAGCGCGAGGGCCAGGCCGGCGCGCTCGGGCTGACCGAGCGCGAACGGGCGGTGCTCGAGCGCATGGCCTCCGGCTCCACCAACCCCGAGATCGCGGCGGCGCTCCACCTCTCTCCGCACACCGTCAAGGAGTACACGAGCGCCGTGTACCGCAAGCTGGGCGTTCGCAACCGCACCGAGGCGGTGCAGCGCGCCCAGCGGCTCGGAATGCTCGCGTAGGCAGCCGGGTACCCTGGACGTAAGCGACCGGGATCGATCACCGCCGGGGGGATCGAGCCGTATGGCGCGCGCTCGCGATGAATTCACGGCCCAACCTGACTCAGGAACGATGATCTGATGCCGCGTGGTCCCCTGGCCGGACGCTATCCGGCCGCAGCGGCGATGGTGATGTGCGCGCTGATCCCCTACCTCGGCCTCTCAGCCGCGCTGCAGCCGATCACGCCGATCGTGGCCAAGCAGCTCCACATGGGCCTGCAGTCGATGAGTCTGGCCTCGGGCATGGCGAATGCGGCCTACGCCGTCGGCACCGTGCTCGCGGTGCAGTTCGCCCAGCACCTGCCCCAGCGCCGGATGTTGGTTCTGTACGCGACGCTGTTGGTGACCGGCTCGGTCCTCGCCGCCGCGGCCACCGACCCCGCGCTTTTCATCGCCGGCCACGTGCTCCAGGGTCTTTGCACGAGCCTCCTGCTGATCGCGGCGGTGCCGCCGCTGATCATCGGCTTTCCCGCCTCGAAGATGCGTTGGACGGCGATGATCATGAACATGTGCATCTTCGGCGCGGTCGCGCTCGGCCCGCTGGTCGGAGGCCTTCAGGCCCAGGCCCACGGCTGGCGGCCGCTGTTCTGGGTGATCGCCGCGATCGCGCTCGCCGCGCTCGTGCTGACGCTGCTGACTTTTGAAGACGTCCCGCCCGCCGACCGCACGGCGCCGCGCGGACCGCTGGCGATCGCGCTGTCTGCGGTCGGGTGCGTGGCGGCGTTCTATGGCGCCTCCGAGTTGCTGACACACCGCTTGCTCGGCCTCACCACCTTGCTGCCGCTTGTCGTCGGGTTGGCGCTGATCGTGATCCTGTTCGTCAATCAGTACCGCAGCAAGGACGCGCTGCTGTGCGTGAAACCGCTCGCCAGCACGCTGCCCGTCGCCGGCATCGTCGTCGCCATGTGCGCGGCGGCCGCCTCGGTGTCAGCGATCGGCTTGGCGACGACGGCACTGGTGGGGCGGTACACGCCGCTGCATCTGGGACTGCTCCAGTTCCCGGAGTTTGGCGGGGCCGCAGTGACCGCGGTGCTGCTCGGCATCGTCTTTCGCACCCGGGGTCTGCACTACCTCGTGCTCGGGGGCATGCTGTGCCTGGGCGCCGGGATCTTGGTGATCGGCAACGTGATCCCGCCCACCAGCACGCTGACGCTGGTCGGCTCGGGGTTGGTCGGGCTCGGGGTGGGAGCGGCGGTCGCCCCTGCGCTGTTCGTCGCCGGCTTCTCGCAGCGCTCCCAGGCCGTCCAGCGCGTGTTCGCGATCGTCGAGTTGCAGCGCGCGGTGGCCGCCTTCATGATCGCCCCGGTGCTAGCCCACGTGGCCGCGACGGTGGCGGGCGGCGGGTCGGCCGGCACCAGGGTGGCGTTGTGGATCTGCTTCGGGCTCGCGATCGGCGGCGCGCTGTTTGCGGTCGCGCTGTACGCGCTGGGGGGCGTGCGCCCACCCAGCCCCGCGCTGGAGCGCTGGATGGATGACAACGAGCCCGCCTGGGACTCCCCGCCGTTGCTCGCCGCCATCCGCAAGCGCGCCCCCGAGCCGGTGCTCGTGGCGCACGTCGCCGAGGACGTCTCGGAGCATGATGGCGCGGGGGCTTCTGCTTCTCGGTCCGCGAACGTGGTTGACTGATCGGTCAGCACGTATGGCCGCCTGTACCCACCTCGACTCGGTCACGGTGACGGAACTGCCCGACAGCGTCGCGGGGTGCGAGGAGTGCCTGAAGTCCGGCGACGTGTGGCTTCACCTGCGCATCTGTCTTGAGTGCGGGCACGTCGGCTGCTGCGACGACTCGCCCAACCGCCACGCCACCGCCCACCACCACTCGAGTGGGCACCCGCTGATCCGCTCGCTCGAGCCGGGCGAGAGGTGGAGCTGGTGCTACGTGGACGAGCTCGCCTTACTCATTCCCGAGATCCGCGGCGCCACCCGCATCCCGCCGTCGCCGATGTTGGAGGGCTGAGGGGGGCGTTGGGCGTCGTTCGCGGGGAGGCGCGCGTTCGGCGCGGCGCGCGCTGCGCCGCGCGCGGCGACCACCACACACCCTTCCCCCCGGCCGCTCCGCAGATGGGGTGCCGCCTGGTCGGTATCCGACCACCCCACACCCCACCAGCTCCGAGCTGGGGGGTGGGGTGCGCCATGGTCGCCCGGACATCACCAACCCCACCCCCTCTGACGGCGCGAGGTGGGGTTGGTGGTGTTCGGATAGCGGACATCACCAACCCCACCCTGACAGAGTCGAAGGGGTGGGGTTCCCCGTGTCCACTCGCCATCGCGGCGATGCTCCCAGCCGGTGCCGGCCGAATGCGCGCTGAGTGTCGCTGGCGACCGCACCGCACCCACCCGCACCGGCCCGCCTCACTCGTTCGGCTTGGTCTCCTTGCGTAAGCCCGTCTGGGGGCGCCAGCGCCACACCGTCCAGATCGTCTCCTCGAAGCGCACATAGGCGGCCTCGGAGATGTCGACGCTGAAGCAGTGGTAAGGCTCGGTTGGGCGCCATTCGGTGCGGGCAAAGGTCGCGTCTGCGTGCGCCCGTGGAAGCGTGGGGTCGCTGACCTCGACCGCCTTGCCGTACAGCTTCAGGTCGCCGGCGGGGTTCAGACGGTCGCTCGGCACGCTGTGAACCACCAACCGCGGGTCGCGCAGCAGGTCAAGCGCTTTGCGCGACTGCCACATCATCCCGAGCATCAGCTCGCCGGCGACGAAGTCAGGCTCCACAGGGCTGATACGCGGTGACCCATCGGTTCGGATCGAGCCGACCAGCACCAGCTCATCGGCAGCGAACCGCTCCTGGGCGAGCCGCGCAAGCTCCGGACAGTCGCGCTCAAACTCCTGCCACCTCATCGCAAGGCAACCTAACGAGCGAGTTGCTAGCGTCGCGCCGCTTCTGGACTCAAAGGGAAGGTATGGATGAAGGCCAGCTGCGGAATTGGCGTCGCCATGGTCAGCGCCGCGATCTTGCTCAGCGCGTGCGGCGGGTCATCGAAGCCAGGCCAGCGTCCAAGTCGCCCGCGAGCGTTCAGAGCTGCCTGCAGCAGGCGGGTTACGGCGTGACAGTGGTCCCGAAGAGCGACATCACGAAGTACGCCGCCGAGAACCGCGGCCCCGGTCAGACGGGCGAGCTGCTGGTGGGCGAGCAAGGCGCACATCCGCAGGTCGGCGGCGACGACGCGGATGCGGTGGTCGCGTTCTGGAACTCGCACGCACACGCCGTCTATTCACCGAACTCACGCGACGAGGGACTGGGAACCCACGCCGACACATTCGGGAAGATCACCGTGCAGCCCACCCTGCAGCTGGTGCTGCTCGCATTCAAGTCTGCGACGACGGCCTCCGCCCGCAAGGCCAAGTTCTTCGGTGAGGTGAAGAAGATCGAGCGCTGCGCCTAGACGCCCCGCCGCACCTCAAGCCCCGCCGCACCTCAAGGCCCGCCGCACGTCAAGGCCCGCCGCGTCTGAAGGCAACACCCCTTCCCCCTACGGCCACGTCCCCCTGAGCGCGGGCCCCAGCGGCTCGAGCCACTCCGCCGGCAAAAACGGCGGGATCGGTCCGGGGTAGCGCGGAAACAGCTGGCCTGCGACCTGCACTGCGTGTCGCGAGCCGATGTACTCGTGCAGGTCGGCATAGGAGTCGAGCAGTCGCACGCTCGAGAGCACCTGGACCGTCGCGGCGTTCGGCGGCTCCACGGCGAGCGTCCCGTCCTCGAGCAGCTGCTCGACCCGCGCGAGCAGGCCGGGCAGCGCCGCCAGATCCGCCTGCACCCCCGCCTCCGTGGCGCGGCGCCCGTCGAGCTCACGCGCACGCGTGTACCAGGCGGCCAGCGGTCCACTGGCGAAGGCCAGCACCCCCGGCAGCGGCAGACCCCGGGCCCCCCAGCGGCGCACCTGCACGCTGTTAGCAGCGCCGAAGCGGCCGATGCGACGCGCCACGGGCTGAAGCTGCTCCTCGCCCCACCGCTCGGCCGCCTGCACCCGGCGGCGCAGCTCGGGATCGGCGGGGAACAGCGGCGGCTCGGGCCAGAGCTCGTCCAGGGCCCGCGCGATCTCACGCGAGCCCTGGACCCGCCGGCCGTCGAGGCGCACCGCCGGCACGGTGCCGCGTCGAAAGCCGGCGGCCCGGACGTGCAGCCGCTGATTCATCGGCAGCACGTTGACCAGCTCGTAGTCGACCTGCTTGAGCTCGAGCATCTTGCGCACCGCCTGCGATGGATGCGAGACCGGAATCCAGTACAGGCGGACGCGCACGGGGCTGCTCGACTCCGGCACCGGACCTACCCGTTGCCCCAGAGGTGCTCGAACATGCTCTGGTAGGCGTTGCTGCCGTACCACTTGCCGGAGGCCTGCGCGGCCGGGGTCAGCTGCAGCGAGCCGATGTTGGACGCGGTGAACATCCGTACCGGCACGTGCTCGGTGACCACTGGCATGCCCAGCATCATGCGCATGACCTCGTCGGCGTCGGCCCAGCCGGCGTAGGGGAAGTCCTCGCCGACCTCGGCTCCCAGCCGGCCCGCCTTGAGCTCCTGCAGCGCCGGCAAATCGCCGCCGTCGGTGCCGATCTTGACCTTGTTGGCGGCCGCGCCGGTCTGCTGGATGCCCTGGCTCACAGGCTGGAGCACAGCGTCGAACTCGGGCACGACGTAGTTGATGCCGTGGTTATGCAGCAGCGCCGAGCTCGTCTGCGACGGGATCAGCGACGCGTTGGCCAACGCGACCTTCTGCACCGTGATCTTGCAGCTCGGGCAGTTGTGCTTGAACTCCGCCACGCCGCCGGCGCCGTAGGCGAGCGTCGAGGGCGAGTCGGTGAAGACGAGCATCAGGTCGTTCGCCTTGCCGTGCGAGTCGGCGATGGTCCAATCGGCGATCGCCTTGACCTGCGTGACGTCCTGCGAGAGCGCGTAGGCGAGCTTGTCGTTGCCGTTGCCCTTCACCGCGCCCGGCATCTTCGGCGACGGCGGCGGCAGCTGGTTGACGATCAGCACCGGGATGTGGTGACTCTGGGCGCTGGCAAAGGCGTTCGCCGCGAGCACGACCGGGACCGCGTCGGCGATGATCGCGCTGGCGCCGCGCGCCACGGCCTCGTTGACGCAGGCGGAGGTGGCCGAGGGGTTCGATTGGCCGCTGCAGGTGTGCACCGTCACCCCCACCTTGCCCAGGGCGGTGTGCAAGGAGCTGTTGCCGATCCCGAATACGGGGGCCGAAAGCGACAGCGGGATGTACCACACGCTCTTGCCCTTGAGCGACTTCACGTTCTTGAGCGCCGGCCCAGGAGCCGGGAAGCTGGTGGTGGGCTTGCTGAGGCTTGCGACCACGGCGCTCGCGCGGGCGACGCCGGGGCTTGAGCCATTCGAGCCGCCCGTCGAGCTCGTGTTGTTGTTCGAGCTCCCGCATGCGGCCGCGAGCACCGCCACGCTGGCGAGCACGACGGCACGGGTGAGACGTTTCCTGGTCATCTTTTCCTTTCTTTCAGGGTTCAAGGCGCGCGGTCTAGGCGCGCCCCGCCCGGAGGCGCTTGCGCAGCAAGGTGGTGATCAGCACCGCGACGATCAGCGCGGCGCCGTAGAAGACGTCCGAGATCCAATCCCCGAAGTTGAGCTCCTGGAGCCCGAGGATGCCGGTGGCAAGGAAGTAGATGCCGATGAGCGCGCCAAGGGGGTTGAATCTCCCCGGGCGCACGACGGCCGTGCCCAAAAACACCGCGGAGATCGTTGGCAGCAGATACGTGGGCGCGTAGCTCGGGTCAAAGCTGCCGTTGCCGGCCGCGACCACCACGCCCCCGAGTCCGCACAGCAGACCCGAGGCGACAAAGGCGCCAAAACGAATCCGCTTGACCCGCACCCCCGCCAGGCGGCTTACCTCGCGGTTGGCGCCGACGAATTGCATGTGGCGGCCGAGCGGCGTGAAGGTCAGCACGTAGGCGAAGATCAGCGCCAGCGCGATCCCGTAGTAGAAGGACACCGGCAATCCGCCCAGGCTGGCGTTCGCGAGCTGACCGAATGACAGGCTCAGACCGCCGACCGCGCTCAGATGCGAGATCGCCAGCGCGATTCCGGAGAGCAGCGTCGACATGCCCAGCGTGACCACGATCGTGTTGACGCCCATGTAGACCACGAGGAAGCCGTTGACCGCGCCGGCTGACACGCCAATGGCCACCGCGAACACCGAGGCAAGTGCCACGTTCCAGCCGTGCAGCACGCTCAGGACGGGCACCAGGGTCGCGGACAGCCCGAGGATCGACGCGACCGAGAGATCGACGAAATCGCCCACGATCACCGTGCACAGAAAGCCCATCGAGAGAAACACCAGCGCTGCTTGGGAGCCGAAGATCGTCTGAAAAGTGCCTGTGGTGTCGAAGTACGACGGCTCGACGATCGAGTACACGGCGATCATCACGCCCCACAGCGCGAGCAGCGCATAGCGCTCCGAGAGCTTGGCCGCGGCGCTCACGCCGCCACCGTCCGCTGCCCGTAGACGGCGTCGATGATCTGCTCAGGTGTAAAAGCGCCCTCGAGCTCAGCCCCAACATGCCCCGCGCGCATGATCAGCACGCGGTCGCAAAGGGGCGCGAGCTCGCTCGTATCCATGCCCGCGAGCAGCACCGCGGCGCCGTCGTCGGCCGCCCGGCCGATGGCCCGTTCGAGGTCTCGCCGGGCGCCCACGTCCACGCCCTGAGTGGGCTCATGCAACAGCAGCAGCGTGGGCTGACCGCACAGCCACTTCCCGAGCAGGACCTTCTGCTGGTTGCCGCCGCTCAGCTGGGCCACGAGCATGTCCGGGTCGGCGGGGCGCACGCCAAGCTCCCGCAACACCCATTCGGTCTCCCCCCGCTGCCAGGCTCGCCCCAGGTGGGCGCCCCTGACGCGAGGCAGCGTGACGTTCTCGAGCACGGTCTCGGTCAGCGCCAGACCCTCGGTGGCCCGCCGCTCGGGTACAAGTGCAACCCCGGCCTCGAGCAGCTCGCGGACCGAGGCGCGCGCGAGTTCGAACTCCCGCCCCCGCAGCGAGAGCGTGCCCGCGGCCGCCTGGCGCGCGCCGGCGAGCAGATAGGGCAGCTCGTCAAACCCCGAGCCCAGCAGCCCCGTAACGCCGACGATCTCGCCCGCCGCGATCGAGAAGGTGGCTTCTTCCACCACGCTGCCGCGAACGCCGCGGACCTCGACGGGAGGCGCCCCGTGCGCCGCCGAGGCGCTCCTGGTACGGGACTCGCTCGCGAGCTCGCGGCCCAGCATCAAGCGGATCAACTCGCGCTCGGAGAGCTCCTCCGTGGGAAGTCCGCTCGCCGCGACCTGCCCGTCGCGCAGGACCGTCACGCGGTCGGTGTGCTCGAGCACCTCCTCGAGCTGGTGGCTCACCAGCAGTACCGACCCGCCCCGGCCGACGACCCCGCGCAACAGCGAGTGGAAATGGCGGCGCGGCTCGGGCGGGAGCGCGCGCGTGGACTCGTCGAACATGATCACGCCGCGTCCAGGCTCGTGTTGCTGAAGCGCTCGCGCGATCGCCACCTCGGCGCGTTCTGCGGCAGAGAGGCTCGCGACGTCCGCGTCGGGGTCGATGTCCGCGCCGAGTGACTCGAGCGCAGCGCGCGCCAGCTCGCGCTCCTGGCGCCAGCGGATCGCGCGGCTGAAGCGCCGCACGCCGAAGAGCCCCACCCGCATGTTCTCCAGCACCGAGAAGGAGTCGATCAGTCCGAGGTCCTGGTGGACCACCGCGAGCCCGAGCCGTCGTACCGCGGCGGGGCGCACCGGTAGCTCGACGGCCCGTCCGTCGATCCAAAGCGAAGCTCCCGCGTCGGGGCGGTGATAGCCCGAGAGCACCTTCACGAGCGTCGACTTGCCCGAGCCGTTCTCCCCGACCAGCCCGTGGACCTCCCGGGGGTGCACTACCATCGAGACGTCGCGAAGGGCCTGGCTGGCCGCGAACGTCTTCGACAGAGCGCGCAGTTCGAGCCGCGCCGGATCCATCGCCCCGTGTTCCACTGACTGGAACATATTCCATTTTGCGGATGGACGCCAGCTTGGGGCGCCAGCTTTCAATTTGTCCCGGGCCGATCATGATCGGCCCGGCCCGCCGGCACATGTGCCGGCG
>JAVKSP010000049.1:0-21087 GCA_039583645.1 Solirubrobacteraceae bacterium
GCGCGTTCGAGCGGCGGCAAGACGACGGTCTACGCGAGCTGGAACGGCGCCACCCAGGTGCGGTCCTGGAAGGTGCTGAGCGGCGGCAGCGTGGTCGCCACCGCACCACGGGCGGGCTTCGAGACCCGGATCTCCGTGCCTTCGAGCGGCGGCAGGTTCACGGTGCAGGCGCTCGGCGCCGGCGGCCGCGTGCTCGGCACCTCGAAGGCGTTCAGCGCGCGCAGCTGAGCCCGTCATCATTTTGGGAGCATCGTGACACCCTCCTCGTTGCCCAGAACCTCTGATCGCGCCGTAGGCGAGGGTCCCGGCGGCGCCGGGCGCATCGAGCCCAAGCGCCTGACACACCTGCAGCGGCTCGAGGCGGAGAGCATCCACATCATGCGCGAGGTCGTCGCGCAGGCGGAGAAGCCGGTGATGCTGTATTCGATCGGCAAGGACAGCTCGGTGATGCTGCGGCTCGCGCTGAAGGCCTTCTCTCCGGGGATGCCGCCGTTCCCCTTCTTGCACGTCGACACGACGTGGAAGTTCCGCGACATGTACGCCTTCCGCGACGCGACGGCGCGCGAGCACGGGCTCGAGCTTTTCGTGCACATCAATGAGGAAGGTGTCAAGCAGGGCATCAACCCCTTCACCCACGGTTCAGCCGTGCACACCGACGTGATGAAGACCCAGTCGCTAAAGCAGGCGCTCGACAAGTACGGCTTCGATGCCGCCTTCGGGGGCGCGCGCCGCGACGAGGAGCGTTCCCGCGCCAAGGAGCGTGTGTTCTCGTTTCGCTCGGCACAGCACCGCTGGGATCCTAAGAACCAGCGCCCCGAGCTGTGGCGGCTCTACAACGCTCGCAAGCAGAAGGGCGAGTCGATGCGCATCTTCCCGCTCTCGAACTGGACCGAGCTCGACGTGTGGCAGTACATCTACCTCGAGCAGATCCCGATCGTGCCGTTGTACTTCGCCAAGGAGCGCCCGGTGGTCGAGCGCGACGGCACGCTGATCATGGTGGACGACGACCGCATGCCGCTCGAGCCAGGTGAGCAGCCCATGATGAAGAAGGTCCGCTTCCGCACGCTCGGCTGCTATCCCCTCACGGGCGCGATCGAGTCAGACGCTGACACGCTCGAGTCGATCGTCAACGAGATGCTGCTGGCGCGCACATCCGAGCGCCAGGGCCGTGTAATCGACCACGACCAGTCCGCCTCGATGGAGAAGAAGAAGCAGGAGGGCTACTTCTAATGGCGGTCACCTCCGCGGCGCCGGAGACACTCGCCGAATACCTCAGGGCAAACGAGCACGCCCGCCTCCTGCGTTTTGTCACCTGCGGGAGCGTCGACGACGGCAAGAGCACGCTGATCGGCCGCCTGCTGTATGAGGCGGGGTTCCTGTTCGACGACCAACGCGAAGCGCTGGAATCCGATTCGCGCAAGATCGGAACTCAGGGCGGCAACCTCGATTTCGCGCTGCTGCTCGACGGGCTGGCGGCCGAGCGCGAGCAGGGCATCACGATCGACGTCGCCTACCGCTACTTCCAGACCAAGCGCCGCAAGTTCATCGTCGCCGACACCCCGGGCCACGAGCAGTACACGCGCAACATGGTCACGGGCGCCTCCACTGCCGACTGTGCCGTGCTGCTGCTCGACGCGCGCAAGGGCGTGCTGACGCAAACGCGTCGTCATACCTACATCGCTTCGCTGCTTGGCGTGCGCCACGTGGCGATGGCGGTCAACAAGCTCGATCTGGTCGACTACTCGGAGAGCCGCTTCCGCGAGCTCGAAGCTGAGTGCCGGCGCCTGGCGCAGCAGCTGGGCATCGAAGACATCACCGCGATCCCCGTCTCGGCGCTGCACGGCGACAACGTCGTCGCGCGCAGCTCAAACACCACCTGGTACGAGGGGGCCACGCTGCTCGAGTACCTGGAGAACGTCGAGATCGACGAAGACCGCATGCAGACAGCACCGTTCCGCCTGCCGATCCAGTGGGTCAACCGCCCCGACGCCGAGTTCCGCGGCTTCTCCGGGCTGATCTCAAGCGGGACCATCACCCCGGGCGAGCGAGTGATCGCGCTGCCCTCCCGGCGCGAGAGCACCGTCGCGCGCATCGTCACCTACGACGGCGACCTCGACCGCGCCGTCTCGGGCCAGTCCGTCACGCTCACGCTCACCGACGAGATCGACATCAGCCGCGGGGAGGTGCTTGCGACTCCGCGTGAGCCCCCCGGGGTCGGCGAGCAGTTCGAGGCTACGATCGTGTGGATGGCCGAGGAGCCGATGCTCCGTGGCCGCAACTACCTCATGCGCGTCGGCACGAGCCTGGTCGGCGCAACGATCGCCCCGCTCAAGTACAAGCTCGACGTGCACACGCTCAAGCGGATCGCGGCGGAGAAGCTCGAACTGAACGAGATCGGCGTATGCGAGATCGAGCTTGACCGCTCGATCCCCTTCGACCCCTACCGCGAGAACCGGGACATGGGCGGATTCATCCTCATCGACCGGATCACCAGCAACACGGTCGGTGCGGGCATGCTCAACTTCGAGTTGCGCCGCTCCGACAACGTCCACTGGCAGACGATCGACATCGACAAGGCGGCTCACGCCCGTCTCAAGGGTCACCGGCCCTGCGTGTTGTGGATGACCGGTCTGTCGGGCGCGGGCAAGTCAACGATCGCCAACCTGCTCGAGCGCAAGCTGCACACGCTCGGCTGCCACACGTATCTGCTCGACGGCGACAACATCCGCCACGGGCTCAACAAGGATCTGGGCTTCACCGACGCCGACCGGGTCGAGAACATCCGCCGCATCGCCGAGGTCTCGAAGCTGATGGTCGACGCCGGCTTGATCGTGATCACCTCCTTCATCTCCCCGTTCCGCTCGGAGCGGCGCATGGCCCGGGCCCTGCTCGAGGAAGGCGAGTTCATCGAGGTGTTCGTGGACACGCCGTTGCGAGTGGCCGAGGCGCGGGACCCCAAGAGCCTCTACGCCAAGGCCCGCCGCGGCGAGATTCGCAACTTCACCGGCATCGACTCGCCCTACGAGCCGCCCGAGGCGGCCGAGGTGCACATCGACACCACCGAGATCTCGGCCGAGCAGGCCGCCGAGACACTGGTCGACGAACTTCGCCGGCGCGGCGTCCTCCAGCCGGACTGATGGCGGCGCTGATCGCCGACTCCGCGGGTGCGACCCGCATCCGCCACGAAGCGTTCGCTGAGATCGTTCAGGCGGTTCGCGACGCCGGCGACGCCGTGCTGGAGGTCTACGGCTCCGGATTCGACGTCGAGTCAAAGGCCGACGGGTCGCCCGTAACCGAAGCCGACCGGCGCTCGGAGGAGATTTTGGTCGCCGCGCTCGAAGGGGTGACCCCGGAGGTGCCGATCGTGGCCGAGGAGAGCGCCGGAGACCTGCTGGGTCGACCCGCGCCGCAGATGTTCTGGCTCGTCGACCCGCTCGACGGGACCAAGGAGTTCATCAGCCGCAACGGCGAGTTCACCATCAACGTGGCCCTGATCGAGGACGGCTCGCCGATCCTGGGGCTGGTGCTGGCGCCCGCGCTCCAGCGGCTGTTCATGGCCGCACCGGGCATGACCCCGCTGGTCGAGGACGAATCCGGCCGGCGCGAGATCGCGGCGCGTTCGATACCACCCGAAGGCGCGACGGTGGTCTCGAGCCGCTCACACGGGGACGCGGAGGCACTCGAGCGCTTCCTCCAGGGCCGCAAGATCGCTGCTTCGACCGCCGCTGGGTCGTCTTTGAAGTTCTGCGTGGTGGCGGCGGGCCAGGCCGACATCTACCCGCGCCTCGGCAGGACGATGGAGTGGGATACCGCGGCGGGGGATGCGGTTCTGCGAGCGGCCGGGGGGCGTGTGGAGGATCTCGAGGGCCGGGTGCTGCGCTACGGCAAGCCCGGCTTCGACAACCCGCACTTCGTGGCCTTCGGGCGCTCGTAGAAGGCTCGCCGTCGTCGTCCCAGCTACCCCGCGGCCTCCCGCACCGCGCCCACCAGCCGCTCGACGTCCTCCGCCGTGGTGTCCCAGGAGCACATGAAACGAACCTCGCCGCTCCTTGAATCCCACTCGTAGAAGTCGAACTGCTCGTGCAGGCGCGCGATCGCCGCGAAGGGCAAGATCACGAACACCGCGTTGGCCTGCACCGGGCGGGTGAGGGTGACCGCGGGAATCTCCGCGAGCGCAGCTGCGAGCAGACCGGCTATGGCATTGGCGTGGCCCGCAAGCGAGCGCCACAGCTCCTCGCGCAACAGGGCCTCGAACTGCGCGGCCAAGAAACGCATCTTCGACGCGAGCTGCATCGACTGTTTGCGCAGGTATTCAAATCCCGTCGCCAGGTCATCCCGCGTGAACACCACGGCTTCGGCGCCGAGGAGGCCGTTCTTGGTCCCTCCGAACGAGAGCACGTCCACGCCCAGCTCCGTGCTTGCCTGCGCCAGACCGGTCCCGAGCGCCGCCGCCGCGTTGCATAGCCGCGCGCCGTCCATGTGCAGCAGCAGTCCGCGCTCGTGAGTGAGCTCCGCCATGGCGATGACCTCCTCGCGTGCGTACACCGAGCCGAGCTCGGTGCTCTGCGAGATCGAAACCACGCGCGGCTGAACGGCGTGCTCATCGCCCACACGGGTGATCAGACCCTCGACCTGCTCGAGCGAGAGCTTGCCGTCATCACTCGCCGCGGTCAGCAGCTTGACGCCCGCGATCGCCTCGGGGGCACCCGCCTCGTCGACGTTCAGGTGCGCGCTCGCGGCGCAGATCGCGGCCTCCCAGGGTCGACAACAGGCGCGCAGCGAGAGCACGTTGGCCGCGGTGCCACCCCACACCAGAAACGACCGCGAGGAGGAGCCAAATTCTGATCGCAGCAACGACTCCACCATGGCTGTGAATTGATCGTGGCCATACCCGAAGGCGTGGCCCGTGTTGGCCGTCGCGATCGCCTGGAGCACGGCCGGGTGGACCCCGGCCGCGTTATCCGACGCAAACCCGCGCGACACCTGCGCGAGCTTATCCGCGCTCGACACCAGCCGGTGCTCAGGCAGCCAGCGAGGCGCGGGCGCGTGGCAACCCGCGCAAAACGGAAAAACACGGTCTTGAGCGAGCGCTGAACCGCTTCGGGTAGAAGATCCCAATGCGAATCGCGTTAGTGACCGAGGTTTTCCTCCCCGCCGTCGACGGCGTGGTTACGCGGCTGCGCCGCACGGTCGAGGAACTCGGGCGCCACGGCGATGAAGTCTTGGTGGTAGCTCCCTCGGGCGGACCGCGATCCTATGCCGGCGCCACCGTCGTGGGCGTGCCTGGCCTGCGAGTTCCGCTTTATCCGGACGGCACCGGGTACCCCGAGAAACGAGTGTCTCTGCCGATCCCCCCGCTCAGGCAGGCGCTGCGCCGCTTCGCTCCCGACGTGGTCCACGCGGTAAACCCAGTTTTGCTGGCCGCCGGGGCGGTGCGCTATGCCGATCGCCATGAGATTCCGCTCGTCGCCTCCTACCACGCCCACGTGGCCTACTACACGCACTACTACGGCCTGGGAGCGCTCGAGCCGTTCGGCTGGCGCTACGTCGCGTGGCTGCACAGCCGCGCTCGCGTCAACCTTTGCACCTCCAGGGCGACCGCCGAGGTGCTTCGCGCTCGCGGGATCCCCAGACTTGCGGTCTGGCCGTACGGGGTGGAGTGCGACCGCTTCTCGCCGCATTGGGCCACCCCCGAGTGGCGCATGCGCCTGAGCCCGGGCCACCCAGAACGCACCATCCTCTTGTGCGTAGGCCGGCTGGCGAAAGAGAAATCGCTGCATCGCCTGCTGCCGGTGGTGCGCGAGGTCGACGGGATTGCGCTTGCGATCGTGGGCGACGGACCGCTGCGGCCCGAGCTCGAGCAGCAGTTCGCCGGCACCCCGACAACGTTCCTGGGCCTGCTGTCGGGCGACGCGCTTTCACGCGCCTACGCGTCGGCGGACGCGTTCGTCTTCCCCTCCGACTCAGAGACGCTGGGCATGGTGATGCTCGAGGCCCAAGCGGCGGGGCTGCCGGTGGTGGCGCCCGACACCCCAACCGCCCGGGAGCTGATCCGCGAAGGCTCCCAGGGGCTGACCTATGACCCCGCCGATCCGCGTTCGCTTGTGGCCACAGTCCGGCGCCTGGTGGAAGATCGACAGATGCGCACCGCGATGGGAGCAGAGGGACGGCGGTCGGTCGTCGGATCCAGCTGGTCCCGCGCCACCGCCGTGCTACGGGGCCATTACGAGGCGGCCGCGGGCAACGGACGGCTACCCAACCTAAGCGACCACACCCTCGCGGGCAGCGAGGACGGTCGCCGTGCCGCAGCGTCGCTTGCACGGTGAATCCGGGCCAGCGACGCGTGCAAAGCCCGCGCTGAAAGCGGGGCACGCCCAGGGGCGGCAAGGAGGCCACCGCCACGGCGGGCTGCTCGCCGCCGCCGTCACCCTGGCCGTGCTTGCGGGGCTGGTCGTGCTTGGCCTGACCAACCTCAACCTGAACGAGATTGGCCGCGCGCTGGGTCGCGTCAACGCCGGGTGGATCCTGCTCGGCCTCGCGTTCATGGCCGCCGCCTTCTACGCACGGGCGGAGTCCTGGTTCGCGGTCCTGCGCCCCGCGCTTCCACGCAGCCCGGAAGCCGAGCACGCGCTCGATCGCGGCACCGTCCGCCGCGCGCTGCTGATCGGAGTGGCCGGCTCCGCGGTCGCCCCTGGCCGGGTCGGCGAGGCGGCGCGAGCGTGGATCGTGGCCCGGCGGGTGGGCCAGCCCTCCAAGACCTTCGCGATGGTGCTCGGAACCGTCGTCTCGCAGACGTTTCTCAATCTGCTCGCGCTCGGACTGCTCGCAATCGCCGCCGTCCTCGATTCGGCCCTGGCCCGCGCGCGCACCGGCGCGATCCTGGCGGCGGTGCTGCTGCCGGCCGGTCTGCTGGCGCTGGTGCTGGTCGGCCCGCGGCTCGCGCAGGGCGCCACGGCCGCGCGGGTGGGATGGATCAAGAAGGCCGCGACCTGGACGCTTGCGCAGTTGATTCGCTTCCGCCAGGGGCTCGCCGTATTCCGCCGTCCCGGGCCGGCGCTGCATGCCACCGCCACACAGCTGGGGGCCTGGGGACTCCAGCTTTGCTCCTGCTATGTCGTCATGCTCGCCCTCGGCTTGGGCCACCGCGCCAACTGGGCGGCGGCGGCGGCTGTGCTGCTTGCCGTCAACATAACGGCGATCGTGCCGGTGACACCATCGAACGTCGGCGTCTTTCAGGCCGCGTGCATCGCGGTCCTGCACCCGTTCGGCATCGAGGCCAACCGCGCGCTGGCCTACGGGCTGGTGCTGCAGGGGGTCGAGGTGTTCGACGCGCTGGCGCTGGGCATTCCGGCGCTGCTGCGCGAAGGATTGCCCTTGGGCGAGCTGCGCCGCCAGGCACGCAGGCGGCTGGAGGAGGCTAGATCGCAGCGATGAGCGGCCACGAGGTGCACCTGCCGGGGTTCCTGAATTCGCTGAAGCCGGTGCTGGACCAGTACGGCTACCTCGCGGTGGCGGGCTTCGTGCTGCTGGAGGACTTCGGCGTGCCGGTGCCCGGAGAGACGATCCTGATCCTGGGCGCGGTCTACGCGGGAACCGGTCGGCTGCAGATCTGGCTGGTCGGCGTGCTCGGCTTTCTGGCGGCGGTGGTGGGCGACAACATCGGCTTCGCGATTGGTCACTTCGGCGGCCGTCCGCTGGTCGAGCGCTACGGACGCTACGTCTTCCTTACGCCGGAGCGGCTCGACAAGACCACGAATTTCTTCGAGCGCCGCGGCGCCAGGATCATCGTGATCGCGCGTTTCATCGAGGGTCTGCGCCAGGCGAACGGGATCATCGCCGGGATCAGCGGCATGCATTGGGCGCGCTTCCTGGCCTACAACGCCCTCGGGGCGGCCATCTGGGTCGCCGTGTGGACATGCGTCGGCTACTTCTCGGGCAATCACCTCACCTCGATCTACAACGGCTTCAGCAAGGGGGGAATCTATGCATTGATCGCGGCGGCCCTCCTGCTCGCGGCATACATCGCCTGGCGAGTGATCCGCGCCAGGCGCAGGCGCGCAGAGCGCAAGGCCGCAGCGCAAAGTGAGGAACCCGCCGCGGCGCAAAGCGACGCCCAGCAGCGGCCGGAAGGCGCCGGCGAGCGCTCCGAGGACGCGACCCGGCGCGGTTGATCGCCGGGCCCCAGACCGGCGCAGTTGATCGCCGCAATATCATTACGCCAGGCGACCGCGAGGACGGCGCGCGATGAGAGCGACATCGGAGCACTGAAACATGGGCCTCCCCCCTTTCGGCCCCCAGGGGCCAAGTGCCGATTTCGACTCCGCGGCGTTCCAGGAGAACGAGCGCGAGCTGGAGGCCAACGCGGAGCGCTACGCGCAGTTGCATGAGTACGACCCACCCCGGCGCAACGCCTTGAGCGCTGTCCTTCGCCTACTGCGGCGGCGGGGCAGCCGGCGCGAGCCTGGCGACGGGCCCACTCGCTAGTTCCTGCCGGCCCTTGACCGTACGCCCAACCTTGTCACACCTTTGTCAAGGTTCGGTAGCATCAGCCAGGTGCGGGATCTCCTGGCCACGATGCGCGAACGGATTGTCGTCTACGACGGCGGCATGGGCGCGACGCTCGAGCAGTTCGACCTGAGCCTCGAGCACGACTACCAGCTTCCCGGACGCTGCCATGAGGCGCTCGTGCTGAACCGCGCCGACGTGATCGAGGGCGTGCACTCCTCGATGCTCGAGGCGGGCGCGCTGGTGCTCGAGACCGACACCTTCCAGGGCTCGCGGATCAAGCTCGCGGAGTGGGGGCTCGAGCCCCACACCGAGGAGATCAACTGCAAGGCGGCCCAGATCGCGCGCAGGGCAGCCGGCGAAGAGCGGTTCGTCGCGGGCTCGATCGGCCCCACCGGCTACCTGCCGGCGAGCGACGACCCCAGCCTCGGTCAGATCCGCTTCAGGGAACTGGTAGCGGTCTTCGAGGAGCAGGCGCGCGGCCTGCTGAAGGGCGGCATCGACATCGTCATCATCGAGACGGGCCAGGACCTGCTCGAGGTCAAGGCCGCCGTGTTCGGAGCGCGCGAGGCCTTCAAGCAGACGGGGCGAAAAGTCCCGATCCAGTGCAGCGTCTCGCTGCTTCCCCAGGGCGGCAAGATGCTGCTGGGCACGGACATCGACGCCGTGCTGACGACGCTTGAGGCGCTGGAGGTGGACGTCATCGGGCTCAACTGCTCGACCGGGCCCGAGGACATGCGCGACGCGATCCGCTTCCTCGGCGAGCACTCCCCGGTGCCGGTCCACTGCATCCCCAACGCCGGCATCCCCCACCAGGGCGCGAACGGCGAGACGATCTTCCCCGAGCAGCCCGAGCCGTTCTCGAAGACGCTCGAGGAGTTCGTGAACCGCTACGGCGTCTCCGTCGTCGGCGGCTGCTGCGGCACCACGCCGGAGCACATCAGGGCCCTCACGGAACGCGTCGGGAACAAAAAGCCGAACGAGCGCCCCCAACCACGACCTCCGCGCCTCTCGAGCATGATCGCCGCGACGGCGCTGGTACAGGATCCCCGCCCCACGCTGGTGGGCGAGCGGGTCAACTCGCAGGGCTCGCGCAAGGCCAAGGAGCTCCTCCTCCAAGACGACTACGACGGTCTAGTCGCTATCGCCGAGGACCAGGTCGAGGGCGGCGCCCATGTGCTGGACCTGTGCGTGGCGCTCACCGAGCGCCAGGACGAAGCCGAGCAGATGCGCCAGGTCGTCAAGCGCATCTGCCTGACCCAGCCTGCTCCGATCCAGATCGACACGACCGAGCCCGAGGTGGTCGAGGTCGCGCTCGAGCAGACCCCGGGCCGCGCGATCGTCAACTCGATCAACCTCGAGGCCGGCCGCGACAAGCTCGATCGCGTGGTGCCGCTTGCGAAGGCGCACGGAGCCGCGCTGATCGCGCTGACGATCGACGAGGAGGGCATGGCCAAGACAGCCGAGCGCAAGCTCGAGGTGGCCAAGCGGATCACGAGCATGTGCTGCGACGAGCATGGCCTCGATCCCCAGCTGTTGATCTTCGACTGCCTCACCTTCACGCTGACGACGGGCGATGAGCAGTGGCGGCACTCGGCGGTCGAGACGATCGCGGGCATCAAACGCATCAAGCAGCAGCTGCCCGATGTCAAGACCTCGCTCGGGGTGTCGAACGTGAGCTTCGGGGTGAGCGTGCCCGCGCGCAGCGTGCTCAACAGCGTGTTCCTGCATCACTGCGTGCAGGCCGGACTCGACCTCGCGCTGGTCAACCCCAACCACATCACCCCCTACCCCGAGATCTCGCCCGAGGAGCGCGAGCTCGCCGACGACCTGGTGTTCGACCGCTCCGACAACGCGCTCGAGCGCTTCATCGCGCACTTCGAATCCAAGGGGTCGGTCGCCGAAGACGAGACCGACCAGGATCCAACGGAGGGCATGGAGCCCGAGCAGGCGCTGCACTTCCACGTCCTGCGCCGCAAGAAGGAGGGCGTCGAGGGGTGGATCGACGCAAGCGTGGAGAAGATCGGCGCCGTGCCGACGCTCAACGAGGTGCTGCTGCCGGCGATGAAGGAGGTCGGCGACAAGTTCGGCGCGGGCGAGCTGATCCTGCCGTTCGTGCTCCAGTCGGCTGAGGTGATGAAGCGTGCGGTCGCTCGGCTGGAGCGTTATCTCGAGCGGATCGAGGGCTACACCAAGGGGACGGTGGTGGTCGCGACTGTGTTCGGCGACGTGCACGACATCGGCAAGTCGCTCGTCAACACGATCCTCACCAACAACGGCTACACGGTGGTCGATCTCGGCAAGCAGGTGCCGATCCAGACCATCATCGACGCCGCCGTCGAGCACGACGCCACCGCTATCGGATTGTCGGCGCTGCTGGTCTCGACCTCCAAGCAGATGCCCGCCTGCATCGGCGAGCTGCACGCACGTGGCCTGAACTACCCCGTGCTGCTGGGCGGCGCGGCGATCAACCGCAACTTCGGCCTGCGCGCGCTCTTTCCGGAAGGGCCCGAATCCGACTCGCTTTACGCGCCAGGCGTCTTCTACTGCAAGGACGCCTTCGAGGGTCTGGAGAAGATGGACCGCCTGATCGAGCCGGATGGTCGTGCGGCGCTGCTGGAGCAAACGCGCGAAGCGGCGCGCAAGCTGCGAGAGCAGCCCGCGGTAGTCGACAGCGGCCCGCCCCTGACAGACGCCTCGGTGCGCAGCGCCGCCAGGACCGACAACCCGATCCCCACCCCCCCGTACCTGGGCACACGTGAAATCGAGGTCGACCTGGAACAGGTCTACCACCACCTCGATACGCATGTGCTGTTCAAGCTGCACTGGGGCGGTCGCGGCGTCAAGGGCGAGGCATGGCAACGGCTCGTGCACGACGATTTCGGGCCTCGCCTCGAGCGCATGTGGCGCGAGCAGACATATCTGCATCCGCGCGCACTGCTCGGCTACTTCCCCTGCAACGCCGACGGCAACGAGCTGATCGTGTGGGACCCGCAGGCGCCCGGCGAACAGGAGCTCGAGCGCCTGGTCTTCCCCCGCCAGCCCAAGCACGACCGTATCTGTCTGGCCGACTTCTTCCGCCCACTGTCATCGGGAGAGATCGACCTGTGCACGCTCCAGGCCGTGACCGCGGGCGACGCCGTGACCGAGCTCACGACCCGGCTGCAGCAGATTGGATCTTTCGCCGAGCAGCTGTTCGTCCACGGCCTGGGCGTTCAGGCGGCCGAAGGGATGGCGGAGTGGCTCCACGCGCAGGTCCGCGAAGAGCTCGGGCTCGGACCCACTCAGGGGCGCCGCTACTCGTGGGGCTATCCCGCCTGCCCCGAGCAGTCAGAGCACGAGAAGGTCTTCAGGCTGCTCGACGCCCCGCGCATCGGCCTGCGGCTCTCGGGTGGCTACGCGCTCGAGCCCGAGCAGTCGACGCTCGCAATCATCGCCCACCACCCCCAGGCGGTCTACTTCGGCATGAAATCGGGCTTTCTGCCCAAGACGGCCAAGCACGCCGCCGACGAGCTCATCGCGGGGACCGACAAGGACCCAGCCCGCGCGGCCGACCTCGCGCTGCGGTCCTAGCTCTCGCTCTCGAGCGCTTCGCGCCCGCCGCCGGCGGCGACAGGCCTGCTCAGCGGCGGCAGATTCACCGGTGTGGCGTGCATGGCGCGGAGCTTGATCTCGCGCCAAGACATGCCCTCCTTGAGCAGCGCGGGGCCGCCCATCAGCACCGCCGTCGCCACCTCCACGGCCTGCAGGATGACGCCGTAGGCCACGCCGTCGCCGAAGCTCACGTGCCAGCCGGCATGCAGGACGGTCGCAGCCGCTGCCTGAAACACGCCCAGGTTGGCGGGCGTGGCCGGCACCACGGCGGTGATGTTGACCGCGAACAGGACCGCTGCCGCGGCGCCGATGCCAGTGTGGTTGTCGAGGCCGAGCGCGATCAGCAGCAGGTAGCAGGACAGGCACTGCATCGCCCACGCCGCGAGCTGGCCAACAGCAGCGACGGCCGCGTTGCGCGGCTGGCGGAAGACCACCAGACCCGTCCGCACCCGCGCCAGCGCGCCCCGCAGGTGCGCCAGCAGGGATTGCAGCGGCTCGAAGCGCAGCCGCTTCGCCACCCCCCGGCCGCGCAGCAGCGAGGGGGCCAAGAGCACGACCACGAGCATCACCGCGGGCGCCAGCGCCGCCACCATCAGCGCATCCTGGTGGCCGCTGAAGATGTGTGCCGAGGAGAACATAATCGCTGCCAGGATCAGCAGCGCGACCAGGTTGAGCAGCGTCTGCGAGACGATGGTGCCCAGCACCACCGGCAGGTTCTCCCGCGGCCGGCCCGTGCGCCGGGCTACCATCAGCGCGCGCGAGGGCTCGCCCAGCCGCGCCGGCAAGGTCGAGGACATCAGCACGCCGATGAAGGTGCCCTGCATGGAGTCCGCCAGCCGGATGCGCGCGTTTGGCAACGCGGCGCGCAGGATCGCGAGCCAGGAGACGGACCGCAGCGCCATCGCCGCGCACATCACGGCGAGCGCGATCACGACAAACGTTGCGTCCGATGAGATCAGCGCCGAAGCGATGTTCTGCAGTCCGATCTTCTGCAGCGCGAACACGCCCAGCGCGGCGGCGATCAGCGTGACCGCCACCATCGCCCCGCGCCGCAGCAGCGCTGGCACCGAGCGGCGTCCCGCCACCGGCGCGGGTTCGAGGCTCTGGAGCCTGCGCGCGGGTGCGCGCGGCTTGAGATCGGCCGGGCGTGTGCCCAGCCGAACCGCCGCCCGCGCAGCGACTCCCTCGGGCGCGGGCGTGGCGATGGCGTCCTCGTAGGCATCGAGCACCTCCGCCGCGACGTGCGGCCAGGCGAACCGTTCGGCGCGCTCCGCGCCAGCGAGTGCCAGCGCGCGCAGCCGCGCCGGGTCGTGCCACAGGTCGCGCAGGGTCTCGGCGAGCGCCTGAGCGTCGCCGCGCGGTACGAGCATCCCATCGACGCCGTCGCGGACCACGTGGCGATAGCCCGCGATGTCCGAGGCGACCACCGGCGTGCCGGCCGCGAACGCCTCGGTCAGCACCATGCCGAAGCTCTCGCCTCCGAGCGAAGGCGCGCACAGCACGTCGGCTCGCTCGAGCTCGGCCTGCTTCTCGGCGTCTGAGACCTTCCCCAGTGCGCGCACCGCGCGCCCATCGAGCAGCAGCGGCTCGAGTTCCGCAGGTGTGGGACCGATCAGCGTCAGCTCACAGGGGATGTGGTCGCGCAGAGCCTCGAACGCACGCAACAGCACCGGCAGGCCCTTGCGCTCGACGGCCTGACCCACGAAGGCGATTCTCAATGCCTCGCCCAGCGGACGCGCCGCGGCCGCAAGCGCCGCCTCGCGGTCGTAGTGCACGCCGTTGGGGATCAGCCGATAGTGGCCGCCGAAGAAGCGCTGGTTGGTCCACGCGGCGGCCTCAGAGACCGCTATCCGCACATGGAGCCGGTTCAGCATCCGCCGCGCGCCGAGCAGGTTGGCGCCTCCGTTCAAGACGCGGCTGGTGGAGTAGGTGTGGAAGGTCCCCACCAGCGGCAGCCGCGTCTGGTCGGTCGCGACCCAGCACAGGATCGGAGCGATCGGCTCCTGGATGTGGACCACGTCGAAGCTCTGCGAGCGCAGCGCGTGGTGCATCCTGGCTATCCCGGAGGGCGTGATCGACAGATTGGAGACCGCGCCATTGGCCTTGATGCCGATCGTGCGCCCGAGCGGGACCAGGTACTCAGGCAGCTCCAGCGCCTGGGGGCGCGCGCCGCGATGGAGCACGCCGGCCAGCTGGTCGGGGGGGTCGAAAGGCGCCAACACGCGCACGAAGTGGCCCTCGGCGATCAGCTGCTCGGCGAGCGCCTCGATGTGTCTCGTTACCCCTCCTGGATATGTCCACGAATACGGGGACACCAGGGCGATGCGCATAGATTTCATGGTAGTCCGTCGGTGTCTATTTGCCCGGCGCGCATGCGCGCCGGGCCCGGACCGCACATGTGCGGCCCGGCGGGCCGGCACATGTGCCGGCCCGTGCCATTATTGGATTTAGTGCCTGAGCGTCACTTCGTCAAATACACGTTTCTGAAGGTAGATCCTGCCTGGCGGCGGCTCGAGGACGAACAGCGGGCCGACGACAAGCGCGAGTTCATCGCCGCCTGCGCGGATTTCGCCGAAGGCCATCTGCTGCGCGCGTTCTCGCTCGTCGGTACCCGCGGAGATGCCGACATGATGGTTTTGAGCCAGGCCCAGAACCTCGAGCGCATCCATGAGTTTCACGTGGTGCTGGCGCAGAGCGGCCTGATGCGGTGGTCCACAGTGCCGTACTCGTTCCTTGCCATGACCAAGCCGTCTGAGTACTCGCAGGAGTCGCGGCTCGAGGTCCGTCCCGCGCACGGCAAGTACCTGTTCGTGTACCCATTCGTGAAAACGCGCGCGTGGTACTCGCTGCCGGCCGAGGAGCGCTACCGGATCATGCAGGAGCACATTCGCATCGGGCGCGAGTTCCCGAGCGTCGACCTCAACACGAGCTACTCCTTCGGCCTTGACGACCAGGAGTTCGTGGTCGCGTTCGAGACCGACACTCCTGGTGATTTCCTCGACCTCGTCCAGCGGCTGCGGACGACCGAATCGAGTGCCTACACGCTGCGCGACACGCCCACCTTCACCTGCATCTCGTGCTCGCTCGAGCGGGCACTGGGGGCGCTCGACGGCGCGCCGCTGACGATCCAGGCATCGCTGTCGTGACGACCGAACTGAAGGCGGATCTCGACCAGGTTCGCGACATCACCGTGATCGGAGCGGGCCCGGTGGGGCTCGCGACCGCTTTCTGGGCGGGGATGCGCGAGGCGTCATCGCGCATCATCGACTCGCTGCCGGAACTCGGCGGGCAGTTGACGACCCTCTATCCGGAGAAGTGGATCTTCGACGTCCCCGGCCATCCCAAGGTCCTGGCCAGGGACCTGGTCGAACTCCTCCGCGAGCAGGCGCTCGACCAGTTCGACGTGCCGGTGTACCTGAACACGACCGTGGCAACGATTTCGTGGGAGGGGGAAGGCGAGGAGCGTCTCGTGGTGCTGCACACCGACAAGGGCGAGCTGCGCTCGCGCGCGGTGATCGTGGCCGGCGGCCACGGTGCTTTCGAGCCCAAAAAGCTGCCCGGCTACGACCTGACCCCGTGGGAAGGGCGTGGCGCCCACTACATCGTCGGCTCGAAGTCGGTCTTCGAGGGCAAGCGCGTGATGATCGTGGGCGGCGGCGATTCGGCCTGTGACTGGGTCATCAACCTGCTCGATACCGCCTCGGAGATCCAGCTCGTACACCGACGCGAGGGCTTCCGCGCACACGAGCTGACCGTGGGCCAGGTGCTCGAGGCCGCCGACCGCGGCGACGTGACGCTCCACGTCCCCTTCCAGATCAAGGAGGTCTACGGCGACGGCTCCGTCGAGCGGGTACGCCTGTTTCACTCCGAGGACGAGGCGCACGAAGTGGAGGTCGAGGTCGATGCGATCCTGCTTCAGCTCGGCTTCAAGACCGCGCTCGGGCCGCTCAAGGACTGGGGCTTTGAGATCAGCAAGGGCGCGATCGTGGTCGACCAGGTGATGAAGACGTCGCTCGAGCGCGTGTGGGCGTGCGGTGACATCACCACCTTCGACGGCAAGCTCAAACTGATCGCCACGGGCTTTGCGGAGTCGGCCGTCGCGGTCGCCCAAGCGGTGCACGCGCTGCGTCCGGAGATGAAGCTCCAGCCCAAGTACTCGACCAATACGGGCGTGCCCGGGGCCGTTGCCGGCCAGCCGTAAGCGTTCGCTGGAGCATCTGCGCGCGGCCGACCCGGTGCTGCGCGAGCTGATCGACGAGTTCGGAGCAGACGGTCTGGCGAACCGCCGCGAGCGCCCGGCTGAGCACTACGGCGCGCTGGTCCGCTCGATCGTCGGCCAGCAGCTCTCGACCAAGGCGGCGCGTTCGATCTACACGCGCCTGACCGACCGCTACGGCGGCCGCGCGCCCACGCCAGAGGAGATCCTCGCCGACGACCCTGACGAGGTGCGCGTGGCCGCGGGTCTCTCGCGTGCCAAGATCGGCTTTCTGCGCTCGCTCGCCGAGCACGTGCTCGACGGCTCGCTGAAGCTCGAGCGCCTCGACGAGCTCCCCGACGAGGAGGTGATCGCTGAGCTCGTCGCGGTCAAGGGCCTCGGCCCCTGGACGGCGCACATGTTCCTGATGTTCCACCTGGGCCGGCCCGACGTTCTGCCCGTGGGAGATCTCGGGCTGCGCCGCGCGATCAAGAATCGCTACGCACTGGACGAGCTGCCGGCGGCCGCCGAGATGGAGCGGATCGCCGAGCCGTGGCGACCGCACCGCACGCTGGCGTGCCTTTACCTATGGCACTCGCTGGACGCCGTGCCGGACTGAGCGCTCCAGCCTTGGATCTCAGTCTGCCTATATGGGACCAGCATCCAACGGTCCCGCGCATAAGGCGTCCGGGGGCGCTCTAGAGCTAGACCGCCGAGACCTCTTCCTCGTCCGCGACGCGGAACGAGGAGCCGCAGCCACAGGCGGCAATCACGTTGGGGTTGTCGACCTGGAAGCCCGCGCCCTGGAGGCCGTCGACGAAGTCGATCGTCGAGCCGCTCACGTAGGGCAGGCTCGAGTGGTCGACCAAGAGCCTGATCCCCTTGTCCTCGAAGACGCTGTCGCCGTCGCGCTGGTGGTCGAAGGCGAGCGCATACTGGAAGCCCGAGCAGCCGCCGCCGCGGACGCCCACTCGAAGACCGGCGGTCTCAGCCACCGCTGCCTGCGCGGAGAGAAACTCGCGGACCTTCTCGGCGCCTTTGTCGGTTAGCGTGATCATGCTTCATTCAGTATAGCCATGCACCGTCGCTACGCTTTGGTTATGGCAGTGGAGCCCGCGACCCCCGAAGAGCTCAAGGTCCGCATCGAGCGGGCCATCCCCGGAGCGCGCGCCGAGGTTTCGGGCGACGGACACCATTTCAACGCGGTCGTCTCGGCGCCGGCATTCCAAGGTCTGGGCCGCCTGGCCCAGCACCGCCTGGTTTACGGCGTGTTCGGCTCGGAGATCGGCGGCCGCATTCACGCTCTCTCGATTCAGACCAAGGAGAACCACCATGACTGACCAGCCCAGCCCGCTGCGCGAGCAGATCCAGCAGGCGATCGACGAGAATCCCGTGATCCTGTTCATGAAGGGCACGCCCGAGCAGCCGATGTGTGGCTTCTCAGCGCGTACCGTGGCGATGCTCCAGTCCGTGGGGCGGCCCTTCGCGGCCGTCGACGTGCTGCCCGACCCGCGTATCCGCCAAGAGCTCTCCGCGCTCTCGAACTGGCCCACGATCCCGCAGCTGTTCCTCGACGGCGAGCTGGTCGGCGGCTGCGACATCGTGACCGAGATGTATGAGTCGGGCGAGCTGCAGCAGGCGCTCGGAGCCGAGCAGGGTCAGCCGGCCGCGGCTCCCGCACCAGCCGAGCAACCCGAGCCGGCACCGCTCTCGATCGAGAACCGGCTCTAAGCCCGCCACCCGGGTGGAAGCGGTCGTCGCCCTGCGCTTCGACGGCCGTTCGCTGCGGGCGCTCGATCAGACCGCTCTGCCCTGGCAAGAGCGCGAGCTCACGCTCGACAGCGCCGAGGCGGTGGCCGAGGCGATCCGCCGCCTGGCGATCCGTGGCGCCCCCCTGATCGGCGTCGCCGCCGCCTACGGGATCGCCATCGAGCTGCAGCGCGATCCGACCAGGGAGGCCTTGGAGCGCGCCTGCTCGCTGCTGCGTGGCGCCCGTCCCACCGCGGTCAACCTGGCGCACGCCGTCGACCGCGTGCACGCGGCGGCGAGCGCCGCGCCGCCGGAGGAGCTCGCCGAATCGGCGCTCGCGCAGGCGCGCGCGATCGAGGCCGAGGAGCAGGCGGCGAGCGACCGCATCGCCGCGGCCGGGGCCGACATGCTTGCGGGCGCCCACCGCGTCCTTACCCACTGCAACACCGGCGCCCTGGCCGCGCCCGGGCGCGGGACGGCCTTGGCGGTGATCGCGGAGCTGGGGCAGCGACAGTCGCTCGAGGGCGTGATCGCGACCGAGACGCGGCCACTTCTTCAGGGCGCGCGGTTGACGGCATACGAGCTGCGCCGCCTCGAACTGCCACACGAGCTGGTCGTCGACGGCGCCGCTCCGGGGCTGATCGCCACGGGCGCGGTCGACGCCGTGATCGTCGGCTGCGATCGCGTCGCGGCCAACGGCGACGTCGCTAACAAGGTGGGGACCTATCCCCTCGCGCTCGCCGCCGCGCAGGCCGAAATCCCCTTTGTTGTCGCCGGTCCCTGCTCGACGATCGACAGCGCGTGTCCCTCCGGCGCCGAGATCACGATCGAGCAGCGCGATCCCGAGGAGGTCCGGCGCGCCGGCGTCGCAGAGCTGGCCGTCGCGCAGACGAGGTGCCGCAATCCCGCTTTTGATGTGACCCCGGCGCGATTCGTGACCGCATTGGTGACCGACAGAGGGATCGCGCGGCCGGTCAACCGCGAAACGGTGGCGGAGCTGCTGCACCGGCGATGAGGGTCGCGCGCTCGCTCACGCTCGAGGAGGTGCGGATCGAGGAGATCGAGGACCCCGCTCCGGCCGACGGCGAGGTGGTGTGCGATGTGCTCGCGTGCGGCGTGTGCGCCTCCGACGCGATCGACTGGTACGTGCAGCCGAAGTTGCCCGCGGTGCTCGGGCACGAGCCGGCCGGCGTGGTCAGCGCGGTCGGCGCCGGCGTGCGTGGCGTCGCGCTGGGGGACCGGGTGGCGATCCACCATCACGCCCCCTGCGGCGAGTGCAGGCGCTGTCGCCGCGGCCACGAGACGCTTTGCGAGCGCTTTCGCTCCACGGGGATCGAACCGGGTGGCTTCGCCGAACGCGTGCGCATCCCCGCCGAGCTGGTCGACGAGCTGCTGGTGCTTCCGGAGCGTCTCGACCCGGCCCAGGCGACGCTGATCGAGCCGCTGGCGTGCGTGATCCGGGCCCAGGAAAGGGCGCGCCTGCGGGCCGGCGACGGCCTGCTCGTGGTCGGTGCCGGCGTCAACGGGCTGCTTCAGATCGCCGCTGCCCATGCCCGCGGGATCGAGGTGGTGTGGGTCCGTGAACCGCGGCCGGAGCGGCTTGCGCTGGCGATGGCATGGGGCGCGGAGCATCACGGAAACGAGCTGGTCGACGTGGCGATCGTGTGCACGCCGAAGGACGATGCGATCGCAGCCGGGGCCCAGGCACTGGCGCCCGGCGGGACGCTCTGCCTGTACGCCCCGCCCGCCCCCGGCACCCGTCTGCCGCTCGATGGCAGCGCGCTGTTCATGCGGGAGCTGAGCGTCACGGCCAGCTACTCGGCCGGCCCGCGTGACATGCGCGCCGCGCTCGAGCTGATCCTGGAGGGAGCACTCGACACCGGAGCGCTCATCACCCACCGGCTGCCGCTCGAGCAGACCGCGCAGGCGCTGTCGCTCCAGCGCCGCGGCCAGACCTTGAAAGCGGTCGTCGTCCCCGGCGGGCAGGGAGCGACGCCGGCGTCATGAGAGCCGCGGTCCTCCACGGCCCGGAGGATCTTCGCGTCGAGGAGGTCGCTGAGCCCGCAGGCGAGGTGATCGTCGAGATCACCGCCGCCACCACCTGTGGGACCGATGTGAAGATGTGGCGCCATGGCCACCCGGCGCTCGCGCCGTATCCCTGCCTCTTCGGCCACGAGACCGCTGGGACCCGGCTCGACAGCGGCGAGCGCGTACTGGTCTCGGACTCGGTTTCGTGTGGCCGCTGCCCGCCCTGCCGGGTGGGACGACCGCAGATCTGCCGTTCCCCGACCTGGGTGCTCGGCGGCTTCGCGGAGCGCATCGCCGCGCCCGCGGCGGCGCTTCACCCGATCCCGCAGGGACTGCCACCCGAGGCCGGCGCGATGGCCGAACCGCTGGCGGCGGCGGTCCACGCGATCAGCCGCGGCTCGGACGCTGCCGACGTGGGGGTGCTCGGCGGGGGCTCGATCGGGTTGATGCTGGCGGGGTTGCTGGCGGCGCAAGGGCGCTCGGTGCTGCTCGCCGACCGCCACCCGGAGCGGCGGGCCCAGGCCGAGGAGCTGGGCGCAGCGGCCGCGGAGCAGCTCCAACGGCACGATCTGGTGTTCGAGGCGGTGGGCCGGCCCGAGGCCTGGCGCGCTGCGGTCGTGGCGGCCGCTCCGGGGGCTGTGGTGGTGCTGGTGGGCGGCTGTCCCGTCGGCTGCGCGGTCACGCTTCCCCCGGGGCCGCTGCACTACGACGAGCTTGAGCTGCGGGGCACGTTTCATCACAGCCCGGCGGAGGTGAAGCGGGCGCTGCAACTGCTCGCTGACGGCGAATTCCCGTGGCGTCTGCTGCGAGGCGAGACCATCGCGCTCGAGCAGCTAGCCCAGGCGCTGAGCGCCGCCCCCGCCGGTCCCGCGCGCAAGTGGGTGGTGGATCCGCGCCGCTAAGTGGGTGGTGGATCCCCGCCGCTAACTCGCCGCACCCTCGCGCCGCCACTGCAGATGCTCGAGGATGCGGCGCGAGTCGCAGATCGCCTCGCCGTCGATCACCAGCACCGGCAC
>JAVKSP010000050.1:0-21048 GCA_039583645.1 Solirubrobacteraceae bacterium
ATCATGATCGGCCCGGGACCGGCGCACATGTGCGCCGGTCAAACGGTTGATTGCACCGGCAGCACGACCTTGACGAAATCCTCGCCGAAGGCCGTGAGCCGCACGCTGCGGTGCACGGTGCGCGCGCGACCCGCCTTCTCGATCGCCTCCATCGTGTCGGGCTGGGCCTCGAGCACCTGGTAGCGCTGGGGATCGTCTAGCGGGTCGTGGGAAAACCAGATCAGGCCCAGGCGGTCGAGGTTGTTGAGGTACTGGGGCACCCGCTCGGCGTACCGCAGACCGGCCTCGGTGCCCATCATGTTCAGCCCCTGGGCGACCAGCTGCGAGCCCACTCCGATCAGGTTGGCGGCACGCACGTCCACCGACGGCTGCGGACCGCCCAGCGCCAGCAGGCGCAGGATTCGCGCCTCGTCGGGCGCCAGCTCGGTGAGGATGCGCGCGTAGGCGGGGTGGATGTCCTCGTGCTCGGTGACGTCGGCGGATTGGCGCAGCAACTCCGCGCCGCGCGCGCGCAGCTCGGCTGTGGTCTGGCCGCCGTTGGCGCTGCCGGCCGGCAGCAGCTCCTGCATGCGGTCGTCGATCTCCTCGACGCCCAGGAGTCTGCGCGCCTCCACGCGCAGGCCGTCCCCCGAATCCTGCACCAACTTGACCGCCTCGTCGGGAATCACGGCAAGCACGATGCGGGCGCCCGTCTCCGCGCTCCAAACCGCCGTTCTGAGCCATATGCCCGCCAGCAGGCGCGCTACGCCGGGGAGGATCTCGGTGATCTCTGCGAGCGTCGGATCCTCCTCGCTCATCCGAAGATCCCCAGGTGCACGAGCCCGCCCGCCAGCCCCAGCACGGCCCCGTGCAGCAGCAGCAGCCACTCATCCTGCCGGGTGGCGGTGCGAAGCAACTCGCCGAAATCGCGGTGGGGCAGCTGGCGCATCCTCTCGGCGATCAATTTACGCATCGTCTCGCTCTGCTGCGCGCTGAAGTCGGGGTCTGAGAGCGGCGTCATCAGCTGCTCGACGGGCTCCTGCGCGAACGACCGCGAGATGCGGTCGTACTCCCTTGTACCCACCGCGACGCGCAGCGGAACGCGGGCACGTCCGGCGGCGCGATCGACTGCGGGCTTCATGGCCTGCTCGATCAGCGCGCGCGTGCGGTCGGCGCGTGGCCCCTCGAGCAGTTCGTGGCCGAAGTTCTCCATCGTCAGAACCTCGTCGGCGACGATGCGCGCGTAGACCTCTGAGACCTCGGGCTGGCGGCGGATGAAGAGCCCTTGAAGCCGCAGCGGACCGACCTTTGTCGGCTCGCGCGGCTCGTAGATCATCCACAGCGCGACCCAGTTGGTGACCCAGCCGATGATCACTCCGAGGATCGGAAGCAGCCACCAGTAGGTGACGAAGTGGGTCAGAATCGCCACCGGGATGCCGAGCACGAAACCGAAGAAGAAGCCGAAGTTCTTGATGAAGTTGAGCTCGCGCTGGCCCATGTCTAAAAACACGCGGTTGGCGAGCTCGGGCTGGGCCTCGAAGCGCTTGATCACCATCAGCTTGATGTCGATCAGCTGGTCGAGGTGATTGCCGATCTCGTCGGTCAGCTCCTGCACGATCGACGGGAGCTGCTCGAGCACGCGCTGGTAGACCACCTCGCGCACCTGGGGCGGAAGGTCGGACCACAGCCGCGGGTGCTCGCGGGACATGATTCGATCGACCGTCGAGCGCATGTCCTCGCGCGTGACCTCGACGATTTGCTGGGCCATCTTCTCGGGCTCGAGCTGGTTCCAGAACTCGGAGGGGGTGCCGAGCTTGGCGATCCCCACGTCGACCGCGAGGCTGCCCATCTTGGCCGCGCGCGAAGGCACGATCCCCTGCCAGCCGACGCCACCCACCATGAGGCCGGGGATCTGGCGGATCTTGCGCGGGAAGAGCCGCATCAGGTGGCGCAGCGGCTCGATGCGCAGGCCCTTGAAATGCACCGGGTAGAACAGCATCAGCACCCCGGTCCAGTTGGTCACGTAGCCGATCGCGCCCGTGATGAACGGCACCGTGATGAGCGCGACGAGGCCGTGAGAGGACATCGGCGACCCCAACGGTATTAGCCTTCCGCCGCTCGTGCCATTCGTCGCCCTCGTCACCGGAGCCTCGAGCGGGATCGGGGCGGCCTGCGCCCGCCGGCTCGCGCGCGAGCCCGACGCCCGGCTGGTGCTGGTGGCTCGCCGCCAAGAGCGGCTTCAGGAGCTCGCTGCTGAGCTGGGCGGCGCGACCGTGGTGGCGGTTGACCTGACCGCTCCGATGGCGCCCTCGATGGTGCGCGAGGCGGTGGCCTCGGAGCACGGCGAGCTGCACCTGCTGGTCAACAACGCCGGCGCCTCGTGGAGGGGCGAGTTTGGCTCCGAGGAGGGCGGCTGGGCGAACGTCGAGCGTCACATGCGCGTCAACTTCGAGGCGCCCGTGCGCCTGACGGAGACGTTGCTGCCGCTGCTGCGCCAGACGGCCGCCGCGGATCGCACGCGCCGCGTTTCGATCGTCAACGTGGCCTCGACGGCGGCGCGGGTGTCGCGGCCGCGGGCCGGCGCCTACTCGGCGAGCAAGGCCGCCTTCGCGGCCTGGACGGACGCCCTGTATGCCGAAGAGCTCGCGCACGGGGTGCACGTCGGCATGGTGCTGCCCGGCTTCATCCCGACCGAGGGCTTTCCCGCCCGCGAGCTGCGCCAGCGCTTCGCGACGCGGCTGGTCCTGGGGTCGCCAGAGGGAGTCGCCGAGGCGATCGTCGCCGCCGGAATTGGGGGACGCGCCGAGCGCTACGTGCCGCGCGGATACTGGGTCGCAGCCGCCGCGCGAGCGCTGCTGCCGCGGGTGGTCCGGCGCGTGACGGCCGGTGGGGCGCTCAGCACCTCGACCTCGCCCGGCGACTGACCCGACGAACCCCTGTTCGCCTCGGACCTCTAACCTACACCCCTGTAAACAAACAGGAGTGACCTGACAGATGAACTCATCAGTGCGCCGCGTGGCCGTGCTCGGTGGCAGCCGCATTCCCTTTGCGCGCCAGAACGGTCCCTACGCGCGGGCGTCAAATCAAGACATGCTGACGACCGTGCTGAACTCGGTCGTGGACAAGTTCGGGCTCGAGGGCGAAGTGGTGGGCGAGGTCGCCGCCGGCGCCGTGCTCAAGCACAGCCGCGACTTCAACCTGACGCGTGAATCGGTGCTCGGCTCGCGGCTCGCGCCCGAGACTCCCGCCTACGACATCCAGCAGGCATGCGGCACGGGCCTCGAGTCGACGATCCTCGTCGCCAATAAGATCGCGCTGGGGCAGATCGAGTCGGGCATCGCCGGCGGAGTCGACACCACATCCGACGCTCCTCTGGCGCTGAACGAGGATCTGCGCGCGGTGCTGCTCGACGCCAACCGGGCCAAGTCGACGCCGGCCAAGCTGCGCGCGCTGACGCGAATCCGTCCCCAGCAACTCGTGCCCGCGATCCCGCGCAACGCCGAGCCTCGCACCGGCCTCTCGATGGGAGAGCACTGCGCGATCATGGCGCGCGAGTGGGAGATCACGCGCGAGCAACAGGATGAGCTCGCGGTGCGCAGCCACCACAACCTCGCGGCCGCGTACGAATCGGGCTGGCTCGATGACCTGGTGGTGCCGTATCTGGGACTCGAGCGCGATCAGAACCTGCGCCCGGACTCGACCATGGACAAGCTCTCCAAGCTCAAGCCGGTGTTCGGTGGCGAGGACGGGACGATGACCGCGGGCAACTCGACGCCGCTCTCGGACGGCGCCTCCGCGGTGCTTTTGGCGAGCGAGGAGTGGGCGCGCGAGCACGGGCTGCCCGTACTGGCCTACCTGGTCGAGGCCCAGACCGCCGGCGTCGACTACGTGCACAAGCGCGAGGGGCTGTTGATGGCGCCCGCCTACGCCATGCCGCGGATGCTCGCGCGCGCCGGCAAAAAGCTGCAGGAGTTCGACTTCTACGAGATCCACGAGGCCTTCGCGGCCCAGGTGCTGTGCACGCTCAAGGCCTGGAACGACGAGCGCTTCTGCCGCGAGCGGCTGGGCCTGGATGAGCCGCTGGGGGAGATCGAGCGCGAGAAGATCAATGTCCACGGCGGCTCGCTCGGCGCCGGGCACCCGTTTGGCGCCACCGGGGGACGGATAGTTTCGGGTCTCGCCAAGATGCTGCACCAGAACGGCTCAGGCCAGGGCGTGATCTCGATCTGCGCCGCCGGTGGCCTGGGCGTCACCGCGATCATGGAGGCCGCGTAATGGCGGATCGATACCAGCAGCTCATCAACACCCCGCTCGGCAAGCTCGTTGCCGGCCAGGTGGGTCTGCCCGCGCCGGTCAAGCTCGAGCGCTATGTGCCCGGCATGCCGGTGATCTCGGGGCCGGTGCTGCTCGGCGCCGCCGCGCAGACGCGGCTTGAGGGCGCGATCGAGCTTGCCTTGGCCGAGATGGGCGCGGAGGTCGTCTCCGGCCCCGCCGCGGGGGAGCAGACCTTCAAGGCGCTCGTGTTCGACGCCAGCGGGATCGTCTCGAGCGAGCAGCTGCGCGAGCTGTGGGCGTTCTTTCACCCGGTGATCCGTCGCGTGCGCGACTCGGGCCGGGTGGTGGTGCTGGGCACGCCGCCCGAGGCTTGCCGCGACCCGCGCACGGCCACGGCCCAGCGGGCGCTCGAGGGCTTCATTCGCTCGGTCGGCAAGGAGCTCAGGCGGGGCGCCACGGCGCAGCTGGTGTACGTCGCTTCCGGGGCCGAGGAGGCGATCGCCTCGACGCTGCGCTTCCTGCTCTCGCCCAAGTCGGCCTATGTGTCCGGTCAGGCGGTTCGGGTGCACAAGGCGGTCGCCTCGTTTGAGGGGATCGACTGGTCCCGCCCCCTGGTGGGCAAGGTGGCGCTCGTGACCGGTGCCGCGCGCGGGATCGGCGCGTCGATCGCCGAGGTGCTCGCGCGCGACGGTGCCCACGTGGTCGGTCTCGATGTGCCCGCGCTTTCGTCCGAGCTCTCGGGCGTGACCGGTCGGCTGGGCGGGTCATCGCTGACGCTCGACATCACCGATCCGGCCGCTCCCGAGCGCATCGCCTCCTACCTGCTCGGCGAGCACGAGGGCGTCGACGTCTTCGTCCACAACGCCGGGGTGACGCGCGACAAGACGCTCGGGCGCATGACCGAGGATATGTGGAGCACCGTGCTCGGGATCAACCTGACGGCCGAGGAGCGGATCAACGAGGCGCTCTTTGAGCGCGACGTGCTGCGCGACAACGGCCGCATCTGCTGCGTGTCGTCGATCTCAGGCGTGGCCGGGAACGTGGGCCAGGCCAACTACGCGACCTCGAAGGCCGGCGTGATCGGCATGGTCGAGTCACTCGCGCGGGTGGTGGCCAAGCGCAAGGCCACGATCAACGCCGTCGCGCCGGGATTCATCGAGACGAAGATGACCCAGGCGATGCCGGCGGCGCGGCGCGAGGTCAGCCGGCGGATGAACAGTCTCTCCCAGGGCGGGCTTCCCGTCGACGTCGCCGAGACCATCGCGTGGTACGCGAGCCCGGGCTCGGCCGGCGTCAACGGCAACGTGGTCCGCGTCTGCGGCCAGAGCATGATCGGGGCCTGAGCGTGGAGCGCGTACTGGACTCCTCGCCGTCGGTGCTGCCGCTGTACGCGCGCTCGGCGATCGCGCTGATCCCGGGGATATCGAAGCTGCCGTTCGTGGCCGGCAGCGGCAGGTCCCGCGAGATTCCGCAGCTCACGCTGACGGTTTCGGGCGTCTACGCCGACCGCGAGCGGCTAGCCGCCTACAGCCGCGTGTGCGGCTTCTCGCTGTCCGACGTGCTGCCGGCGACGTACATTCACGTGCTCGCCTTCCCGCTGCACTTGGCGATCATGGCCGACTCCTCTTTCCCCTTCCCGATGGTGGGGCTCGTCCACATCGGCAACGAGATCATCCAGCACCGTCCGGTCCGGGCAAGCGAGGTGCTGTCCTTGCGGGCCTGGCCCACCGCGATCGAGCCCCACCGGCGTGGCAGGCAGTTCTCGCTGCGCACCGAGGCCCGGGTGGGCGAGGAGCTCGTGTGGGAGGAGGTCTCGACGATCCTCAAGCGAGGCGGCGGCAGCGATGAGGCGTCGAGCCCGTCGCCGTTCGAGGACGGCGTCGAGCTGCCCAGCACCGCCACCTGGAAGCTGCGCGGCGATCTCGGGCGCCGCTACGGCTCGGTTTCCGGGGACATCAATCCGATCCATATGCATTGGGCGACGGCCAAGGCATTCGGCTTTCCCTCCGCCATCGCGCACGGCATGTGGACCAAGGCTCGCTGCCTGGCGGCGCTCGAGGGGCAGTTGCCGGAGTCCTTCACGGTCGAGGTCGCGTTCAAGCGACCGATCGTCCTACCCGCGACGGTCTCCTTCGGCGAGCTGCCGTTGGCTGCCGACGCCGGCCCGGGCGGGATCCGCTTCGGGGTCAGGGATTCGCGCCGGGAGACGCCCCACCTCGACGGGGCTGTTAGGTTCGTCTGACTCTGTCTTCGTCGAGCCCCCTTTCAACACAAGCCTTGGATGTTCCTGGTGCTGAGGACCAGAAAGATCCAACGGTGAGCTTCGCCGGCCTGGGTCTTGACCCGGAGCTGCTCGAAGGCCTGCGCGATGTGGGCTACGAGCTGCCGACGCCGATTCAGCAGCAGGCGATCCCACACCTGTTGCAAGGGCTCGACGTGATCGGTCAGGCCCAGACCGGGTCGGGCAAGACCGCGGCCTTTGGACTGCCGCTGCTGCAGTACGTCGACCCCTCAGAGGGGGAGCTGCAGGCGCTCTTGCTGACGCCCACGCGCGAGCTCTGCATCCAGGTCACCCAGGCGCTGCGCGCTTATGGCGCGCGCAAGGGCGTCGACGTGGTGGCCGTCTTCGGAGGCGCGCCGATCCGCTCCCAGCAGGCGCAGCTGCGCGCCGGCGGCCACGTCGTGGTGGGCACGGTGGGGCGGGTCAAGGACCTGATCTCGCGCCACTCGCTGCTGCTTCACCGCTGCCGCTGGGTCGTGCTCGACGAGGCCGACGAGATGCTCGACCTGGGTTTCTTGGAGGATGTCGAGCGGATCCTGTCGCTGATGCCGGCAAGCCGCCAGACGGCGCTGTTCTCGGCCACCATGCCGGCGGAGATCCGGCGCCTTGCCTCGCAGTACCTCTACGACCCGGTCACGGTGCGCGTTCAGGCGGCCACGCTGACGGTGGAGACGGTCGAGCAGTTCGGGCTCGAGGTCTCCGGGCGCGAGAAGGTGGACGCGCTGGCGCGCCTGCTGGAGGCGGAGCGGCCCGAGCAGGCGCTGGTATTCGTGCGTACGAAGATCCGCTGCGAGCGGTTGTATCGCGCGCTTGCCGATCGCGGCCGCAACGTCAAGGCGCTCCATGGGGACATGAGCCAGGGGGCGCGCGACGGCGTCATGATCGCGTTCAAGGAGGGGCGCCTGCCGCTGCTCGTCGCCACCGACGTGGCGGCCCGCGGCCTCGACATCTCGGGCGTCTCGCACGTGATCAACTTCGATGTCCCCGTGTCGCCCGACGTGTACGTCCATCGCGTGGGCCGCACCGCGCGGGTGGGGCGCAGCGGCCGCGCGATCACCCTCTACGAGCGCCGCGAGCGCCGGGAGGTGGAGGCGATCGAGCATCACGCGGGCGTGCGCCTGGCACCCTGGGCCACAGGCGCTCACGTCGCCGCGCTGCCCGTCGCGGCCCCGCCCAGGCGCCACACCAAGCCCCACCTGACGGCTGCGGTGGACGCGCCGGTGCGCAAGCTGATCTTCTCGGCTGGCCGTGCCGCGGGGCTCGAGCCCTCCGACATCATCCACGCGATCACGAGCGCCACCGGCCTCGACGGCGAGGCGGTGCGCAACGTGCGCGTGCTCGAGCGCTTCGCGTTCGCCGAGGTGCCGGCGGCAGAAGCCGGGCGGGTGGTGGACCTGACTGACGGGTTCGCGGTCCACGGGCAGCCGGTGCGACTCGAGCTGGCGGCCGGTTAGCCGGGCGGGCGGCGGCCGGGGCGGCTCACGGCGGGCGAGTGACGGTTAGGCTGCGTGCGATGAGCACAGCCAAGATCAACACCACGCTCGGCCCGATCGAGGTCGACCTGTACGACGAGGACGCCCCCAAAACCGTCGAGAACTTCCGCAAGCTGGCCGCCGACCACTTCTACGACGGCATCGTCTTCCACCGCGTGATCCGCGACTTCATGATTCAAAGCGGCTGCCCCCAGGGGACGGGGACTGGTGGGCCCGGATATACGTTCGAGGACGAGTTCAACGAACACCGGGTGGTGCGCGGGGCGCTTGCGATGGCCAACGCAGGGCCCAACACCAACGGCTCCCAGTTCTTCATCGTGACCACCCCCGCCGCGCCCTGGCTCGACGGCAAGCACACCGTGTTCGGCCGGGTCACCGCCGGCATGGAGACGGTCGACGCAATCGAGGCGCTACCCACGGGCGAGGCCGACCGGCCGCTCGACCCGCCCCAGATCGAGTCGGTGGAGCTGTCGCAGGAGGAGTAGCGCGGCGGCGCGGTTCGCCGGGCGCAGGCGCCGGCCGGGCGCTTTCGCACCCGGCCGGACCTGCCTTTGCCGGCGTCGAGTTTGCTCAGGACAGCGCGGGCTGCCTGGCGTTGCTGCGCGTGCTCGAGACCTCCAGCGAGTGCACGACGCGCTCAGTCGAGAGCTCGTGCACGGTGAGGCCGATCAGCGCCAGCGCGAGAACTCCCAGCGCGCCCGCAAACGACAGCCATACGACGGTCGAGCCACTGGCGAGCAATGCCTCGATCACGATCAGGATCCCCAGGATCCCGATGGAGCCGTGAACCAGCCGGTGGACGATGCCGGGCTCCAGCATCCTGATGCTCGCGGCGACGATGAAGAACACGCCGGCGCCAAACGCGATCCAGGCGGCGGTCGACGGGGCGAACGCCTGCGAGACGACCACGATGAACCCGGCCACGAGGGCCGTTACCAGATATGAGCTGTAGCGAATACCCAAGCGAATACTCATGAATCGCTCCCTTCATAAATTGACTCTCGAAGCGCCCGAGAGGCGGGTCGGCTGAGCCGACGCGGCGACGGTCCCAGTCGCCGTAGGTAAACCTGGGCCAGCGCTATACGGGCCCGTGTTCTCCCGCGTTCGACGGCGCGGTCGCCCCGGGCTGCACCAGCCCGGTGACCTCTGCGCTGCGCTTCGACTCGTACCTTCATGCGCTGATTAATAATCTATCAGGTATCCTAAATAAGTGGTACCCTAAGCGTCAGCAAGATGAGGACCGAAACGGAGGCCTTGAACCATCTCTCGCGCGAAGAGCTCTCCCTGCTCACCGACGCCTGGGATGAGTTCATCGTGGCCGTGAGGAGAAACCGCGCCCGCAGCGGCTCGCTCGACCGCGGCCTGACCCTCTCCCAGTACCAGTTCGCGCGCCCGCTGCTGAACGGCGCCATGCCCGTCGGGCGGCTGGCCGAGCGTTTCGGCGTTGCGGCCGCTACCGCGACGCAGATCCTCGACTCGCTCGAGCGCGACGGCGTGGTGGCGCGCTCGCGCGGGACCGGCGACCGGCGCTGCGTCGCGATCACGCTCACGCCACAGGGCCGCTCGGCGCTGGAGCGCAAGCGCCGCGGCCTCGCCGAGCGGCGGCGGCGGCTGTTCGAGGGGCTGGCGCCCCAGGAACGCCCTCAGGCGGAGCGGGTCCTACGCCATCTCGCGCAGATCATGCACGAGCTCTAACCCTTGGCCGCCACGTGAGCCAGGGCGCCCTAACCCTGTGACCACCCGCGCGGGCGCCCTCACCCCTTGACCGCCTGCCAGGGCGCGAAGCCATTCTTCGAGCCCTCGAGCGCGGGCGCCAGCTCCGGGTGGTGACGGCGCACCACGTCGCCGAACAGGTTGGTCTCCACCCACTCGATCCCCTCAGGCGTGTACACCTCCGGCCGGTAGTCGTTGGTGTAGAAGCGATCGGACTTGAGCCGCCGCGACGCCATCAGGATGAAGATGCGAAACGCGGTGTCGCTGAAGCCGAAGCCCGGCGGTGGCTGCTCTCCCAGCATGCCTACCTGCGTGTCGATCTTGTCGATGTCGCCGCCGTAGACCTCGCGAATCTGCCCGTTCCACTCTGGGTTCGGGGTGAGGTCCTCGAACTTCTCGATGCGGGGCTTGCGCAGCTTTTCACGGAAGTCGTTGTAGCGGGGCACACCGCGTTCACGGTCGCGCAGCACGTCGATGGTGGCGATGTCGACGTGGTCACCGTTGACCCTGGTCAGGTTGCGCAGACCGTTGGGGTGGTTGTGGAGCGTGATCGCGCCGGGGTGGGCGAGCCCGAACGAATAGATCCAATCGCTCATGCCGTAACGGTCGATCGCCTCGCGCGTGCCGTGGCCCTGGAGCGGTTCGAAGTCGCTCGAGCCGATGATCTCGTCAGTCTTGTGCGAGCGGATCTGGTAGTCGTCCGGGATCAGGGGGTGCATGCGGTAGACCGAGACGAACTCGCTCGTGATCGAGTAGGGCGCGGCGTGGTGGTCGAGAGGCGAGCCAACGATGCCGCTGATGAGCTCGCCCGATCCGATGTGGCCGAACCTGCGCTTGACCCACTTCGGCAGCACCCCGTACCAGTTTGCGTTCATTGCGAATTCGAGCGCCGGGTGGGCGAGGATGCCCGGGGTCCACTCGATCGTGTGGATCTTCGCGATCAGGGCGGCATTGATCAGCCGCGCCTTGAGGAACAGCTGCTCGTCGTCCCAGGTCGGGTGGTGGGCCTTGAGCATGTCGCAGATCGCGTTGTGCTCCCGCGCAAACAGGGTGTGCATGATCGAGAGCCCGATCCAGTAGTTGTCGCTGAACCCGGTGAGGTCGACGCCGTGCAGCGCCTTGTTGGTCTCCTCGGGCAGGCGGCCGTCCTCCATCGCGAGCTTGCCGTCCTCGCCCGAGCGCAGCTCGCGGTTTCGCTCCTCGGTCGAGCCGTAGAGCTGGGATCCATCCCACCAGGGCGTGACCTTGTTGACGTAGGTCGGGGGCAGCTTTCCGCCAGCGTTGGTGGAGTCGGGGCTGGTGCGGCGCACCTCCATGATTCCCTCGTCCCAAGCGTCGCCATCGGACAGCGGCACCTCGACGAACTCGGTCTCGGAGTTGTCGCCGTGGCTGAACCAGTCGTGGTTTTGGAACTGCAGCCAAGCGGCGGCCAGCAGGTTGAGCGTGGTGGCCGGCTTGAAGCTGTCGCGGTTCAGCAGCCGGTTCGAAACCTCGCGCGGGCTCGGGTCGAGCATCGCCTGCTCCTCGGGCCACGTCGCCTCCAGCGACACGTTGCGTCCAAAGCGGGTCCCGGTCTTGCCCATCGAGGGGTTGTCGGGGTCGGTCTGCGCTCCGTCGTACGTGCGGTACGACGGGGGCTCCGAAACGACGGCGCCACCGGCGCCGTTTTCGGGCTGTTCGGTGTCGTAGAGGTTGAACTCGCGCAGGTCCTCTCTGAAGGCAGCCAGGGCGGCCAACTGCGCCGGCAGCGGCAGCTCCCACCAGCTGATGTGCTTGCTGGCCTGCTCGAACACCTTGCGCCGCGCCTCTTTGGCCACGTCAAACGCGCCCTTGGCGACGCCTTTGGTCAGATCACCAGGCTGGTAAGGCATGCGCGACTCCTTCGTCTCTCTGGACCTGGACGGCGGTGAGTCTATCCCGACTTCAGGCCCAGCCAGCCTGACAGTCACTGCCCGGCCCAGGGCCGCTAGAAGCCCTGCTCGGTGACCTCGACCGCGCGGCGGGCGAGCGCTACCACGCCCTCCCCGAACGACTTCAGGAAAGGGTCATCGGTCGATCCGGCCAGGGCGCGCTTGTAGTTGCCCTCCATGAACACCACCGCCTTCCACAGCGCGAGCGTCACGTACCAGGAAAGCGCCTGCATCGAGCGACCCGAGCGCTCCTCGTAGCGAGAGATCAGCTGCTGGCGGGTGGGAAACCCCGGCAGTTTGGTGACGCTCTGCAGGTTGAAGCTTCCGATCGGCTTGTCGTCGGCCTCGAGCCAATGGATCATCAGGTAGCCGAGGTCGGCCAGGGGGTCGCCGATCGTGGCCATCTCCCAGTCGAAGATCGCGATCAGCCGCGCGGGCGCCGCGGGCGCGAACATCGTGTTGCCGAGGCGGTAATCGCCGTGGACGATCGTCGCCGGGGGGGATTGGGGAAGGTGGGCTCCGAGCCAGCCATAAACGCGCTCGACCTCGGGCAGTTCGCGCGTGCGGTTGTGCTCCCACAGGCCGCTGAAGCGGCGCAGCTGGCGCTCCAGGTATCCGCTCGGCTTGCCGAATCCCTCGAGTCCGATCGCGGTGTAGTCGACCGCATGCAACTCGACCAGCGACTCGATCAGCTCGTCAGCCACGCGCGCGCGCTGCTCGGGGTTGTCAAGCACCTCCGGCAGCGTGTCGGTCACCACCGCCCCATCCACGCGCTCCATGAGATAGAAGGGCGCGCCGATCACGGCGGGGTCGTCGCATACCGCGAGCACCTTGGGCACCCGCACGGGAGTGGACTCGAGCGCGGTGAGTAGGCGTGCCTCGCGCAGCACGTCGTGCGCGCTCGGTGGGAGCGGCCCGCGCGGCGGGCGGCGCAGCACGACGCCCGTCGAGAGCGAGAAGGTGACGTTGGAATGACCTTCGCCGATCGGGGCGGCGTCGAGCTCGGCCGGCGAAGCGAGGCCGTTGTCGCCTAGGAACTCGAGTAGTGGCTCGAGCACGAGCAACGGCTCGCGCGTGTTGCGGGCGCCTTCCGCGTGTGTGCGGGCGATGTCATCGGGAGCGAGCGCGACCGTCACCGCCGCCAGCGTACCCGGAGCGGTGTCCTACCCTCGCCTAACGGATGCCCGAACTGCCCGAGGTGGAGATCGTCGCGCGCCGCATCGGCACGGCGATCGCCGGTGCCCGCGTGCAGTCGGCGCTCGCGCCGGGAGTGAATGCGCTCAAGTCCTTCCAGCCCCCGCTGAGCGCGCTCGAGGGGCGTGCGGTCGAATCCGTCGGCCGCCGCGGCAAGCTGTTCGTGATCGAGTTCGACCAGGGCCTCACGGGGCTCGTTCATCTGATGTCGGCCGGCAGACTGCAGCTCTTCGATCGGCCCGCTTCGTTGCGGGACCGCACCTCGCGAGTGCTGCTGCGTCTGCAAGACGGCCGTGAGCTGCGCTTAAGGGAATTCGGCACCAAGCAGAGGGCGTGGCTGAAGCTGCTGGCGGCCGACGGGCTCGCCCAAGAGGAAACGATCGCCGCGCTCGGGCCGGACGCGTGGCCCGACCCGCCGCCGTTCCGCGAGTTGCTCGGCGCCCCGCGTCCGCTCTATGCCCTGCTCCGCGATCAGCATGTGATCGCCGGCATCGGGCGCTCGTGGGTCGATGAGGTTCTGCATGCAGCGAAGCTCTCGCCGTTCAAGCGCGGCTCCGAGTTGGATGACGAGGAGGCCGACCGCCTGCGGGGCGAGACGATCGCGCGGCTCGCCGCTGCGATCGATCACTACGAGCGCGTGATCACCCTGCCGATTCCGGACAAGCTGCCGATGCCGCTCGCGGTCCACAGGCGCAACGGCGAGCCGTGCCCGCGCTGCGGCGAGGAGCTCGAGGCGGTCTTTTACGAGGACTACGTCATGTGCTATTGCCCCGAGTGCCAGACCGGCGGCAAGGTGATGAAGGACCGCCGCCTGTCGAGGCTGCTGAAATAACCACCATGGCGCTCGCAGCCGGAGATCGCGCACCCGATTTCACGCTCCCCGACCAGGACGGCGAGCCGGTGTCGCTGTCGGGGCTCAGCGGTCGAACCGTGGTCCTTTACTTCTATCCCAAGGCGCTGACTTCCGGCTGTACCACCCAGGCGTGCGGGGTGCGGGATCACCGCGTGGACTACGAGCGTGCCGGCGCCACGGTGCTCGGCGTCTCTCCGGACCCAGTCAGCAGGGTCAAACAGTTCGACGACAAGCACGGTCTGGCTTTTCCGCTGCTGGCCGATGAGGACCATGCCGTAGCCGAGCGCTACGCCGTGTGGGCCGAGAAGTCGATGTACGGGCGCAAGTACATGGGTGTCGAGCGGACCACATTCGTGATCGGCCCCGACGGCGTGATCCGCGAAGTCTTCCGGCGCGTGAAGCCGGCTCAGCACGACGAGCTCGTGCTGAGCGCGCTCGGCGACTCCTGAGCCGCGCCGAAAACTTTCCCGGCCGACCAAATTCCGGTGGTATGGTCGCGCGCAGATCAATCGGTGCCGCACCGTTCCGGGGAGGAATGCACCTATGCGAAGTTGGCGGAATCCGCTCGCGGTCCTGAGTGTCCTGATTGCTGGGACGCTCGCAATGTTTTTGGCGACCGCGGGGGCGAGTTCCGCGGCGACACACGGCGCTAAACCGGCTGCAATGGCCGCCAAAGTGGCGGCCTCAAAGCCGGGGGCGCAATCGAAGTCGACGGCCCACAAGGCTCAAAAGCGCCCGAGTTCGGGGATGACCAAGAGCCATTCTCTGAAGCAGCAGCAGCACCCGACCAGGAAGATCTGCGAACAGGGAGGGCGGGACTGCAGCCGCGTGCACTGCCAGCGCGGACATGACGACTGCATGAAGGTCCACTGCAGAGGCAGCAGCGACGACTGCACGCACGTCTACTGCGAGCGTGGCAGCGACGACTGCGCGCGCGTGCCGTGCGAGCGCGGTGACGGCTGCGTGCCCGCGACGTGCGCTGCGGGGGATGACTGCCAGCCGACCAGCCATCCCACCACCCAGCCCACCACCAGTGAACAACCCACGTCCGAGGAGACGCAGGGGCAGCTGCCGTTCACCGGGTTAAACGTCCTCGGGATCGGCGGTCTCGGCCTGCTGCTCTCGGGCGGCGGTTTGCTGCTCGCCCGGAGGTTGCGGCGGGGCCAGGCGTAGCGCTTTAGTGCGCACGCCACTCAAGGCGCGATCGGCTGCGCCACCGGGGCGATGAGTCGGCCAGACCGGCTCCGGTGGCGAGCGGTCGCCTTTGTTACATTGCCGCGCTCTATCTGGGAAGCAGGGGCCATAAGCGAGGAAGGGATTACCGATGTCAGGAATGACGCGCGTTTTGTCCGCGGACCGTCGCCGTAGCCGCGGTCGCTGGCGGGAGCGTGGTCTCTGTCGCGAGCGCGAGCTCGGCGCACAACCGCTCGCCGCGCCAGTTCGTGCTACCTAATGTCTACGCGGGGTATGCGGACAGTTTCCGCAAGGGAGAGTCCACCGCTCCTTCACCTTGGAAGGGCAGTTCGGGTGTGGTGTTCAAGGGTTGTAATTACTTTCACCCCGACCGTTGCCCGAAGACCAACAAGGGCGCGGATCGATACGACTCGGGCGCGATCAGGATCGTCAACACCGCCCAGGAGAACATCACCGTCACGAAGGTGACAGTCGCGATTGGAGATTGCACCTTTCATCCCTGGCCGATGGGATCTACCCGCTGGTGTACGTGGTTGTCAACGATGAGAGCCTGGCCTACTTCGACCAAAGCCAAGTCCTCAACACCGGCGGCGTGGACGTCGGCAACAGGGCATGTCCGTCTCAGAGCGAAACGCATCCCTGGACCGAGATTTACGCTGGCGAATAGACGCGCCCGGAAGCCCGCCGCGACCTGAGGCGCGACGGCCGGTGGCGCCGCTACTGCAGGCCTGAGCGGGCCTCGCGCACGAGCGTGACGGCCTCGGGAAAGATCGTGGCCATCACGGCGCGGAGCTGCTCGGCCTGCTGCTCGGTCGTGCCCTGGATGTTCGCCCGGTTGATCGCAGCGACAGTGAGGTCGACGGCGAGCTTGATCGCGTTGTCAGCCCACGCCAGCCGCTGAGCGCCCTGCATCTGTTCCGCGAACTCACCCAGGCGGCGCTGAAGCTCGTCCGGATCGCCAAACAGATCACCGAGGCCGCCGCCCTCCATGGCTCCAATGCTAGCGGCGCGCGGTGGCAGGCGAAGGGCAGCCGCACGGCCCTACACTGGGCCGATGGCCGTCGAGCAACGACTGCAGTACGAGGCCCGCGTGCGCACGCGCCACTCGCTCATCGCAGCCGTGGCGGCGATCTGTCTGATCGTCTCAGCTGTGCTGCAGCTGGCGGGTCCTCACGCGAACGTCAACGAGCTCACGGTCGGGCTGATTTTCGAGCACCGCCGTTTCGGACTCGATCTGGTCGGCGCGGCGATCGAGGCGATCGGCTGGCTGGCGCTCGGGTGGACGTTGCGCTTCCTGTTCGATTGCACACGCGCGCGCGAGAGCAAGATTCCCGCGTACGTCGGGGTGATCGCGCTGGTCGGCGCGCCGCTGGCGGGCATCGGCATCCTCGGCTACGTCATCAGCTACGGCTCGGTCGCCTCGCAGTTCGTGAGCCATGGCGCCCAGACCTATCCGCAGGCCCAGCACCTCATGAGCTCCCCCGCACTCAGCGCCTTCCAGATCATGGATTACCTGGGCGAACTGCTGCTCGCAGTCGCGTTCGTGATGACCTCGCTGAACGCGATGAGAGCGGGGCTCTTGACGCGCTTTCTGGGCTTCTTGGGGATCATCGGCGGCGTTCTCACGCTGTTCGTGATCACCCCCATCCCGATCGTCCAGTTCTACTGGCTGGCGGCGGTGGCGTACCTGCTCTCGGGACGCTGGCCGAGCGGCGTGCCACCCGCGTGGCGGAGCGGCAAGGCCGAGCGCTGGCCGTCCGCCGCCGAAGTGCGCGAGCAGCAGGCACGCGCGCGAGCCGCCCGGGCGCCGGCGCTCACGCGCGACGCGGTCCCGGCGCAAGCCACAGCCGGCGCTGGCCGCGGCGGCGGCTCGGCACAGGGCAAAGACGGCGCCGCCCGGACCGGTGCGGCACGCCCGGGGGCCAAGCGCAAGCGCAAGCGGCGTCGGTAGGGGACCTGCCGTTCAGGTTCGCGAGCGGCCGCCGTCCGGCAGGCGCGAGCGGCCGTTTAGCGCGATAGGGCGGCCGTTCGCCGACCCGCGCTTGCGCATGTGATTGCGCGTGCAATTGTCGCGCCCGCTTTCATGCCCTAACCAACCAGGAGGAGGCCATATGGAAGCCAGTTATGGAGCCGGAGCAGCGCCAGGTGAGCCGGTTCGCCGCGAAGCTGACGTGGCGCCGGCGCCGGGCGGCGCCGCGGTGGAGCCGACCGGTGGCCGCACCGCGGGGTGGTGGGCACCGGCCGATCCGGGACCGCTGGGGCTCGCGGGGTTCGCGGGCACCACGTTCATGCTCAGCCTGATCAACACCGGGATCGTGGGCACGCACTCGGCACCGGGCGGCGGCCTGCTGCCGATGGTCGCGGCGCTGGCGCTCGCCTACGGCGGGATCGCGCAGTTCGCGGCCGGGATCTGGGAGTTCCGGACCGGCAACACGTTCGGAGCGGTTGCATTCTGCTCGTATGGAGCGTTTTGGATCTCGTTCTACTTCATCGTCCAATCGGTCGCCCATAACACCCCGACGGAGGTCTTCAGCGGTCTCGGTCTGTACCTCTGGATGTGGGGGATCTTCACCGGGTACATGTTCATCGCCTCGCTGCGCACGACGGGATCTGTGGCGCTCGTGTTTGCGCTCCTGACCGCGACGTACATCCTGCTCGGTATCGGGAACTCGGCGCTGGCGGGCACCCACAGCGTCATCAACAGCACGATCAAGATCGGCGGTTGGGTCGGAGTCGCTACGGCGATCGCGGCCTGGTACGCCTCGTTTGCGGCGGTGGTCAACTCGACCTTCGGCCGCATCATGTTGCCCGTCGTCCCTCTACGCCGGGCTTAAATCCGGGTAGACCCTAGTTCGAAGTAGTAAAACGTAAGTAGCACTTTTTACGGAACCCCCGGCGCCGGCCATCCGGCCGGCGCCCGGGTGGTGCCCGGATGAAAGGAGAGGGTTCTATGGCTGACGCGGCACAGGGGACCGTGGGGCAGGAGGAGAAGGAGTATTCCGAGTCTCAGATCGCGGTCCACTGGAAGGAGGAGGAGTACTACGCGCCGCCCGAGGAGATGGCCAAGCAGGCCAACGCCAACGACAAGGAGATCCTCGAGCGGTTCGCCCCCGAGAACTTCCCGGACTGCTTCGTCGACTACGCAGAGATGCTCACCTGGGACAAGAAGTGGGACACGGTGGTCGACACCAGCAACCCACCGTTCTTCAAGTGGTGGGTGGGCGGCAAGCTGAACGCCTGCACCAACTGCGTCGACAGGCATCTTGAGAGCCGCGGTGATGAGAACGCGATCATCTGGGTGCCGGAGCCTGAGGACGACGCGCCTGTCGAGATCACTTACTCCGATCTCCACCGCCGCGTCAACGAGTTCGCGGCGTTGCTACGCGACTTCTGCGGCGTCAAGCAGCAAGATCGGATCACCTTCCATCTCCCGATGGTGCCCGAGCTGCCCGTCTCGATGCTCGCCTGTGCGCGTCTGGGCGTGATCCATTCCGAGGTGTTCGGCGGCTTCAGCGGCGGCGCGTGCGGTCAGCGTATGGCCGACGCCAAGAGCACCATCCTCGTCACGATCGACTCCTACTACCGCGGCGGGCAGCTGATCGACCACAAGCAGAAGGCAGACGAGGCGATCGAGGCGGCGAAGAAGGACGGCGTCGAGGTCGAGAAGGTGCTGGTGTGGCGGCGAATTCCCGGCGAGTACCACTCCGAGTCGGAGATGGTCGAGGGCCGCGACTACTTCATCGACGAGCTGCTCCCCGACTACAAGGGACAGGACGTCGACCCCGAGTCGATGGCCGCCGAGGACACTCTGTTCTTGATGTACACGAGCGGGACGACCGGCCGGCCGAAGGGCGCCCAGCACTCGATCGGCGGCTACATGAGCTACGTCACCGGGACGTCGAAGTACTACCAGGACATCCATCCGGATGACACCTACTGGTGCTTTGCCGACATCGGCTGGATCACCGGTCACTCGTACATCGTCTACGGCCCGCTGGCGCTCGGAACGACCACCGTGATGTACGAGGGCACGCCCACCCATCCGGATCCCGGGCGCCCCTGGCGGATCGCCGAGAAGCTCGGCGTGGACATCTTCCACACTGCGCCGACCACGATCCGCATGCTGCGCAAGGTCGGGCCCGACGAACCCGAGAAGTACGACTACCACTTCAAATGCATGACCACCGTGGGCGAGCCAATCGAGCCCGACGTGTGGCGCTGGTACTACAAGGTGGTCGGCAAGGAGAAGGCCGCGATCACCGACACCTGGTGGCTGACCGAGACCGGCGGCTTCATCGGCTCCACGCTGCCGGGGCTACAGCCGATGAAGCCGGGCAGCTGCGGCCCCGCCGCGCTGGGCATCCAGCTGGTGATCTACGACGAGGACGGCAACGAGATCCCCAAGGGCTCGGGCAAGGCGGGCAACATTTGTATCCGCAATCCCTGGCCGGGCAGGATGCTCACGGTGTGGGGTCAGGACGAGCGCTTCATCGACACCTACTACGCCAAGTACTCAGACAAGAACAGCAAGGACTGGCACGACTGGCCCTTCCTGTGCGGAGACGGCGCAGTCCAGGCCGAGGATGGCTACTTCCGCATCCTGGGACGCATAGACGACGTGATCAACGTCGCCGGCCACCGGCTCGGGACCAAGGAGCTCGAGTCGGCCGCGACGGAGGTCGACGGAATTGCCGAGGCGGCGGCCGTGCCGGTCGTCGACGAGACGCGCGGCAAGATCGTCGAGATGTACGTCTCCTTGCGGCCGGGCTACGAGGCGGGCCAGGAGATGGCCGACAAGGTCTCGCAGCAGATCGTCAAGGACATCGGCGCGATCGCACGGCCCAAGAACGTGTGGATCGTGCCCGACATGCCAAAGACCCGCTCGGGCAAGATCATGCGGCGCGTGATCGCCGGGATCTCCAACTTCCAGGACGTGGGCGACGTCTCCACGCTCGCGAACCCGGAGGTCGTGGACGAGATCCAGGAGCAGGTCCAGGCCGCCAAACGCGAGCAGGGCGAGGTGCCGGAGGACCTCTCCTCCAAGGAGAAGGAGGAGATCGCGACCTACGGGACGTCGTCGGAATAGCGCAACGGCGTGAATGCCCCTTCAGCCGCGCCTGGGCTCCGCCCGAGCGCGACTGAGAGGGGCATCCCAACGCCGACGCTAAGGCGTCGCGACGCTAGGTCGCAAGCCCTCGATACAGCTCCGGGCGGCGGTCGTCCAACGCGTCGCAGAGTGGAGTCAGCGTCTTATCGCGGGCGAGCGTGAGCTCGACCTCTGCGCTTGCGGGCCCGACCTCACTCTGCTCACTGAGCACCCAGCCCAGCTGATCGATGACGACCGTGCCGGCGGTCCATTCCTGACCGCGCTCCGTGCCGGTGCGGTCGCAGCAGGCCACGAAGACACGATTGACATGAGCCGTGGCCATCGCGATCGTCACCACGGCTGGCCGTTCGCCGGCCGGGCGCTCCATCAGCGGCCAGTTGGTTGGCACCGCGAGCAGTTCAGCCCCGGCAAGAGCCAGCATCCGCGTCAGCTCCGGGAACTCGAGCTCGTAACAGACGAGGACGCCAACCCGGCCGGCTGCGGTGTCGAAGACGCGCGGCGGCTCGCCTCCCGGCTCGAAAAAGAGCTTCTCGCGATCCCACAGGTGCGTCTTGCGGTGCACGCCGCGGACGCCCGAGCCGTCCACGATCGCGGCGCTGTTGTAGACCAGACCGTCGGCGCCGAGCTCCGCGAAGCCGCCGATGACGACCGCCTCACCGCCGGCAGCCTCCGCCGCCCACTCGGCGAACAGCGGATGCTCCGCGGTGACCGCGACCGAGCGCGCCTCCTCGGGCGACTCGAACACGTAGCCCGAGGTCGTCAGCTCCGGAAGCAGGACGATGTCGGCGCCCGCATCCACCGCTGAGCGGATCGCCGCGCTTGCCAACTCGCGGTTGGCGTCCAGATCGGCGATGCGCGGCGCAAGCTGCTGGCAGACGAGCTTGGTCATGGTCTCTGCGCTCGAACGCGCTCGAACGCGCTCTGAAGCCCACGATACCCGGGCCGGCTACTCGCCAGAAATCCCGGCGATGCCTAGACCGAAGTTCCCCGTAAATCGCCGGCGTTGGGTGGCCGCGATCCCCTGTGGTTGTTGGGGTCGCGGCTCTTTT
>JAVKSP010000051.1:0-20718 GCA_039583645.1 Solirubrobacteraceae bacterium
GGACGCAGCGGTGTGGCGGCCGCCGGCGGCCTGCTCGAACAGCGCTCGGCTCATCTGCGAGCGGCCCGCGTTATGCAGGCAGACGAACAGAACGTGCGCCATCGGTCCCCGGCTCGGGTTCGGCTTCTTGGCCGGCTGGTGGGTGTTCACCGCGGACGAACTGGTAGGCAAACGCGCCGACGGCGGCACCTAGCACGGGGCCGGCGATGTAGACCCAGAGGTCGTGCCAGTTGCCGGAGACGAGCGCGGGTCCGAAGGAGCGGGCGGGGTTCATGGACGCGCCGGTGACCGGGCCGCCAAATAGGGCGTCCAGTCCGATCACGCCACCGATCGCGATCGCTGCAGCTGCGCCGACGGCGCGAGTATCGGTGGCGACGGCCATGATCACGAACATCAGAAGCGCCGTGAGGATGGCTTCGTAAAGGAGCGCGCTGCCTGCCGAGACGGTGGGCACCGTCGCGCCGAGGTGTGCGGGTTTGTCCGTCCAAACGCCTGCCAGCACCAGCGCCGCGAGCGTCGCGCCGCTCAGCTGAGCCGCCACGTAGGCGAGCGCGTCGCGCGGCGAGAACTGGCGGGTGAGGGTGAATGCGATCGTCACGGCGGGGTTGATGTGCGCGCCGGAGAGGTGTCCGGTGGCGTAGACCATGACCATGATGATCAGCCCGAACACGAACGCGATGCCGACCGTGCCGAGCGCGCCGTGGTAACGCTGGTTGGCGATGATCGCACCGCAGCCCGCGAAGACCAGGCCGAACGCAGCGAGCGCTTCGGCGCCGGTGCGCCGCGCCAAGTTTAGCGAGCGGTCCATAGCGGTCCGCAAAGCGTATGCATTGACAGGCGTAACTTCAATCGATATATGTATATAGATGGCTGTCGATCTGGAGCTGGCACCAAAGGTCAAGCGCCCCGCGGGGGAGCGCTGCTGTGAGCCCGTGGTCTATCCCGATGTCGAGCGCGATCAGGCCGTGCGGATGGCGGCCGTCGCCAAGGCGCTCGGCGATCCGGTGCGCCTGCAGCTGGTGGACGTGCTGGGAAAGCACGCCGGCAGGGTGTGCGTGTGCGAGCTCGTGCCGCTGTTCGAGCTCTCCCAACCCACCGTCTCGCATCATTTGAAGGTGCTACGCGACGCCGGCATCGTCGGCTCAGAACGGCAAGGGCTGTGGGCCTACTACTACGTCATCCCCGACGCCCTGGCGGGGCTGTCTGCATGGCTGCGCTGACCAACGACTGCTGCGCGCCGGAGGCACAGGAGACCTGTTGCGCGCCCTCCGACAAGTCCTCGTGCTGCGGCGAAGCCCACGCCGACGGATGCGGCTGCAACCCGGCCGCTGCCAGCTTGGACACAAGTGCAAGGGACGTTCGGGAAGCGGTTCGGGAGAAATACGCGACGGCCGCCAAGGCGGCCGCCACCCAGGCCCCGCGTTGTAGCCCAGCGGCTGACAAAGCCGCATTCGGCTCATCGCTCTATGCCGAGAGCGACCAGAAAGGGGCGCCGGAGGGAGCGGTACTCGCCTCGCTCGGGTGCGGAGTACCGACCGCAGTCGCCGATCTGCACGTGGGCGAGACGGTGCTCGACCTCGGTTCTGGCGCTGGCGCCGACGTGCTCATCTCCGCGCGATGCGTTGCCCCCAGCGGCAAAGCCATTGGACTGGACATGACCGACGAGATGCTCGAGCTCGCGCGCACCAGCGCGCGCGAGGCCGGCATCGAGAACGCCGAGTTCATCAAGGGCTATATCGAGGACATCCCGCTGCCCGACGGCAGCGTCGATGTCGTCATCTCGAACTGCGTGATCAACCTGTCGGCGGACAAGCGCCGTGTCATCGCCGAGGCCGCAAGGGTGCTCCGTTCGGGTGGCCGATTTGCTGTGAGCGACGTGATCGCCGATGCCGACATGGAGGAATCCACGCGCGCCGACATGCAGCAATGGACCGGTTGCATCGCCGGCGCGCTCACCCGCGTCGAATTCGAGCATGCCCTTGCGGATGCCGGCTTCGAGCAAATCGAGATCCGCGAGATCCACCGCGTGCACGAGCACGCCGGCTCGGCAATCGTCCGCGCACGGGTCCGATAGGTCAGCTTCGCGGGGCCCCTCGCCCGCGTCGCGCCGCTTTCAGCCTGCCTACGCCGCTCGGTCGCGAAAGTGGGCCGCGTTCAGCTCGATGAAGCGTTGCCATTCCGCGGGCACCTGGTCCTCCGGGAAGATCGCGTCCACGGGGCAGGCTTCGACGCAGGCGTCGCAATCGATGCACTCCTCGGGATCGATGTAAAGCATCTCGACGTCGGCGTAGTCCGGTTCATCGGGAGTGGGGTGGATGCAGTCCACCGGGCAGACCTCGACGCACGAATCGTCCTTCGTTCCGATGCACGGCTCTGCGATCACATAGGTCACGGTGTTGGGTCCTCCATCAGAAACGGCTTTTGCGAGCCAGACTAGGAAAATATCATCACGGTGTCGTCTGCTGAGGGACTCTGTGAGAAGCTTCAGTCCGTGGCTCCCGCGGCTGCCGTTCCCAGTGACGCGTTGGCCCAGCCGACTCGCGCCCGCCTTTTCAAGCGGCTTGCGACGCACGCTCAGCCGGTGGCTACCGCGGAGTTGGCGCAGGAGCTGGGGCTGCACCCAAGCGGAGTACGGGTGCATCTGGAGCGCCTGCGAAGCGCCGGCCTGGTCTCACGCCAGCCGTTGTCTCAAACTCGTGGCCGCCCGCGGTATGGCTGGCAGGTTGCGCCCGATGCCCTTCCCGGAGGAGATCCTCCCGACGCCTACGGGCTGCTTGCCCGCTGGCTGGCGCGCAGCATCCCGTCGCGTCCCGTGCGTCTGCGCGAGGTGGAACGGGCCGGGCGGGAGCTGGGAGGTGAGCTCGTGCCCGCGGGCGGGACTCCACAGGCCGACGAGACCATCGGCCGTACCCTTACCGCGCTCGGATTCGCTCCGCAGCGCCAACACGGCCACGCCGGGCAGACGGTGTTCACGCTTGGGAACTGCCCCTACCGGGACGCGGTGCGTGAGAACCAGCCCATTGTGTGTGCGCTGCACAAAGGGCTGACTCATGGGCTGATCGAGGCGCTCGCCCCCTCGGCACGACTTCTGAGCTTTGTGCCAAAGGATCCCGACCGGGCCGGGTGCCTGATCGCGGTGGAAGGTCTTCAGCGACGATGATCACGCGGGAGCGGCGTCTTTGAGCGCGGATTCGACCGGGCCGGGCGGGTCGGCGGGGACCGCGCGTCGAGCGCGCACCCCGCTGCTGGAGGCGCATAGGTTTGGCAGACGCCGACGATCGGCGCCTCTTTCATCCTCGCCGTCGCCCCGGAATCGCTGGCGCTGCTGTCCGCGACGCTCGCCTACTCGTCGCGCGCCGGTTGGCTCGTCTACGCGGCGCTGGCGCCGTTCGGGCTCGCTCTGTGCTTCTACGTGTTCGTGCTGAGCCGCTTCCAGTTCCGCCAGCTTCTGGTCGGTGGTGGCGATCACTGGTGTCTGACCTTTGCCTGGCTGCCCGCGCTCCTGGTCGCAGAGATTGTGCGGCCCAGGTTGTCCTACAACGTGCGCCGCTGGTCGACCGTCTTCCCGCTGGGGATGTACGCGGTCTGCAGCTTCACTGTCGGCGGGCTCAGCCAGATCTCCGGGATCCTGGACTTCGCGAAGGTCTGGGTGTGGGTCGCGTTAGCGGTCTGGCTGCTGGTCTTCACGGCCATGCTCCTACGCCTGCCAGAGCTGACGCGCGGGAGCGTACGTCCTGAAGCGTCGAGCATCGGTACCGGGTGACACCCGAGATGACAAGCATCCAGCCGGAGCTGTGGTTCGATCGCGCTAGTGAAGCTGTGGCCTTCTACCGAGCCGCGTTTGGCGCGGTGGTTTTGCACCGGGTCGGCGAGGGCGATGACATCGTGGCGCAGCTGAGCGTGTCCGGAGCCATGTTCTGGGTCGCGGCCTCAAGCCCCCAGATGAAACGGCTAAGCCCGCAGCAAATCGACGGCGCAACCGCGCGGATGCTCCTTGTTGTCGAAGACCCCGAACTGCTCGTAGCACAAGCGGTCGCCGCTGGCGCGACCGAGATCTCGCACGTTGCCAATGAGCACAGCTGGCGCCTTGGGCGCGTCGTCGATCCGTTCGGTCATGAGTGGGAAATCGGCCGGCCACTGGGCACGTGGCCGCCGAGCTGAGTCAACCTAGAGCCGTGGAACTGAGCCTTCGAGCGGCTCATTAGCATGGGCACCATGCGCAGTCAGAGAGTCCCCGGGGGCGTCGTGCACAAGCTGCCCGCGGACCTGCGCAACGCGTTGGTCGCCAACGCCACTGCGCTCGAGGCGTGGAGGGACATTACGCCCTTAGCCCGCAACGAGTTCATCTGCTGGGTCGAGGAAGCCAAGCAGGCGCCCACCCGGGAGCGTCGCATTCGGCGCACCCAGGAGGAGTTGGAGGAGGGCCAGCGCCGGCCGTGCTGTTGGCCGGGGTGCAAGCACCGCGACCGCACCGGTCGGTAGCCGCCCGCGCTAGCACCGGACAACGCGCTAGCAGTCAGTCGCGCGCGGCGAGGAAGGTCTCGACGAGTTCGAGGTAGCGCCCCGGCTGTTCGAGATGGGGCGTGTGACTGCAACCCTCGAGCGAATGCCAGCGGCCATCGGGGAGAGCCTTAACCAGGGGACTGACGACGGCTGGGGTCGCCTCGTCGTGTTCGCCGGAGATGACCAGCACGGGCCGGCGCAGCTGGCCGAGCCGCGGAGTGATGTCCCAGTTTTTCAAGCTGCCGATGACGTGGAACTCGCTCGGGCCATTCATCGCGTGGTACACCGTCGGATCCTCGGCCAGCTGCGCAAAGCTGCGCTGCAGCCCCTGCGGGAACGGGACGACCCGGCAGAGGTGGCGTTCGTAGTACCGCATCACCGCCTGTTCGTACTCATCGCTGTCGGTGGTCCCCCCGGCCTCGTGTCGGGTGAGCGTCTCCTGTACGTCGAGCGGCAGGAGGCTCCGCAGCCGGTTTCCCTCCTCGACCCACAGGACCATCGAAGCCGGGGAGTTAGAGACGACCAGAGATCGGAGTCCACGAGGGTGCTCCAGGGCATGCTCCATGCCGAGCATGCCGCCCCAGGAATGCCCGAGCACGTGATAGCGCCCGCCGATCCCGAGGTGGTCGACCAGAGCGACGAGCTCACGGCGGAACAAGTCCACCGTCCAGAACTCGGTTGGCGCGTCAGGAAGATGCTGGGAACGGCCGCAGCCGAGCTGGTCGTACAGCACGCATGGGCGATGCGCCGAGTCGGCGAGCTCCGCGATCGACGCCACGTAGTCGTGGGCGGCGCCTGGGCCGCCGTGAAGGATCACGAGCGGCGCTTTGCCGTCGTCTGCCGGTGCGGGACCTTCCAGCCGGTACCAGGCCCGGTACTCATCCCAATCGAGGACGCCCTCAACCATCGGCGCACCATAACTGTCCGCCGACGATCAGTCCGTCGAGGCGGCGGTTCAGGGCCCGAGCGGGGTCTCAGCTGGCAGCACGAGCACCGGGCTGCGCGCATTGTTCAGCTCGGTGCGCACATCGCCGCCGATCACGACGTGGCCTTGCGGTGCGCCAGGCTGCGAGCCCACGACGATCAAGTCGACCGGCTCGCCTGGCGAGCTGGCGACGGTGGCGCCGAGCTCCTGGGCGAGCGCGTGTGCCGTCGTGCGAGCGACGTCGTTCCTAGGGCCGGCGAGTGGCACGGCGATGGAGCGGATCGCCCCGCCCAGCTTGGTCCGAAGACCCGCGGTCGCGATCGCGACCGCGACCGCGCCGCCTTCGAGGAGGTGCTGGGCTGAGGTGCCCGGCTCGACGTGGCCCGGTGCCGTCCGGTAGTCGGAGCCGAACACGACCACGGTGGCGCCGAAGCTTTCCGCCAGGCGCTCGAGCTGCTCGCCGGTGGAGCCGCCGATCACGATATGGCGCGCGAGCTCCGGGTCGCCCAACAGCGATGCGCCGCGCTCGAGGCGCTGCTCGGCGTCGTGCTGAGCGATCTCCTCTCTGTGCGCGTCGAACTCCCGCGAGTGGCGCACATACGCCAGCGCGGGAGTAAAGCCGGCCCCCGCCAGCATCTTCCCCAAAGCGAGGGCGTCGTCGTCGTTCGGGGTCCCGTCGTAGGAGATGATCAGCTTGGCGCCCATCAGCAGGAATCCTTGGTGACCGCGCCAACGATGGCATCGGCCCGATGGACAGTCTTGCGTGTAAGCGGCTATCCACGTGGCGCGGGTGGTGCATGTCGGCCCGTCAGGGCAGTGGTGCGCCGACCAGGCTCGCAATGACGCCGATGACGCCCGCGATGATCAGGGTCTCGACGACTCCGCGCCGCAAAAGCAGGACAAGCACCGCGGCGGCGGCGAGGACGCCGAACTGCCACACCTCGCTCAGCGCGCGAGCCAGCGGTACGGCAGCACCGAGAATCGCGCCGACCGCGGCCGGCCCCGCCCCGTCGAGGAACGCGACCGCGGTCGCATACCTGCCTACGGTCGCGAACGTCCACGCCGGGCCTGAGACAGCTTCATGCGCGCATGCTCGCGCAGTCCCCTCGCCAGAGGCGAGAATGCGACGAGCATGTCTGCCCCCAAACCTGGCGCCACCCTTGATTGATGGCGGGCCGAAGGTCCGGCCGCTGCGGGCCGATGAACGCAGTTGGGTCGCGCAGCAGCTGGCCGACTGTGGGGCTCCTCAGAGATCGTGTCCCGCGGCCGCGTACACAACGCGGCAGGGCTGCCGGCGCTCGTGGCCGAAGCCGACGGCGAGCGGGTGGGGCTGGCCACCTTCGAGGTTCGCGATCAGGAGTGTGAACTCGTAACGATGGACGCCTTCAGGCAGGGAGAGGGCGTCGGCACCACGCTGCTCGAGGCCGTCTTGAGCGAAGCGGTCCGCAGGCAGTGCCGGCGCCTGTGGCTGATCACCACGAACGACAACCTGCGGGCGCTTCGCTTCTACCAACGCCGCGGCCTGCGGCTCGCCGCCGTGCACGCGGGCGCGATCGAGGAGGCCCGGCGCATCAAGCCCAGTATCTCGCTCGTCTGCCAGCACGGCATTCCGATCCGCGACGAGCTGGAGCTGGAGCTTGTTCTCAAAGAGCGCGAAAGCGTCACCTAAGCGACCGCGACCTCGGGGCGGTGGCGGCGCGCGGGAGCCCGCTCAGGGCGCGTACTGACGCGAGCGAGATGCGCGGGGCCGGCCGCAGTTAGGGCATGATCCTGGTGCTGGGTGAAGATCGCCCACAGCAGTGGGCTGGCCACTGCGACGATCACGCCGAAGCAGAGCACCGCGTTCAAAACGATTATCAGGGTCATCTGGTCCCTCCTTAGTCGGGCTTGTCTAGGAGCTTTGATCAGCTCGTAGACAAGGGTCGCCGACGTCGGTGAGGTCCGTCCAAGAGCACCCTGAGACTTGGTAAGAGACGTCGGAAGCGCTCTGGTCGCCGAGAGCGCGGCCGGTCAAGCTCTGCGGCTCGTCGAGCGGGGCGAGCGGGACGCCGGGCGGCGCCGGTGGCCATCCCCGGCGACGGTGGCGGCCGGCTGACCGAGCTCGGCGAGCGAGCGCCCGAGCCCGTCCGCGATCGTCTCAAGGTCGTACATGCGGTCATAGTCTCCGAGCAGCCCGAACGTGATCAGCCCGTTGTATGAGAAGACCGCGATCGACAGTGCGTGGCCCTTAGGCAGGAACGCAACCGGCGCGATGCTCTTGAGCTCTCGGCCCAGCAGGTAGAGCGGAAACTGCGGGCCGGGAACGTTGGTGATGATGAGATTGAAGAGCCGCGTCGAGAAGTTGAGCCGGGAGGCCTGAGCCAGGACCGTCGGCAGGGCGAAGTCGCTCAGTCCAATGATCGTCTGGGCCGCCATCAGCTGACGCGAGCGCTTGGCGCGCTGCATCTCGTCACGGACCAGCTTCAGGCGCTGCTCGGGGTCCGAAGCGTATATCGGCAGCGTCGCGCGCAGCAGCGCGACACGGTTGCCGAGCAGTCCGCGTTCCTCGTCGCCGCGCAGATTGACGGGGACCAGGGCCCGCAGATCAAGCCCTTCTGTGCGCACCCCGCGCGCCTCCAACCACTCGGCCAGCGCCCCGGTCGCCACGGCGAGCACGACGTCGTTGACGGTCGCGTCGTAACGCTGCTTGATGCGGTGGACCTCGTCGAAGCTGAGGTCCCGGCCCTCGTACCGGCGGTGGGGGCCGATGGGCCCGTTGAGCGGGAGGCTCGGCGCGGGGTTGAGCAGCTCCCAGCCCATCGCCCCGAGCGCGGCCGTGACCCGCGTCGCCGCGCGCGAGAGCCGCCGCGGATACAGGGCGCCGCCGGCGGCATAGTGCGCAAGCGTGAGCGGTGTCTTGGCAGTCTCGGCGACCGTGCGCACGAGCAGTTCGGCCCGCGAGGGCGCCGGGTGGCGCTCGAACGGCAGCGCCGCGGGGTCCATGTCCGCCGGTTCGGCTTTGACGTCCATGATCACGCTCGCGATGTCCACACCCGAGATGCCATCCACGAGCGCGTGGTGGACCTTGGTGATCAGCGCGAAGCGCTCCTCCTCGAGCCCCTCCACTAGGTACATCTCCCACAAAGGCTTGCCGCGATCGAGCCGCTGGGAGAAGACGCGCGCGACCAGCGCCTTCAGCTGATCAGCGCCGCCGGGCCACGGAAGCGCAGTACGCCGCAGGTGATAGTCGATGTTGAATTCGGGATCGTCGACCCACCACGGCCGCGTGAGGGCCAGCGGAGGCTCGGCGAGCCGCTGGCGAAAGCGGGGCACCAGGATCAGCCGTCGCCGGATGTGTTCGCGCAGCTCTTCGTGCTCGGGCGCGGGCCCGTCGAACACCGACACGCCGCCGATATGCATCTGCGCGCCGTCGCGCTCCTGCAGCAGGAACGAGGCGTCGGTCGCGCTGAGGTGGACGGGCGAGCGCCCCGCGGTCGCGGCGCGGCTCCCCAATAGCTCTCGGATCTCGGCGAGATCTCCCGGCATGACGGCCCAATATAGGTAACAACCTAACTTCGGGCTGAAAACACGAGCCCGGCCGCAGTCACTGCCATCAGGGTCGTGATCGCCAGTGGCAGAACTGGCGCGAGTTGCCGCTCGTAGACCAACAGGACCGCTGAACACGCCGCGCCGGCGAGCAGCGCGACGACCACCAGCCCGCGGCGGATCCACTCCCTCCTGCTGCCCCTCCCGGTGACGATCTCGCTGATCAGCCCCGTCAGCGTCCCGGTGACGTACGTGGTCGAGATGCCCCTGACGCCGAGTCGTATAACGGCGCCGCTTTGCAGCCCCATGGCGATTGCCGAGACACCGACGAGGACCCCTTCAAGCACGCCGGTGGGCCGCGCCGACGACAGCAGCCAGGCGACCAGGAATCCCGCCTGGGCGACGGCCTCGAGTCCGAGCGCGAGCGCCACGCCAGCTGGGACGTGGTCCCGGCTGGCGCGGCGTGAGAGCCAGACGGCGACGCACACCGCGGCCACGAAGGCCACCAGCGAGATGGCCGAGCGGGTGGCCTCGCTTCCGGCGGCGCTTCCCGCCGCCAGCCCGAGCAGCACGATGTTGCCCGTCATATTGGCCGTGAACACCCGCCCCAGCCCGAGGAAGCTGATCGCGTCGACGGCCCCGGCGCCGAAAGCCAGGCAGATCAGCATCAGGTCCCGCAGGTTCTCCGCCTGGGGAGCCGCTCGCGCCTCCATCCGCGCCTACACCGCGCGCCCGCTGTGCTCCATGCGCGCCTTCTTACCCGCTCCGCTCCATGCGCGCCTACTTAATTACTCAAGGGGATCAGGTCAAGTTGCAAGCTAGGCGATCAGGCGGGCCCGCGTGCGCCAGATCGCGAGCCGCCAGGCAATGAGAGCGAACAGCGCGAGCGCGCCCCCATGCACCAGGTCGGCACCCGCATGCAGACCGAAGGCGCAATCGCGCACCAGTTCTACGCAGTGGAACAGCGGGTTGCCGTAAGCGGCGATCCGCAGCCACTCCGGCATGCGCGTGAGCGGGAAGAAAGAGCCCGCGAGCAGGAAGAGCGGAGTCACGACGCCGCTGATGACGTAGCTGAGCCCGTCGAACGTGGTGGCCAAGGCGGCGAACAGCATCCCCAGTCCGGCGAAGCCGATGCCGGTAAGCACGCCCACCACGGGCACGAGCACCATCGCCGGCGCCGGTGGCAGCCCGAACGCGAACGCAACGAGCAGCGGCGCGACGCCGTAGACCCCGGCGCGGATGCCGAGAAACAGCATCTCGCCGGTCACGATCTCGTCGACGTCGACGGGCGTGGCCAGCATCGCGTCGTAGACGCGCTGGTAGCGACGCTTGTAGAGCGAGTCGAACATGGCCGAGAAGACCGCGCTGAAGAGCACGGCGGTGGCCACGATCCCGGTGCCGACGAACTGCAGGTAGGGGATGCCGGCCACGGTCGAGACCAACTTCCCGAACCCGAAGCCGAACGCGAGCAGCATCACGACCGGCTCGACTACCGCCGAGAAGGTGCGCGTGCGCCAGAAGCGCGTGAACACTGTCCACTCACGGACCATCACCGCTCCGACGGCGGCCGCCTCGATGCGACGGGGATTGACCAGCTCGAGCCTCATTCGACGTACTCCCCGGTGAGCAGCACGAACACGTCCTCGAGTGTGGCCGGGCGGCGGCGCCCGCCGTCGAAGCGAGTGTCGAGGCCGTCCGCGTGGAGCACCGTGAGCGCAGGCCCGGAGCGACGGGTGGTGAGCCCATCGCTTTTGGCCCGCGACTCGAGCTCGGCGAGCGCCTGGCGCGATCCGTACACGTCGAGCACCTCGCGGCCCGCGTGGACGCGGACGAGGTCCGCCGGCGAGCCTTCGGCCACGACTCGACCGTGCGACATGATCGCGACGTTGTCGGCCAGGCGCTCGGCCTCCTCGATGTAGTGCGTCGACATCAGCACTGTGTGGCCGCGCTCGCGCAGCGCCACGATCAAGGCCCAGATCTCCTGACGAACCTGGGGATCGAGTCCCACCGTGGGCTCATCGAGCAGCACCAGTTCGGGCTGATGGATCAGGGCACGGGCAATCAGCAGGCGGCGCTGCATGCCGCCCGACAGCGAGGCGGTGCGATGGTCGGCGCGCTCCTTCAGCCCAGCGAGCCTGAGCGCGTCCTCCACGGCAGCGCCGAGGCGGCCCGCCGACACCCGGCACAGGCGGGCGAAGACCTCGAGCACCTCGCGCACGGTGAGGTCGATGTCGAGGTTGCTCTCCTGCGGGCAGACCCCCGTTCGCGCCCGGGCGAGCTTCGACTCGCCGGGCAGCCGGTAGCCGAGCACCTCCACTTCCCCGCTGTTCGCCACCGCCTGACCCGTGAGCATGCGCATCGTCGTCGACTTGCCGGCGCCGTTCGGGCCGAGCAGGCCGAAGCAGGCGCCCGCCGGCACCTCGAGATCGAGGTGATCGACCGCGGTCACCTCGGCGAAGCGCTTGACGATGTTCGCCAGCCTGATCGCGGGCCCACGTGAGGGCGCGACGACCTCGCTCGCACTCACTGCTATACGCGATGTTGCCGACAAAACGAACCTCCAAAGACGGACAGACGGGCGCGGGCGCACCGACCCGAGGACGGTGCAAAGGCGAAGCGCTAGCTACCGCGTCTTGGAGATCATCAGGCGCCTAATTTAGCGCTTACGCCGGTGCTTTGAGCCCGATCGGCGCGCGAATCATCGCGTCGGGGATGCCGAACGCGTCGACGAGCGCCTCGGCGTGCCCGCGGACCTCGTTGCACAGCCGGTTGACCTGCCGCGTGATCTCCTTGCACAGTGGCGCGGCCAAGCGTCCGTGTTCCTGGAAGAAACCCTTGTCGGCCTCGACGTTTTGGAGCGCGTAGAGGTCGCAGACGAGGCTCAGCACGGCGCGCAGCGATTGATCTTCGCAGCGCACGATCGCGCCCACGAATGCCTCGAGCATCAGGCGCTCCACGTGGGCGCGGGCGGCGTTGGCGGCGTGGTCCTGCACCGCGCGAAAGACCTCAAACGGTTCGAAGCCTTCGTCGAGGCCGCGACGGAAGCGGTTGGCGACTGAGGCCACGATGTGACCCTCGCGCCAGCGGAAGAGGTCGAGCTGGTAGTCGCGGTCGAGCAGGTTGCGGCTCTCGTCCCGTGCCGGCACAGCGTCGGCGATCACCTGCACGATCTTGCGCGCAAATAGCCGCTCGATCATCGTCTCCACCACTTGGCCGGCCACGAACGTGACCATCTCCGCCGGGTTCATGCCGCCGAAGTGCTCGGAGAAGTTCGTCAGCAGCCCGCGCGCGGCCAGCAGCATGAGGATCGTGTTGTCGCCCTCGAAGGTCGTGAAGATGTCGGTGTCGGCCTTGAGTGCGGCGAAGCGGTTGGCGCTCATGTAGCCGGCACCACCGCAACACTCGCGGCAGGTCTGGATGGTGTGGGTGGCGTGCCAGCTGGCCGTGGCCTTGAGCCCAGCGGCATGGGCCTCGAGCTCCCGCCGCTCGCGGTCTGGGGGCTCCTCGGCGGTGAACACGCGGTGGAAGCGCTCGAGCAGTTCGGCCTGCGCGAAGTGGAGCGCGTAGGTCCGAGCCAGCAGCGGCATCAGCCGGCGCTGGTGCGTGCGGTAGTCGAGGATGGGCACCTCGTCGCCGTCGGGGGGACCGAACTGGCGGCGGCGCAGCCCGTAGCGCACCGCGATCGTGAGCGCCGTCTTGGCGGCGCTAACCGACGCGCCGGAGACGCACACGCGTCCCTGAACGAGGGTGCCCACCATCGTGAAGAAGCGCTTGTTCTGGTTCTCGATCGGGCTCGTGTAACGACCGTCCGCTCCCACGTCGGCGTAGCGGTTGAGCAGCGCCTCGCGCGGCACCCGCACGTGGTCGAACCAGATGAAGCCGTTGTCGACGCCCTGGAGTCCCATCTTCTCGCCCCCGTCCTCGATGCGCAGGCCCTCGAGCAGGCCTCCCTGTTCGTCGCGGAGCGGCACCACCAGGGCGTGCACGCCGTGGTCTTCGCCGTCCACGCTGAGCTGGGCAAAGACGACCGCGATGCGACCGTCGCGGGCGGCATTGCCGATGAATTCCTTGCGCGCCTGCTCGACCGGCGTGTCGACGACAAATTCATCGCGCTCCGCGTCGTAGGTGGCGGTCGTCTGGAGCTGCTGGACATTCGAGCCGTGGCCCGTCTCGGTCATGGCGAAGCAGCCCGGAAGTTCGAGCGTCGCAATAGCCCGTAGGTAGCGCTCGTGGTGGCGCTTGGTGCCGAGTTGATTGATCGCACCCCCGCACAGGCCGAACTGAACGCCGAACTTGACCAGCAACGAAAGGTCGCCGAAAGCGAGCGTCTCGAAGGCCGCGACGTTGGCGCCCGGATCGTCCTGCCCGCCGTAGGCCGCCGGAAAGCCGGGCGCCGTCAGCCCCTCGCCGGCGAGCGTCCTGGCCCACCGGAATACAAGCTCCCGGTACTCGTCAGTGGGAAGCGCCGTCGGCGGCGCGAACTCTTCGCGAGCGAGCACATCGAGGATCTGTGCGCGCAGTTCCGCATACCGCCCATCGAGCAGTCGCTGTAGGAGCGCTGGATCGAAGCTGGGCGAGGTCACGGCCGCGATGGCCGCAAGGATATGAGCTGTAGGCGGTTGTGGTGCTCCCGGCGCGGGCCTGGAGCTAGGGATGCAGGACGCGTCGCCTGAAGCGCCTGAAGAAGTTGCCAACGTGACCATGGCCGAGGCTGGCGAGGCCCGTCACGCCCAGGAACGTCACAAACACGCCGGCCAGCAGCGCGACCATGGCGAGGACCACCGGCCAACGCGACTCAAGCCTCGAGCGCCAGCGCGCCAGCAGGTCCTTGGCCCTCTGACCGGCCAGCTCGAGCAGGGTGAGCATGAGCAGCAGCGGCAGCACGAAACAGACGTTGAACAGCACGATCAACAGGATCTGCTTCACCGGGCTGACGTCGGCTGCGACGACCGCGGCGATCGCGGCGAAGTACGGGAAGGCGGTCGGCAGCTCGACGGCCATGATGGTCGCGCCGAGTAACGCGCTTGAGCGGCCGGCACGGCGGGGTGCGGGGATTGTGCGTTCCGACAACCGAGCGCGATGAGTCCACAGATAGAGCCAAGCGACCAGCATCGCGACGCCGGCTGCCAGCTCGAGTGAGTAGGTCACGACGCGGCCGGGACGGGGCACGATCGAAAGCAGCAGCTGACCGGGCCCGAAGGCGAGCACCAGGCCTCCCAGCAGGTAGACCGTGAACACCCCCAGCGTGAACTGGAGAACGTCGCGGCGTGCGTGCTGGCCGCTCGCGAGATACAGCGCGGGAAAGATCGTGGACGGATTGAGTGAGTCGGCCAGGCCGATCGAGCCAACGACCGCGATCAGTCGCAGCATCGGACCTCAGCTGGCGGCTCGAGCTGTTCGAGGTCGTTGGCGCGTCGCACCCAAGGGATTGTTCCCGCTCAGGCGAAGTGCAGGTCGTCGAGTTCGTCCTCGTCCACCGGACGTTCGCAGGTGGGGCACCACCAGCGTGCTTGAACCGGCGTGCCGCAGGCGCCATGCCGCGGAGTGGTCTCTTCCGTGCCGCGTGCGCCCCAAGCCGCGAGCAGCCGCAGCGCCCCCGCCAGCTCGAGGCCGGCGGAGGTCAGCTCGTAACTGAAGCGCGGCGGCCGCCGGGAGTAGGGGCGGGCCACCAGCAGGCCGTGCTGCTCGAGGTGACGTAAGCGCTGGCTGAGCACATTCGGGGCAATCGCTTCGATCTCGGCCTGGAGTTCGCCGAAGCGTCGCGGGCCATCGAGCAAGGCCGCGACGATCTGCAATGTCCAGCGATCGCCCACGATCGCGAGCGCCTCGGAGAGAGCGGTGAGCGACTCCTCGGGGAGGCGTTGGGGGCGCGATTCGCCGGCGTCGGGCTGGCTCGAGCTCAACCTGCGGGATCGTAGAACAGCCACTCGTGATAAGGTAGTAACTAGTTATTTGCAAGTTACATGTCAGTCGGCGTCGGGACTAAAAGAAGACCGAGACCGGCCGACCGAAGGAGAAAGCAATGAGTGCAATAGATCAGCTGGAGGAGGACCTCCAGCGCATTGCGGGCGAGCTGGGTCCGGCCGTCGTCGGCTTGGGCCGGCGCTGGGCGCTCGGCTCCGGCATCGTGCTCGCGCCCGGGCAGGTGCTCACCACCGCCCACAGCCTGCGCGGCGGGCGCCATCGTGAGGACCACGTAGAGCTCGCCTTCGCCTCGGAGCGCAGGACAAGCGGACGCGTTGTGGCGATCGATCCAGACATCGACTTGGCTGTGATCGAAGCGGACACCGGTGACTCGGACCCGCTTGAGTGGAGCGAGGAGCCGGCACCGCCACTGGGGCGAGCCGTGTTCGCGCTCGCCAACCCGGGCGGCCTTGGACTGAGGGTGACCGCTGGCTTCGTATCCGCCTCCGGAAGGAGCTTCCGCGGCCCGAGGGGACGCCGCATCGCTGGCGCCATCGAGCACACCGCGCCCCTGCCGCGGGGATCATCGGGCGGCCCCCTGGTCGACCGTGAGGGACGGCTCCTGGGCATCAACGCCGTCCGCGTCGACGGCGGCCTGATCCTCGCGATCCCCGCTGATGCGGCACTGCGCGAACGCATCGAGGGTCTCTCCCGCGGCGAAGGGCCGCGCCGCGCGCATCTAGGCGTGGCCGTCGCGCCGCCCCGCGTGGCCCGCAGGCTGCGCACCGCGGTGGGTCTCCCGGAGCGCGAGGGTGTGCTGGTCCGCGCGGTCGAGGAGGACAGCGCCGCGCAGCGTGCTGGGCTCGAACGCGGCGACTTGATCGTCGCCGCTGCCGGGAAGCCGATCGAGCGCATCGACGCCCTCTACGAAGCACTGGACGGCGCCGCCCCTGCCGGCCAACTCGAGCTAGTCGTGGTGCGCGCGCTCGAGGAGCGCACGCTGACCGTGAGCTTCTGAGGCGCGGGCGAGGCGATGTCCTCCCAAGGGAGCACCGTGATCGAGGCTGAGGCGCTCGATGCCTATTCGCGCATCGTCGTGGACGTGGCCGAGCGCCTCGCCCCCTCGGTGGCCAACCTGCGCATCACCCGCCGCAGCCGCGGGGGCTATGTGCCGGTGGGCGCCGGCAGCGCCGTGGTGCTGACGCCCGATGGCTTTTTGACCACCTCGGCGCATGTCGTCTCGCGCAGGGGAGTGGACGCGGGCACCGGCGGTCGAGCCACCTTCCCCGACGGCCGTGAGCTCAGCTTCCGAACGGTCGGCGTCGATCCGCTCTCGGACCTCGCGGTGCTGCGGGCCGACGGCGACGCCCTCGCGCCGGCGGTCCTGGGCGACGCGGAGGCTCTCCGCGTCGGTCAGCTGGTGGTCGCGATCGGCAATCCGAACGGTTTTGCGGGCTCGGTCACGGCCGGCGTCGTCTCCGCGCTCGGTCGTTCGCTTCCCGCGCGCGCGGGCAGAACGGTGCGCTACATCGACAACGTGATTCAGACCGACGCCGCCCTCAATCCCGGCAACTCAGGTGGCGCCCTGGTGGACAGCTCGGGCTGTGTGGTTGGCATCAACACGGCGGTCGCCGGGATCGGCCTCGGCCTGGCCGTGCCAATCAACGCAGCCACGCGCCAGATCATCGGCTCGCTCATGCGACACGGGCGCGTCCGCCGCGCCTACATCGGGATCGCGGCCGGCCCGCGACCACTCCCGCCCCAGGCGCGCAGCCGGGTCGGCCGCCCCTCCGGCGTGGAGATCGTCGAGGTCGCGATGGACAGTCCCGCCGCCCGCGCCGGGCTGCGCGTCGAGGACCTCGTGATCGAGCTTGACGGCCGCCCGATTTCGTCGGTCGACGACGTGCAGCGCTCGATGACCGAGGCGGCGATCGGACAGAGGATCCCGATCAAGTTGCTGCGTGGCGCTCAGCTGCTCGAACTCGCCATCACGCCGGTCGAGCTGGTCGACCGCTAGAAGGCGCGCGAGCAGTCGGGTCCTGGGCGCTAAACTGGCCCCCGCGATGGGTGGGCGCGCCTAGGCGTGCCCTGAGCCCGCGACACTGACCTGATCACGACAACACGGTAGACGCGATGGCCCGTGGAGACGTTCGGATCGCCGTGACACTCGCGTGTGAAGAGTGCCGGCGCCGCAACTACCAGACCAACAAGAGCAAGCGCAACAATCCCGAGCGAATCCAGCTGCGCAAGTACTGCCGCTGGTGCAAGCGGCACACAGCGCATCGCGAGACGCGCTGAGGTCAAGGCATGGCTCGTAACCGCAAACGTGCAAAGGACCGACGCACCCGCCAGCCCGTCGCCAGCGGACGCGTGCGCGCGGAGCGCGCGCTGGGCCCGGAGCTCGAGTCCTCCAGCAACGGAGTCGGTGACGGCGCGCCGGACCCGATCGCGCACGCCGCTCCCGGTGCGGAGCTGGCCGAGGCTCAGCTGGCGCTCGGAGCCGTCGGGGCCGCCGAGGACGCGCCGCTCAGCGAAGAAGAGCCGCGCGAGGTCGCGCCGCCGCTCGACGACGAGCTGTCCGACGTAGAGCCCGTCGACACAGGGCCGCCGCGTACACCCGGACCGCCCGCCCCGCCGGACACGGATGGATCGTCTGGGGCCGGGGCTGGCGCTCCGGCGCCTCATCCGGTGGTCGCGCCGCGACCGTGGGTCGGGGCTCGGCTGATCGGCTTTCTCGAGGGGTGCTGGCGCGAGCTCCAGCGCGTGCAATGGCCTGACCGCCGTCAGGTGACGCAGGCGACAGGAGTTGTGGTCGGGTTCGTGATCGTCGCCGCGGTGTTCCTCGGCCTCGCCGACCTCGTCGCCCAGCACGTCGTCAAGTTCGTCTTGAGCGGCCACTTCTAGGAAGCATCGCGAGCACTCGCTTCCGTCGGCCGGCCGCGGATCACCAATAAATCGCTACTTTCAGGACTCCATGTTCCGCTGGTACGTCGTCAACACCTACTCAGGCCACGAGCAGAAGGTCAAGCACAACCTCGAGCACCGGATCGTGTCGCTCGGTCAGCAGCGCGCGGTCCGGCACATCGTCGTGCCGACTGAGACCGTCTCGGAGATGAAGGACAACCAAAAGGTGATGGTCGAGAAGCGCACGATGCCGGGATACGTGCTCGTAAACATGGACCTCAACGAGGACTCGTGGTCGCTGGTCAAGGGCACGCCCGGCGTGACCGGGTTCGTCGGCGCCTCAAACGAGCCGGTGCCCTTGACGCAGGACGAGGTCAATCGCCTGCTGCACCGCGAGGCCGAGGTCAGACCGCGCAGCCGCGCCCAGTTCGCGATCGGCGAGTCTGTCAAAGTGGTCTCCGGTCCCCTCTCAGACTTCTCAGGCGAGATCTCGGAGGTCAACGAAGACGCTCAGCGGCTCAAGGTGCTGGTCTCGATCTTCGGCCGCGAGACTCCGGTTGAGGTCGGCTTCGATCAGGTCAAGAAGGTATGAAAAAGGTCCTCACTCAGATCAAGCTGCAGGCCGTCGGCGGCCAGGCGAGCCCGGCGCCTCCGGTGGGCCCGGCGCTGGGCCAGCACGGCGTCAACATCATGGAGTTCGTCAAGGCTTTCAATGCCCAGACGCAGGCGGACTCGGGCACGGTGATCCCCGTAGTGATCACCGTCTACGAGGACCGCTCGTTCACCTTTGTGACCAAGAGCCCGCCCGCCGCGGTGCTGATCAAGCAGGCGCTCACGCTCGAGAAGGGATCGCCTGAGCCCCACCGCGAGAAGGTCGGCGTGATCACCGAGGAGCAGCTGCGCCAGATCGCCGAGAAGAAGATGAAGGATCTGAACGCGCCCACCGTGGAGGCCGCCGCCAAGATCATCGCGGGGACGGCGCGCTCGATGGGCGTCGACGTCGCCTAGGAGTTCGCTGATGAGCAAACGCGGAAAGACCTATGTGGACGCCAGGGAGCGGCTCGACCGCGAGCACGAGTACCCCCCGGCCGAAGCGATCGCGCTCGTCAAGGACCTGAAGCGCGCCAAGTTCGACGAATCGGTCGAAGTCCATGTGCGCACCGGCCTCAACGTGCGCCACGCGGACGAGCAGCTGCGCGGTACCGTGGTGCTGCCTCACGGACTTGGCAAGGACATCAAGGTGGTGGTCTTCGCCCAGGGCGAGAAGGCCCGCGAGGCCGAGGAGGCAGGCGCCGATGTGGTCGGCGCGGAGGATCTCGCGGAACGCATCCAGGGCGGATTCGACGACTTCGACGTCGCGATCGCCACTCCCGACCTGATGCCGGTTGTGGGACGGCTCGGGCGCATCCTCGGTCCCGCTGGCAAGATGCCGAACCCGAAGGTCGGCACGGTCACCAATGACGTCGCCAAGGCGGTCACCGAGTCGAAGGCCGGCAAGGTCGAGTACCGCACCGACAGGCACGCGATCGTCCATCTAGTGATCGGCAAGACGGACTTCGACGAGCGCAGACTCCTCGAGAACTACGCCGCCGTGATCGACGAGCTGATCCGCGCCAAGCCGGCCGCGGCCAAAGGCCGCTACATCCGTTCGGTCACCTTCGCGAGCACGATGGGGCCGGGCGTGAAGGTCGATCCATCCCGTACCCGCGACATCGTCGAGGAGCTGGCGCCCGCGTAGACTGAGTCGAGATACGAGACAAAGCCCGAGACCTCCGGCGGCCGACAGCGCGTGAGTCCGGAGCAGGCGAGCCTCGATAGATGAGCCGCAAGGCTCGTGCATCGACGCCCGCCACCGTGCGGGCGTTTCTAGTGAGAGAACCATGAACCGAGACCAGAAAGCAGCAGTGGTTGAAGAGATCGCCGGCCAGCTATCGGCGGCGGAAGCCGTGTTCGCCGTCGATTACCGCGGGCTGACCGTGACGCAAGCCGCCGACCTGCGCGTCAAGCTCAGGGATGCGGGGGCGGTGTTCCGGGTGGTGAAAAACTCTTTGACCGAGCGGGCCGCCGACAAGGCGGGCGTCGAGTCGCTCAAGCCGTTACTCGAGGGGCCGACGGCGCTGGCCCTGGTCGAGGGCGATGCGGCGCTGGCCGCGAAGGCCCTGAACGACACCGCGCGGACGCTGCGGCGGCTCGAGTTCAAGGGCGGGATCATGGACGGCAACGCGCTGAGCGCGGACGACGTGCGTGCCATCGCCCGCCTGCCGGCACGCGAAGTCCTGCACGGCCAGCTGGTCGGCGTCGTGGCGGCTCCGTTGTCGGGGCTGGCACGCACGCTGAACGCGCTGCTGGCGGGCGTGGCTGTGCAGCTGCAGCAGATCGTCGAACAAGGACTGCTCGGCGGAGGCGAGGGCGAGAGCCCTGTGCCCGCGGGCCCGTCCGACGAGCCGCCTCAGGGTCCTGGTGCCGAGGCCGAGCCCCCTGCCGGCGAGCGATCTGAATCTGAATCTGACGAGCCGCCGGCGCAGGCCGGCGAATAAGGAGGAAGCATGACCACCACTCAAGAGTGGATCGACGAGCTCAAGGGCATCTCGGTGCTCGAGCTCTCGGAGCGCATCAAGGCGCTCGAGGAAGCCTTCGGTGTGTCCGCCACAGCGGTGGCCGCAGCCGCCCCCGCGGCTGCCCCGAGCGTCGACGGCGCCGCCGAGGCGGCCGAGGAGCAGACCGCCTTCGACGTCGTCCTGCAGGCCGCCGGCGACAAGAAGATCCAAGTGATCAAGGTCGTGCGCGCGGCAACGGGGCTGGGGCTGAAGGAGGCCAAGGCGCTCGTCGACGAGGCACCCAAGCCGGTCCGGGAGGGCATCGACAAGGAGGAGGCCGACAAGCTCCGCGCCGACCTCGAAGAGGCCGGGGCCAGCGTCGAGGTCAAATAAGCAGTTCCGGCCCGCACATGTGCGGGC
>JAVKSP010000052.1:0-20551 GCA_039583645.1 Solirubrobacteraceae bacterium
GAGCGCCGCCGCCACCCCGCCCACCAACGCCATCCGGCTGGTCACGCCCGAACCGACTCCCAACACCAGCGCAAGCGCCGAGCTCACGCTGCTAATTCTAGGCGGGCGCGGCAGCCGCATACACTTATTGCATGCGCCGCGCGCGTCCTCATCAGCGCTCCCGCTGGCGGCTGACGCCGATCGGGCTGACTTTGGCCGCGGCTTTGATCGTGCTGGTGGTCCTGGTGATCGTCATGCCCAGCCCCGGGGTGATCATGGGCCTGATCGTGGTGATCTTGCTGTGGGCGGCGGTGCTCAGCTCGAGCTTCCCCTCAATGGCGGGAAGGGGTCAGTTTCCGGGGATGCCACGCGAGGACTTCGGCGGCGAAGCCGCCGAAGAATACGAACGCGAGCACGGCTACGGCGACTGAGGCGGCGCCCTAGCCTAGGGCGCCTCCGGCGACTCGGCCGGCTCGAGCGCACGCGGCCGCGGCGCAGCCGGACGCGGTTCGCGCCCCATCGCCGAAGGCCACCAGTTCCAGCGCCCGAGCAGCATCACCGTGGAGGGCACCAGCAGCGTGCGGACGAGGAAGGTGTCCATCAGGATCCCCACCGCGAGCCCGAAGCCGACCGCGCGCAGCTGGCCGCCGTCCGAGCCTCCGCCGCCGATGATCCCGAACACTGCGAAGGTACCGCCGAGGATGATTCCGGCCGAGGTTACGGTGGCGCCGGTCCTGCTGATCGCCTTGACCACGGCCTCGCGCAGCGGCATCCGGCGGGCTTCCTCGCGGATGCGGGTCATCACCAGAATGTTGTAGTCCTCCCCCAGCGCGAGCAGGAAGATGAACATCAGGAACGGGAGGATGAAGATGATCCCGTTGTTCCCGCCCAGCTCGATGAACACGAGCGTCGCGAGGCCGAGCGCCGCCAGGTAGGAGATCACCACGCTGACGATCAGGTACAGCGGTGCCACCAGGCTGCGCAACACCAGCGCCAGCAGCAAAGCGATCGCCGCGATTGCCACGGGAATGATCTTGATCAGGTCGTTGTTGGCGGTCGTCGAGATGTCGTAGACGGCAGCGGCTTCGCCCGCGACGCCGTTGGCGCTCGCTCCCGAGCGCGCGGCCGCTGTCGCGACGGTGTCCCGAATCTTGGGCGTCGCATTCATCGCCGTGGTGGTGTTCTGAGCCCCCGCGCGCAGGGCGGCCTCGAACTGCACGGTGCGCCCATCCGCAGAGACATAGGAGGCAGTGGCCCGATAGGCGTTGTAGAGCGCGGACGAAACGGGCTGGCCCGGGGGCTCGACGACGGGCAGCCGCTGAGGAGGACCGAGCATGCGATTGAGCCGCGCTAGCTCCGCGGGCGTGAGCGGCGTCCCGTTCGGATTCAGCGGCCCGGCCAGGGCGGTGAACCGGCCCGAGCGCCGCAGCGACACCTGCGCGGCGGCCAGGCGGCCCGGGCTACTCCATACCGGCTGCGAATAGGCGAAGACCAGGTTGGCGGGATTGCTGCTCGACTGCGGGAAGTGTCTCGCCAGCGCGGCGTTCCCGGCCGCGGCGTCCGAGCCGGCCGGCGGCTTGGTGGCGCCACCGAAACCTGAGGAGCGATAGCCGAGCGCGCCGGCCGCAAGCGCGAGGAACACGATCACCCCCACCGCCAGCGTCGCCTCCGGACGCTGGACCAGGCGGCTTGCAACCCGCCCCCAGACGCCTTCGCGCACCGTCCCGGGCTCGATCTTCGAGGGCCAGAACGCGCGCCGGCCGAGAATCGCGAGCAGCGCCGGCAGCAGCGTCAGCCCGAGCATCAGGATCACCGCCATGCCCACGGCGAGGGGCACGCCGAGGTCGTGATAGAGCCCGAAGCTCGCCAGCAACAGCGTCAGCAGAGCGAGGATGACGGTCCCGGCCGAAGCTGAGATCGATTCGCCCACTCTGACGATGCCGCGCCTGACCGCTTCGTGGGGGTCATGCCCTCCGCGCATCTCTTCGCGCACGCGGAACACGAGGAACAAGCCGTAGTCGGTGCCCGCCCCGAGCAGCAGCACGATCAGCAGCACCTGGGTGATCGAGGAGATCTTGAGTCCGCCGGACCCGAGTGCGCCGATCAACCGCATCGAGATCAGCAACGCCAGCGCGCTCGGCAGCAGGGTGACAAGCGCGGCCGGGATCGAGCGGAACACGACCAGCAGCAGGACGATGATGAACAGCAGCGAGAAGAGCTGCACCTGGCTGTCGGCCTTGTTCGAGCTTGCCTGGTTGGCCACGGCCGTGGCCACTTCGCCCGCCAGGTGCAGCTGCAGCCCAGGCGGCGCACCGGCGTGCGGGAATGTCACCTGCAGGTCGTCGACGATCGCTTTGTCCTTGCTGATGTCACCGGCGTTCAGCAGCACCCGCACACGGATCAGCGCGGCCTGGCGGTCCGGGGAAAGCCCCGCCTCGCTGACCGAGTGCACGTTGTGCACGCTCCGCGCCAGCGAAGCTGCGCGCGCGACCGCGGCCAGGTCGGCGGCCGTAAGCGGCGTCGAGCGCGACGCCACAATCGTGATCGCGTTGATCCTGCCATTGGCGCCGCCCCCCAGGACGGGGGCGGCGAGGTTGGCCGCCTTGCTGCTCGGTGAACTTGCCGGCAGGAAGGCGCTGTTGTTGTTGTTGACCTCGCTGCCGAGCGAGGGCAGCGTCGCGCTGGTGAAGGCCGCGACGAGGATCCAGAAGATCACGATCGGCACGCGGAAGCGCACCACGAAACGGGCCAGGGACTCAAAAACGGCATCGACCGTGAACTGCATGCGGGCGATGATGGCGCACGGCCGGTTTGTTGTCATCGGCCCAGGGGTTGAACCGCGCCTACTCCCGGGGCAGTAGCCCGAGTCAGGCATCTGCGATATAGTTAGGCACCGAATGATTCGGCACCTAAGAATTTCCCGTTCTCTACGCCCTTCGCCGTGACTGACTCGCACGAGCGCATCGAAGCCCACGTCTGGTGGATCAGCGCGGTCGTGGTGATCGGCTCGATGATGTCGATCCTCGACACCACGATCGTCAACGTCGCGCTGGCCACGCTGGGTCGCGAGCTGCACTCGTCGATCGCCCAGATCCAGTGGGTCGTGACCGGCTACATGCTCGCACTGGCCGCGGTGATCCCGGTCAGCGGCTGGGCCGCCGAGCGCTTCGGATCAAAGCGGGTGTATCTGATCTCGGTGGTGCTCTTCACCGCCGGCTCGATGCTCTGCGGCATCTCGACCAGCACGACCGAGCTGGTTGTCTTCCGCGTCCTGCAGGGCATTGGCGGAGGCGCGATCCTGCCGCTCGGGCAGATGATCATGGCCGACGCCGCCGGCCCCAAACGCATGGGCCGGGTGATGAGCATCGTCGCCGTGCCGGTCATGCTCGCCCCGATCATCGGGCCGACGATCGGCGGAGTGATCCTGCAGAACGTCTCCTGGCGCTGGATCTTCTTTGTCAATGTCCCCATCGGTGTCGTCGCGGTGGCCACCGCGCTCCGCATCCTGCCGGCCGTCAAGGCGCGGGCGCGCCGCGCGCTCGACTATCGCGGTCTCGCCCTGATGATCACGGGTGTCCCCCTCCTGACCTATGGTCTGGCCGAGATCGGGACGACCGGCTCGTTCACCTCGCTCAAGGTGATCATCCCCGGCTTCGGCGGCTTGGCGCTGATCGCACTGTTCGTGCTGCATGCGCTCTCTACGACCAAGCCGCTGCTGAACCTGCGGCTCTATCGGCGGCCCACGTTTTCGACCGCCTCGATCGCGATGTTTCTGCTCAGCGCGGCTCTGTTCGGGGGCATGATCCTGCTGCCCCTGTACTGGCAGCACGTCCGCCACGAGAGCGTCATCGACACCGGGCTGCTGGTCGGTCCGCAGGGCTTGGGGGCCGCTGTGGTGATGCCGCTCGCGGGCAAGATCACCGACAGGATGGGCGGCGGCCCACTGACGCTGCTGGGCGTCTTCCTCACCACGGTCGCCACCATTCCCTTCGCCCTGATCGGCGCCCACACCTCGATCACCTGGCTGTCGGTGGTGATGTTCGTGCGCGGCATGGGAATCGGCTTTGCCTTCATGCCCGCGATGACGGCCGCGTTCGCCGCGCTCGAGCGCTCGGAGCTGGCCGACGCCACACCCCAGTTGAATGTGCTCCAGCGGGTGGGGGGCTCGCTGGGGACGGCGGTGCTCGCGGTCATTCTGCAGCGTGCGCTGTCAGGCGTGCATACCCTCTCGGGTGCCGCGTCCGCCTACGGCACCGCCTTCTGGGCCTCGACCGCGATGACAGCCGTCGCGATCGTGCCCGCGGTCATCCTTCTGCGAGCCGAGCGTGCGGCGCGCCGGACGCGGGATGCGGAGGTCGCCGCCGATCGCGAGCGGGCGCTCGAGGCGGCGGCGGCATGAGCGTCAGGGCGGCCTCCCGCACCGAGGCGCTGGAAGGCTTCGGCCGCTCCTTCAAGGCCGCCAACGCGGCCCTTCGCCGCCTCCGGGGACGCGAGACGCACAGGCCGGGTGAGCTCAGCTACGCCCAGTACGGGCTGCTGTTCGGGCTCTGCGATGGCCTCCCGCGCTCGCTGCGCGAGCTGGCCTTGCAGGCCGATGTCTCCCCCGCCACCGCGGGTGAGATGCTCGATTCGCTGGCCGAGGCGCGGCTCGTGGAACGGATCCGCTCGGCCGAGGACAAGCGGGTCGTGCTGACCTCGCTCACAGACCGCGGCCAGGCCCTGATCGACGAGCGCCGCGCGCGCTACGAGCCACGCTGGCGCATGTCGCTCAAGGACTTCAGCGCCGAGGAGCTCAGGACCGCGGCCGCGGTGCTCGACCGGGTGCGGGAGATGTTCGACGACCTGGCCGAGACGAGCTAGCCTGCGCCGCGCTGCAGTCGCGCGCTCAGGGCCCGAAGGTGCTCGGCGAGCTCCGGCGGCCCGTGGACTGTGAAGTCGACCCCCAACATCACGATCCGCAGCGCGAGCCAGCCGAGGTCGTCGTCGCCGGTCCGGTACTCGCAGCGCTGCTCGTCGATCGGCCTGATCGTGCCGAGATGCGATGGGACGCGACGGGCGATCGTCTCGGCCGCGGCGTGCAGCGTGAGCCGCGCCTCGAAGCGGTTCGGCGCTTCCGCCATCCGCTGAGCCATGTACGCAGCGGCATCACGGCCTGGCAGCTGGCGCGGGGAAAAGCGCGTGCCGGCCCCAGCCGGCCTCTCCAACCGGTCGAGCCGGAAGGTGCGCCAATCCTCGCGCTGGCGGTCCCAGGCGACCAGATACCAACGGCGGCCGAGGTTGACGAGCGAGTGCGGCTCGACGAGCCGCTGCGTCTGGGCCCCGTCGCGGCTGCGGTAGGCGAAGCGCAGGCATTCGCTGTCGCGGCAGGCAGCCGCGATCACCGTCAGGTGCCTCGGCTCGACCGTCGGGCCGGCGACCGGCGAGGCGATGGTGGCCGCACCGAGCGCCGCGACGCGCCTGCTCAGATGCGCCGGCAGCACCTGCTCGAGCTTCACCAACGCCCGTACCGCCGTCTCCTCGATCCCGCTCACGGACGTTCGCGCCGCGGTCCGAAGCCCGACCGCGATCGCGATCGCCTCATCGTCGTCTAGCAGCAGCGGGGGCATCGCGGTGCCGGCGCGCAGGCGATAGCAGCCGGCTGGCCCGGTCAGCGACTCGACGGGGTAACCGAGCCCGCGCAGGCGCTCGATATCGCGCCGGATGGTCCGTCCGGACACCCCGAGCCGTTCCGCAAGTTCGGTGCCCGGCCAATCGCGGCGCGCTTGAAGCAGCGACAGCAGCGCCAGCAGCCGACTCGAGGTCTCAGTCATGGGCGAAAAGCATCTCGGAAGTTGAGGACAGATCCTGACCTAAATGATGGTTAGGGTCTGCGCCGTCAAGCAACTCGAAAGGAGCAGCGATGCCGGAGCGAGAGGAATACATCCCAGGTGTGCCCTGCTGGGTCGACACCAACCAGCCGGACCCCGAGGCCGCCCTGGCCTTCTACGCGGACCTGTTTGGTTGGGAGTTCGAGGACTCGATGCCGCCGGACTCAGGCGGCCATTACTTCATCGGGCGGATCCGCGGTGGCGACGTAGCCGCCGTCAGCTCGATCCCCGAGGGCGCGCCGCCACACGCCATGTGGAACACCTATATCGCGGTTCAGAGCGCCGCCGAGACCGCGGAGAAGGTCCGCGAGGCCGGTGGCACGGTGCTCAGTGAGCCGTTCGACGTCATGGACGCCGGTCGCATGACGGTCTGCGCGGATCCAGAGGGCGCGGTCTTCTGCGCCTGGGAGGCGAAGCGCCACAAGGGCGCGCGCGTCGTCAACGAGGCCGGATCGCTGATCTTCAACGGCCTCAACACCCGGGACGCAGAAGCCGCCAAGCGCTTTTACGCCGCGGTCTTCGGGTGGCGAACGATGATCCTGCCGGGCGGCTTCGAGCTTTGGACGCTGCCCGGCTACGGCGACCATCTCGAGCGCGATAACCCCGGCCTACGCCAGCGCGTGATTGAAATGGGCGGCTCGGCCGGCTTCGAGGACGTGGTCGCGAGCCTCAAGCCGATCCCCTCCGACCAGCCTGATACGCCGGCGCACTGGGATGTGACGTTCGCGGTGGACGACGCCAAGGCGACCGCGCAGAAGGCGGCCGAACTGGGGGGCACCGTGCTCGTGGCGCCATTCGACGCACCATGGGCGCGCACGACCGTGATCGCCGACCCCCAGGGGGCGACGTTCATCGCCAATCAGTTCGTGCCCGAGAACAAGGACGTGGGCACGGAGGCGTCGGTAGCCACCTCCTAGTCAAATATGTGCCCGGGGCCACGCATGCGCGGCCCCGCCGGTCCGCACATGTGCGGACCGGGGCCGGCGCACATGTGCGCCGGCCAATCCGCTTAATTAGCGCCGCACTGCGGAGGGGTACGAACGTCTACTTGAACGGAACCGTCAGCGGGCCGGGGCGCGGCTTGTAGATCGCAAAGAAGTCACGGTCGTCGGGGACCAGGTAGCGGTCCCGCGATTGCATCGGCTGAGGTTCGACCATCCTCGGGTGGAGTCCCTGGCGATGGCTGTAGGTGATCAATGTGTGCCATTCAGGATTGATGTCGAACTCCATCCCGCGCACGGCGCCGACGTGCTGGAGGAGCTGCGCCAGCGAGATCACGGTCTGGTCGTTCGCAACGACGTAGATGAGATTGCCGCGGCGGTCGATGCCGACGCCGGTTCGCCAGACACGGGTGACTCCGCCGAGCGTGTACCCCCACTGCGGGCTGTTCGGGTCGGTGTTCAGCCCGGGGACCAGGTGTCCGTTCCAGACGATTGGAGCAAGGCTCTGGCGAGCCCACGCCACGCTCGGCCCTACGCTCTGACCGCCGGCCCACTTCACGAGCGCGATGCGACCGTCGCGATAGCCGATGAGCGTGGCATTGCCGTCCTTGAGCGGCTCGTTCGTGCGCCCGTTGTCGGCCGAGCCGTTGAGGCCGTCCACGTAGGTGAAGGCACCATTGAAGGTCGCTATCAGCCGCGAGCGCTGGTCATACGGCACCATCATCGGCCCCCGTACGGCCGCGTGCGGCGGCTCGTAGCGGCCCGGGTAGTAGCCGATCTGCGTGCGCGTATGGTCAAACCACGCGACGTATGCGACGACCCGCGGATAGGCCGGATCGGGGCGGTAGGTGGTCAGGAGCATCGCTGGGCCACCGTTGACCGATGGGCCTGCCTGCTTCCAGACCCCTTCGCCGGGCAGGGGATGCGGGAACACCGGCTTGATGCGCGGCGGCCAGGCCGCGGCCTGGTTGTGTGCCTTTGCGCCGCTCGGGCCGCCGCGGTGGTTGCGCCCGACTGTGGGCAGCTTTTTCAGTTGCGGCCCGCCCTTCGAGGGTGCGTTGGCGGAGTAGTAGACGTTCTCGATGTGGTCCATGATCCAGTTGCCGAAAGGCACCCGATATCTCACCCACTCAGTGCTGCGGATGCCAAACGACATGCTCGTCGGCATCAGCATCCAGTTCGTGTACGAATAAATCGCGGGGAACAGCAGCAGGATGAAGGCGGCTAACGCGAGCCAGAGTCGCCGACGTCGAGACATGCGTCTGGCCGTGGCTGGGCGCAGCGGTGAGCGGGGCTCCGGGGGTCGGCTCGGGGGCGGCCACACAGGTGGTGGACCGGCCCCATTGCCGGGAGCATTCGGACGAGTGGAGGTACGAGAACGCCGCAGAACGGACATCCGGTCAGATCGTAGGGTCGAGGATTAAGAAAAGACGAAGAGAGTGGGGGAGTCGCTGGGTCGGGATCAGTGCGTTCGCGCGACTCGGGCGCCCACGATATTAGCCGGGCGACAGGCGGAGCTACGGCGCCCCAGGGCAGTAGGCGCTCGAATCCGAGACGGTGCTGGCCGTGACCAGGCTGGTGACGCCGGCGACATTGGCGCTGCGTCTGAGCTTCGTCAGCGCCGCCTGCCGGCCCTTGAGGTAGCGGTTCAGGAAGTCCGTGGTGACCGCCGCGACCACCGCACGCTCCTGCCCCGGCTGCGTGTAGGGCGCAATGTGCGAGGCGCCGATGACATCGAGGTAGTACTTCGGCTGGGGCGAGCGATCGTAGAACTGGGCGCTACAGCCGGGCGGGTTGATGGTGTCGGCACTTCCCTGCACCGCCAGCAGCGGAACGCCGGTGCCGGAGAAGTAGGAGCCGCCGAAGCGCGCCAGCTCCGCCCCGGAGAGGATCACCGCGGCTCTGACGGCGGGGATGCGACAGCAACTGTTGGCCACGACGGCGAGACTCACATCGCCACCGTCGGAGTGGCCGATCACCGCGATGTGGGCCGGCTCGATCAGGCGCTTGACCTTGCCCGCGGGTCCGGAGCCGTTGGTGAGGCTGTCGATCACGAAGCGCAGATCGGTGGGGTGGTAGATGATGTCTGATTCGTTGGGTCCGCCCGGCGTCGAGGGGTCGGTGAAGGGATAGGTCGGCGCCGCGACCACGTACCCCGCGCTGGTCCACGCGTTGATCAGCGCGGCGTATCTGCTTGCGGCCGAGTCGTAGCCCTGCGAGAAGACGATCAGCGGGTAGGGTCCATGGACGGTGTCGGGCGGCGCGCCGGGGTTGGAGTGGCCGTTGAAGTTGCCCACCGCGGGGTAGCGGACGCCGACCGGGATCGAGCGCATCGGCGCGCCCGATGCCGTGTGCCCGTTTGGGGTCGCGGAGCTTGCCGGCTCGCTCAGCTGGAACTTGATCAGCCCGACCTTGAAGTCACTCGTCTTCGGGGCGGGTTTGTCGTTCTTGTGTTTTGAGCTCTTTCGCGTGTGCGCCGCGGAAGTCGCGACCGGAGGGGTGCCGTGCCCTGAGCTGCCACCGCCGGAGATGATGAGGATGAACGCGAGCGCGACGGCGCCGAGGGCGGCGAGGGCCAGGAGCCGGCCGCCCCACTTGGCCCCCGGCGATGGCCGGCCCCGTGTCCCTTGGCGGCCTGTTTGGACGCGCGGCGGCGCCCGGCGGGTTCGAGGCGCCGGCGCCCGGCGGGTCCCCCCTGGCCTTGACTCTTGGCGTCCTGAAGACATCTATGCGCTAGTGCCCGCGCGAGCTCTCGCGGTAGCGCGGCAGACCGTCATCGGGAATTGGCTCCCATGGTGCTGCATAGGCCACGAACTGATGCACGCTCGGACGCACGCCGGGATCGGTGTCGAAGCCTCCCAGGCGGATGCCGACGCGCTCGTGGTCTTGGGGATCCCGGCTGAAGACGGCCGAGCCGCACTCGCCGCAGAACAGCTTCTCGAAGCCGTTCTCGGGCCGCCACGCCCGCAGGTGGTCGGCGCCCTGGACGATCTTGAAAGATCCCGGTGCGGGCCTCGCGTTGGCGGACGCGGCCGTGCCGGTGCGCCGCTGACAGCGCGTGCAATGGCAGTAGTTGGCGCCCTGAAGTGGCGCCGTCACCTCGAAGCGAACCGCGCCGCAGCCGCAGCCACCGGTGAGCGGAAGCTCGGACATGGAGCGCAGCTTAGACGCGCTGAGCTTCGCCGCGCCGGGCCGGGACCGTCTGGGTCTGGGCCAGGCGGGCTCGGGAGAACTCCATCGCGCCGTCGTCGATTGTCGCGAAACGGAGCGAGACGAGGTCCCGGAAGTAATTTTGGTACAGCCGCCAGGGCGGCTTTTCACCCTGCTTGGGCAGCCGGTCGAGCGAGCGCGCGATGTAACCGGAAGCCAGGTCGAGGAAGGGACGCTCGCCTACGGTCGGGTCGCGGCGAGGCGTGGCCACGTCGTAGCCGTGCCTGTCCATGTGGTTGAGCAGCCGGCAGACGTAGGCGCAGGTGAGGTCGCACTTCAGCGTCCAGGAGGCGTTGGTGTAGCCGATCACCATCGCCATGTTCGGCACGTCGGAGAGCATCATGCCCCGGTAGCCCATTTTCTCCGGAAGGGCCACGTCGCGACCATCGACGACGAGGCGGGAGCCGCCGACGGGAAGCAGATTGAGGCCGGTCGCGGTGACGATCACATCAGCCTCGAGCTCCTCGCCCGAGTCGAGTCTGATGCCCTTCTCGGTGAAGCGCTGGATCGAGGCGGTCACCACCGACGCCTTTCCGGCGCGGATCGCCTTGAAGAGGTCGCCGTCAGCGGCCACGCACACGCGCTGGTCCCAGGGGTTGTACCGAGGCTTGAAATGGGGATCGGCCTCGACGCCCTCGGGCAGCTGCTTTTCGATCAGTCGATGCAGCAGCCCCCTGGCCTTTTCCGGGAAGCGGCGGCTGAGCTTGTAGGTGACCAGCTGGAAGAGGATGTTCTTCAGTCGTATGGCGCCGTAGGTGTGCTTCGCCGGCAGCACTCGGCCGAGGCCGCTCGCGATCGGGTCGCGCCCGGGCAGCGAGACGATGTAGGTGGGCGAACGCTGGAGCATCGTCACGTGCTTCGCCTTTTCGGCCATCGCGGGCACCACGGTAATCGCGGTTGAGCCCGAGCCGATTACCACCACCCGTTTGCCGGCGTAATCAAGCGCCTCGTCCCAGTGCTGGGGATGGATGATGGGACCGCGGAACTCCTGCACCCCTTGGAACTGCGGCGTGTAGGGCTCGGCGTAGTTGTAGTAGCCCGTGCACATGAACAGAAAGCCGCAGGTGATCTGGGTGCGCTCGCCGGTCTCGACGCATTCGGCTTGGACCGTCCAGCGGGCGGATTGACTTGACCACTCGGCGCCGACCACGCGATGGCCGAGGCGGATGTGCTGCTCGACGCCGTATTCGCGCGCGGTGGCTTTGACGTATTCGAGGATCGACGGCCCGTCCGCCATCGACTTGTCCCCCAGCCACGGCTTGAATGAGTAACCGAGCGTGTACATGTCCGAGTCCGAGCGGATGCCGGGATAGCGGAACAGGTCCCAGGTGCCGCCGATCGCCGCGCGCGCCTCGAGGATCGCGTAGCGCTTGCCCGGACACCGGGTCGTCAGATGACACGCCGCCCCGATTCCCGATAGGCCCGCGCCGACGATCAGGACATCGAGATCCTGGTCTGGCTCCCGCGCGTGGCCGTTCTGCGACAGCACCCGGGGAAAGTTACACGCCTGTAGGAATTGCCGCAACGAGGAAGCTGGGCTCGGGTCCTTCGAGCGCGTTGAGATGCGCGTGAAAGCGCCGCACCCAATCCTCTGAGAGCTCGTCGGCCTGGGCGAATAGCCGCGGTGGCGGCAGCGCCAGGGGGTCGGGCGCCGGGATCCCGAGGTGCTCGAGCACGCGATGCACGACCGGTGCCTGGGCTGCCGCGAGCTCCTCGTAGGTGAGCTTCAGGGGCGGTCGACCGAGGCCCAGGAAGTACGCATCCCAGGAGGCGTCGTGCGCCGTGAGCAGCCGCACGAGGTAATTGATCGCCCGGAACGAGAAGACCGGTGTGGCGGCCGGGCGGCCGCTATCGCCATCTTCCCGGCGCCAGGCCTGGGTCTGCACGGCCTTCCACAGTGAGACCGCCTGGCGGACCTTGTCCTCGCGCGTGATCTGCACATAGCGCAAGCCCGGGAAAGCCCGGGTCAGAAGCTCGGGCACGGGCAGACCGGCCATACCGTCGATTGTGCGCAGCAGCGTGGCGAAATCTCCCAGGTACCCCCACATCAGCTTCGCGCCGAAGACGCCATTGGAGGTGGTGCCCTGCTCGAGCGCCCATTGCAGGTACGGTCCGTAATCGCGCGCATCCCAGAGCGGATTGGGAGCGCGCACGACTCCGTCAGGCATCTCGCGGAAGGCCAGCCGCTCGATGATGTTCGCGTGGCGCTCGCGGTCGAAGTATTCGTGGGGCCGGCGTGGCACACCCGAGTGGCGCAAGGCTTCGAAATACTCCTCGGGTTGACCCGCCACGCCGGTCTGGCCGAGGAGCTCGCACAGCAGTGTGCTCCCGCTCCGCGGCGTTGCACAAACGAGATACGAAAGCATCGGCATGACTAACACCATAAAGTTTGCTGGATTGGTTGACAATGCCTAATGGTCATCCTCACATCCTTTACCTGCACTCGCACGACACCGGTCGCTACATCCAGCCCTACGGCAACCAGGTGCTGATGCCCAACGTGCAGGCGCTGGCCGACCAGGGGGTGCTCTTTCGACAGGCGTTCTGCGCCGCGCCGACCTGCTCGGCGAGCCGGGCCTGCCTGCTCACGGGCCAGTACACCCAGACCAACGGCATGATGGGCCTGGCGCACCGGGGCTGGTCGCTGCGGGACTACAGCCACCACATCGTCCACGCGCTCCATGACGCGGGCTACAGCTCGGTGCTGATCGGCGAGCAGCACATCTGCAAGGACCCGGCGGCGATTGGCTATGACGAGGTCTTCAAGATCCCCACGACACGGGTGGAGACCGTCGCGCCGCTGGCGATGGAGGTGCTGCGCCGCGAGCATGACCGCCCGCTGTTCATGTCGGTTGGGTTCTTCGAGACCCATCGCGAGTTCCTTGGACCGGGCTCGCTGCGCGACGTGCATTACTCCCAGGTGCCCGCCAACTTACCCGATACGCCCGAGGTACGAAGCGACGTGGCCGGCTTCAAGGCCAGCGCCCGGTCGCTCGACCATGGAGTCGGGCTGGTGCTCAACGCGCTCGACGAGGCCGGGATGTCCAACGACACGCTGGTGATGTTCACCACCGACCACGGCATGCCGTTCCCGGGAGCCAAGGCGACCCTGTACGACCGGGGGCTGGGGGTGATGTTGATCCTGCGCGGGCCCTATCCGTTCCACGGGGGCAGGGTGATCGACTCGCTGGTCTCGCACATCGATCTGTTCCCCACGATCTGCGAGTTTCTGAGCCTCCCGCGCCCGAACTTCGTGCAGGGAGTGTCGCTGTTGCCGATGCTGCGCGACGACGTCGGCAGCGTGCGCGATGAGATCTTCGCGGGGTCCACCTGGCACGCAGCGTACGAGCCGCAACGAGCGATCCGCACCTCGCGCTACAAGTACATCCGCCGCTGGGGGAACAGGCGCACCCCGGTGCTGCCCAACGCCGACGACGGACCCAGTAAGGAGCTGCTGCTGCGCTACGGCTGGGCCGAGCGAGAGATCGCCTCCGAGCAGCTTTACGACCTCGTCTTCGACCCCAACGAAGCGAACAATCTCGCTGGCGACACGTCACACGCGTCGGTCCTCGACGAGCTGCGCGGGCGGCTCGAGGAGTGGATGCGAGGCACCGACGACCCGCTGCTGAGCGGACACGTCGATCCGCCGCCGGGGGTCGAGGTCAACGATCCGGACCAGCGCTCGGCGACAGAGCCGACCACGCTCGTCAGCCGCCGCTGACGATCGCCGCGGCGGTGGACCCGATCGGCAGCTCGTCGAGCAGCGACCCCGACCAGGTCGCGTCGAAGCTGTCGACGCCGCCGTCCGATCTGAGGATCCGGTAGCCCGCGAGCTTTGGCGAAGTGGCGAGCGAAACGGCTGTCACGCCCGTCGGAAGCTTGCGGACATCGGAGCCGTAGTAGGCCGCCCTGCCGAACTTGTGCACGCCTCCGTTGGAGGTCAGGATCAGATAGCCGGCGTGGGGCGGCGCGGCAATCGCCACAGGCGTGGCGGCACGTAGGCGGTGCTTCATCGACCCGTTCCAGGGGGCGTGGAAGCCGTCGACACCGCCGTTTGACTTCAGCACCCAGTAGCCGTGCGTTCTGGGATCGACGGCGAACGCGACAGCGGTAACGCCGCTCGGCAGCTTGCCGGCGTCGGAGCCGTGCCACTTCGCGCCCCCAAACGGGTGCACGCCCCCGTCCGAGGTGAGGATCAGATAGCCGCCCTCCGGCGGCGCCGCGATCGCCACCGGTACCAGGCTGCCCAGGGTCTTTCTCAGCGAACCGTGCGGGGGCGCATCGAAGCTGTCCACGCCGCCGTTGGACTTGAGGATCCAATACCCCGGCGAGGTCGGGTCGTTGGCCATCGAGATCGCCGTGACCCCTACTCCGAGCTTGCCGCGGTCGGAGCCGTGCGAGGTGGCCGAGCCGAACGAGTGCACCCCGCCGTCCGAGGTCAGCAGCGTATAGCCGTCGCGACCCGCCGCGGTCTGGCCGTTCAAGTAGTCGTCATCGATGTTGAGGGTCACCTTGTCGTAGGTCTCGGTGCTGCCGCCCTTGTACTGGTGCAGGCGCTGGTGGTTGGGCCAGTCGGCCTTGGGCACCTGCGGGTCTTGGGTGTTCTGCTTGCCGTTCCAGTCGGCGACCCAGATGTCGTCGGGCTCGCGGTAGCCGCTGCCGTACTCCTTTACGAGGTCGTGAATGCCGGAGTTGGCGCTGCTGTAGACCCCAGACAGGTAGCCGTCGGCGTGCAATTTGCTGGTCCAGGCCGACAGGAAGGCGAGCACGGCGCGGGTGTTCTTGGTGCTCTTCGGATAGCCCTCCATGTCGTTGTAGATGGCGTTGCCCGCCGGGATGCCGAGCCCCTGCGCCTCGCTGACGGCGCCGACCGCGGCCGCTCGGCCCTCGGCCTTGGCCTTGGCGACTTTGGCGCTCATCGCCTTGCAGCCGCAGCCGTTATTGGGCGCCTGTAGCCCCACATAGAGCGGAACGGGGTGCCAGCCGGCGGTGATCTCCCGGCTCACCCAGGTCGACGTCAGGTTGTGCTGAAGGCACGCGCTGTTGACGCCGCCGATGTAGATCCCGATCGCCCTGTAGGGAGAGGTCTTCCAGGCCGACATATCGCCCCTCGAAGGCGCGGAGCAGCGGTCGAAGCCAAGGCCCGTGTAGACCTGACCCGGACGCTTGGCGCGGTTCATCATGGTGCCTGCCCGGGCACGCGTCGAACTGATTGGGGGCGACGGCAGCGACCTGCGGCCGAGCGCCTGAGCAACCACGCCAGGGGCGCGTGCCCATGTCGCCGTGACCTCGACACCAGCCGGTGAAATGGCGAAATTGCTCGCGTTTTCCTGCGGCAGGGCCCCGGCCGACTGGCGGCCCGCGAGCGGTTCGATCAAGAGTGCCTCGGTGCGGCCGACCGCATGCGCCGGGCAGCGCTCCTCGGCGCCTGGCGTGCCCAGGTAAAGCGCATGGCGATCGAAGCGCACGCATGCGTGCGGGTCGCGGCTCAGGTCGACCACCGGCCAGGATCGGGGGACCCGAACCGAAAGCCCGTGATAGCGGACCATGCGGGTCCCCGATGCTTTGGCGAGCGCGTCGCTCGCCGGCCAGCAGCAGGCGAGTATGAGCGCGATCAGGCCGAGGGCCCGGAGCCTTGCCGTGCCACCCACGTGGTTAAAGAACACTCGCAAGCGGAGAACGGAGCGCAGCCGGCGCGTCGGCAACGCAAGTTTCGTACCAGACAAAACCAACACTTTGCGCCGGGCCGACCAGCGGCTAGATTGGTGGAGCCGCTGGCCATGTGCCCGCATACGTCGTTATCACTCGGCTTGAACCGCGCCCTGCGTGTGGCTGTGGTGAGCCTCGCGTGTCTGGCCGCGGCCTGCTTCCCAGCGCTGGCCGCTCAGCCGCCCAAGCACCATCATCACCACCACCACCACACCAAGACGCAGCCGACTCCGCCATCGCCCACGACCTCCACACCGCCGCCGCTCACGACCACCACACCGCCGCCGCTCACGACCACCACACCGCCGCCGACGACGACGCCCTACGTACCTCTCGCGCCGGCCGCCACTCCCGTGGCTCCGGTGCCCAAACGTGCCGCCGCGCACACACCGCGGCCTCCGGCGCACAGGGCCGAGAAGCATGTCGCGTCGCCGCCCCCGTCTCAGCCTCCCAGGGCGAACGCAGAGCGGGCAGCCGACACGATCGCCGACCCGGGCTCGAGTGGACTTCCGACCAGCTTGATCGTCCTCGTCCTGCTCGGGCTCGCGGGCTCGCTGGCCGTGGTGGCGGTTGGCACCAAGTTCGTGCGCGCGCGCAGGTTCGCGGGCGCGGAATCGTGGAGAGAGGCATCGCAGCAGGTCGAGACCACCCGCCGAGAAGAGCCGCGGATCGCGGGTTACCAGGAGATAACCAACCATGACCGCCTGCGGGTCTACGGCTACCGCATCAGGATGGCGATCGACGAGCGCGGCTTGGAAGTCGCGTTCGTCGGCGTCGGACTCGTCGCCGCGATCCTGCTGGGCGCCCTGATAGGCGGGATGTAGCGGCAACCCTGAGCCGATGATTTCTGGCGTGTTCGGCCGTCTGTACAGGCAAGCACGTGCCCCAACACGCCACGACTACGTTCGCGATCCATGGCCCGATCGCGCGCGACGATCTTCCGGGCCTCTACCAGCGCGTATGCGATGTGCTCGCGCGGGCGGGTCCTGGGCTGCTCCTCTGCGAGGTGGATGATGTCGCCGCCGATGCCGTCGCTGTCGATGCGCTCGCGCGGCTCGCGCTGGCCGCGCGCATGCATGGCTGTCAGGTCAGCTTTCGGGGCGCTTCCCCGGAGTTGCGCGCGCTGGTCGTGTTCATGGGGCTGGGCGGGGTATTGCGCGTCTAGCTGGCGGGATGGAGGTGCAGCGGCAGCCCGAACAGGGGAAAGACCCTCTCGGTGTCCAGGAAGAAGGTCAGCTCGGCGACTCCTCGAGGCGAGGGCTCGATCACCTGCAATGCCCACGGATCATGCCCGCTGCCGGTCTCGCTGGGCTTGTACTGGCCGAAGGCCACAGTTCCGTTGGCCGACGGCGCGGGGAGCAGCCGCGAGCCGCGGCAGCCGATCCCGGGCCCCCACCACCAGGCGAAGATGTCGTCTCGGCCCTGTAGCCAGAGGTCGTAGGGCGGCATCGACTGGATCGCGTCCTCCCGGATCAGAGCGGTCAGCGCCTCCATGTCGTAGCGCTCGAACGCGGTCACATAGCGCCGCAGGAGCTCGCGCTGCTGTTCGTCGAGCACGGGCGCGGGGCCGGCCGACGTTATGCCGCTTGACTCGAGCGTCGCGCGCGCCCGCTGCAGCGCACTGTTGACCGAGGCCACGCTCGTCTCGAGCAGCTCGGCGACCTCGCTCGCTCTCCACTTCAAGACCTCGCACAGGATCAGAACGGCACGCTGGCGCGCGGGCAGGTGCTGGAGCGCCGCGATGAATGCCAGGCGGACCGTCTCTCTGCGCTCGGTCAGCTCGGCGGGGTCGCCCTCGTCAGCCAGCAGGCTGTCGGGAATCGGGTGTATCCAGGTCGCCTCGCCGCGCTCGTGCAGCCCCGATGCCTCCGGCGCCCCGGCCGGCCCCAAGTCCATGGGCCGCGCCCGTCGCTGGCGCCCGGAGAGCATGTCTAGGCAGACGTTGGTGGCGATCCGGTAAAGCCAGGAGCGCAGTGCCGCCTTGCCCTCGAACCCGCCGTGGCCCCGCCAGGCGCGGAGCATCGTCTCCTGGACCGCGTCCTCGGCCTCGAACGGCGAGCCGAGCATGCGGTAGCAGTAGCCGGTCAGCTGCGCGCGGTACTGCTCGAGCTGTTGTTCGACCCCAAGCTGCGAGACGCCCACTGCGGGGATGGTACGCGTTGAGCTACCGAGCTGTCAGCGCCGCGTGAGCCGCCGCGACGCGGGCGATCGGGACGCGGAAGGGCGAGCACGACACGTAGTCGAGTCCCGCCGCATGAAAGAACGCGATCGAGTCGGGGTCGCCGCCGTGCTCACCGCAGATGCCGAGCTTCAGCTCGGGCCTCTCCTCGCGGCCCACCCAGGCCGCGAGCCGCACCAGCCAGCCGACGCCGGGGGCGTCGATTGTCTCGAATGGGGAGCGGTCGACGATCTTGCGCTCGATGTAGGTGGGCATGAACTTCGATTCGGCGTCGTCGCGCGAGAAGCCGATCGCGGTCTGCGTCAGGTCGTTGGTGCCGAAGGAGAAGAAGTCGGCATGGCGGGCGATCAGGTTGGCGATGAAGCATGCCCGCGGCAGCTCGATCATCGTCCCCACCGTGTAGTCCCTGCGCTCTTGCAGCCCGTGCTCGGAGGCGACCCGCACGACCAGCTCGCGCATCAGCTCGATCTCGTGCTCGTAGGCGACAAGCGGAATCATGATCTCCGGGTGAGGCGGCTCGTCGACGCTCTTGGCCGCGCGCGCGATTGCGTGCACCTGCATCTCGTAGATCTCGGGGTAGAGAATTCCCAGACGGCAGCCACGCGTGCCGAGCATCGGGTTGCCCTCGTGGATCTCCTCCACGCGGGCAAGCAACCGCTCGAGCTCTTCGAGCTCGCCGCTCTCCTCGAGTCGGGCGCGCTCGACCTGTGCGCGCAGCTCCGGCAGGTCGGGCAGGAACTCGTGCAGGGGCGGGTCGAGCAGGCGGATCGTGACGGGCAGACCCCGCATCGCCTCGAAGATCCCCGCGAAGTCCTCCTGCTGAAGCGGCAAGAGCTCGTTCAGCGCAGCGCGCCGCCCCTCGCGGTCGGCCGCCATGATCATCGCCCGCATCTTGGGCTGGCGGTCCTCGGCCATGAACATGTGCTCGGTCCGGCAGAGGCCGATTCCCTCCGCGCCAAGGCTGCGCGCGCGGGCGGAGTCCTTGGGGGTGTCGGCGTTGACACGCACGCCGAGCTGGCGGACCTCGTCGGCCCACGCCAGCACCTGGTTGAAGCGCTCGTCGAGCTTCGGCTCGATCAGCCGTGCGCCATGTTCGACGATCGCGCCGTCGGTGCCGTCGATCGCGATCAGATCACCCGCGTGGAAGATCTGACCGTCGATTCTGAGCTCCTGGGCCTCGGGGTCGATCCCGACCGGGGCGCCGGTGACCGCCGGCACACCCATTCCCCGCGCCACCAGCGCCGCATGCGAGGCCTTGCCACCCTCGGAGGTGAGGATGCCCTTGGCTGCGTGGAAGCCCGCCACATCGTCGGCCTGCGTGAACGGTCTCACCAGGATCACGTCCTGGCCATCGGCGGCCGCCTTGACCGCATCGGGGGCGCTGAACACCACCGCGCCCGCGGCCGCGCCGGGCGACGCAGCGACGCCGTGGGCGAGGACCTTGTAATCCTCGCCGCGGTCGAAGGTGGGGTGCAGGAGCGCGTCGAGCGAGGAGGCGTCGATCGTCTGGAGCGCCTCCTCCTTGCTGAGCAGGCCCTCGTCGACCGCGTCCACCGCAAAGCGAATCGCCGCCTGGGCGGGCCGCTTCGCGTTGCGCGTCTGGAGCATGTAGAGGTGCCCCTCCTCGATCGTGAACTCGACGTCCTGCATGTTTTTGTAGTGCGACTCGAGCGTGCGCAGGATCTCCATCAGTTGGGAATGGGCCTCGGGCATGACGGCTTCGAGCTCGGAGATGTCGCGCGGCGTGCGGACTCCCGCGACCACGTCCTCGCCCTGGGCGTTGACGAGGAAGTCGCCTGAGGGCTCCGGCGCACCCGTCACCTCGTCGCGGCTGAACGCGACTCCGGTGGCCGAGGTCTCCCCCTTGTTGCCGAACACCATCTGCTGCACGTTGACCGCCGTGCCCCAGTCGCCGGGGATCCTGTTGATACGCCGGTAGGAGACCGCGCGCTCGTTCGTCCAGGAACTAAAGACGGCGCGGATCGCCTGCTTGAGCTGGTCCTGGGGATCTTGAGGAAACTCGTAGAGCGCCTTGAACTGCTCGACCAGTCCTCGCAGCGAGTCGGTGGGGAGCTCGGCGTCGGTCCCGACCCCGGCGTCGGTCTTTGCCTGCTCGATCGCATCCTCGAACTTCTCGTGCGCGACCCCATGGACCACGTTGCCGAACATCTGGATCAGGCGGCGGTAGGAATCCCACGCGAAACGCTCGTTCTCAGTCAGGTTGGCGAGGCCCTCCACGGCCCGATCGTTCAGGCCCACGTTGAGGATCGTGTCGAGCATCCCCGGCATCGACTCGCGCGCGCCGCTGCGCACCGAGACCAGCAGCGGATCCTCGTCTGACCCGAAACGCTTGCCGGCGGTCTGCTCGAGGCGGGCCATGGCGTGGGCGACCTGCTGCTCGAGGCCATCGGGTTCGTGACCTTCGCGCATGTAGGCGACGCATGCCGCGGTAGTGACAGTGAAGCCGGGAGGCACCCGGTCGGGGCCGAGCACGCGCGTCATCTCGGCGACGTTCGCGCCCTTACCGCCCAACAAATCGCGCATCTCCTTCGACCCCTCGGCGAAGTCGTACACCCACTTCGTCGCGGCGCTCACTCGGCCCAGCCTAGTTGAATCGAGCCGGCCGGCGCACATGTGCGCCGGCCCCGGTCCGCACATGTGCGGAC
>JAVKSP010000053.1:0-20204 GCA_039583645.1 Solirubrobacteraceae bacterium
GATCGGCCCGGCCGGCCGGAACATGCTCCGGCCGGGGCCGGCGCACATGTGCGCCGGCCTGCCTACTGATACGTCACCACCCTGCCCCAGAGACTCTTCGTGCCCCAGATGCCGCGTCGCAGGCACTCCAGCTGCACGATCTGCGAGTGGTCGACGAAGAGGTTGACCTCGGGGCCGTAGTTCTTGATGTACCAGCCGAACACCTCGGGATCGGCTGCCTCGAACATCACCTTCTCGAGGCCCAGCTCGCGCGAGATGGTCGCCACCACGTCCGTGCGCCAGGTCGTCACCTCCTCGGTGATGCCCTCGGACTCGATCATGATCATGTAGGCGCCGGCGTCGAGGCACCGGCGGGCGAGGTCGATGGCGTAGGAGACGTCGCGTGTCCCTTCCTGCTCGAGCTCCTCGGGGGTGGTCGCGCCGCCCGCGCCGAACTGGATGCCGACCTCGGGCTTGGCCTTCAGGCCCGCGCGCTGCACGCGCTCCACGAGCCGCAGGATGTCGTCAGTGGGGATCGAGATGAAGCCGGCGGAGACCTCCAGGATGTCGAAGCCGATGCGTGCGACCTCGTCGATGTAGCGATCGGTGGCCTCGGCGCCGAGCGTCAGCACGTGCTCGATGAAGCCGCCGGTGGACACCAGCACCTCGTGCTCGTGTGCGACCTCGAGGATCTCGGCGAGCGCTCGCTCGGGCATCAACGAGAACGAGCCGCCAGCGAACTTGAGCGCGTCCACGTGCTCGCCCATCGTCTCGAGTACGTCGCGCAGGTAGCGCGGCCCCATGGCCGAGTAGTAAGGCCCGCGAATCTCGGTCACGCCGGTCGTGCGGGGCTTGGCGGGGCGGTGGTTGGTGGGCAAAAACGAGAACGCGCGTTCCGTCGTGTCGGTCGTCATGTGCGCTCCAATCTGTCGGTGGTGTCAAGCGGTGAGAGCAGCGCGACCAGGTCCTCCACGGCGACCTCCTCGAGGCTCGCGACAGCGTCCTTGATCCGGGCCAGGTGCGCGTCGGAGGCGCGTCCCTCGGCAAGCCGATCGAACTTGGCCGCAACCGTATCCCAGCTCATCGGCCGCGCGGTGAACCCCTCATAGTCGCGCTGCTCGCGTTCGAGCACTTGCCCGTCGCGCAGGTGGATCCGCACCCGTGCCGAGTGACGCTCGGGGAAGCGCTCAGAGAGGCCTTCGTCGGGTCGCACCTCCACCCGCCGCAACAGGTCCTGGACATCGTGTGAGGCGATCCGCTCGGGCAGGTACTGCTCGGGCAGCACCTGGCCATCGAGCAGCGCGACCGCGAGCAGGTAGGGCAGCGAGTGGTCGGCCTCCTCCTTCGTCTCGATCTCGTACTTCGAGCCCTCCTCGCCGCCGCCGATGATGTCGTAGGCGACCTGGAAGGTGTCAAGCTCGACGCGCTCCACCTGGTCGGCCTCCACGGGCTCGCCCGAGCGCAGTTCGAGCAGCGCCTCGATCGCCGATTGCGAGTGGATCTCGGCGTTGAACTTCTTCAAGATCGTGCGCGTCACGGCCTCGAGATCTTCGGCGGACCAGTCGAGCTCGAACTTGCCCGCGATCGCGTCGCTGAAGCCCTTGTTGCCCTCGAACACCTCGCGCGGCCCAGTGATACCGCGCATGGCGAGAAAGGCCGCGTGGGTCGCGCCGAAGGCCGTGGCCGGGTATGCGAGTCCCTTCCAGTGAGATAGCGCGCCGGTGCGCGTCGCGCGCAGCGCATTGAGCGAGGTGCCGGCGATCGCCACCGCGTTGGCGCTCCTTCGAGCGTCGAGGCCGAGCGCCCGCGCAACGCCCGCAGCGACCGCGTAGGACCCCTGAACCGTGTGGTCGAACCCCTTGGCGCGCACCGGGGCCTGCTCGGACAGGCGGATCTGCACCTGGTAGGCGACCGCCAGCGCGCACATCAGCGCGCGCCCGTCCGTCCCCGCGTACTCGGCGGCGGCGAGCACCGGCGCGAGATTGTCAGAGGGATGACAGGTCTCCCCGGGCGCGAGGAACGAGTCGTTGAAGTCCAGGTAGCGCACGAGCGCGCCGTTGTAAAGCGCGGCGCGGTCGGGGGCGGTGCGCTCGTCGCAACCGATCAGGGTGGCGTGCGGAGCCCCGCCAAAGTCCCGCACCTGCTCGAGCACCATCTCGGGCACGCCTGCTCCCAGCGCGCCGAGCGCGCAGCCCAGCGAATCGAGCACGCGCAGCTTCAACTGCTCGCGCGCGGCGTCGGAGAGGTCCTCGTAGCGGGCGCAAGCGACGAACTCGCCCAGCTGCTCAACCTGTGTGGGCCTTCGCGTGGTCGCTTCCACAACCAACTTCTACCCGCGATGGGGCTGCGCTCGCAGCCGCTCCCCGAGCCGGGTGTGGCGCGCGGTGGTATCGGCCGTCCGCGCGGCGCGCTCGACCGCCTCGCGGGTGCCGATCACCACCGTCGCGAGCTTCGCGCGCGTGAGCGCGGTGTAGAGCATCTCGCGGCGCAGGAAGAAGGCGCCGGCGGCGCGATGGGCGACGATCACCGCGATCGGCAGCTCTATCCCCTGACCTCTATGCACCGAGCAGGCATAGGCGAGCGTCAGGCGGTCTGACTCGGCGAGCGGCAGTCGGAAGACCCGCTCCTCGCCCGCCACGATCAGCGCCGGCTCGTCTTCGGAGACCTCATCCACCACGCTCAGCAGCGTCCCGTTCATCAGGCCCAGCTCGTGCAGGTTGCGCCCGGTGAGCATGACCTTGTCGCCGACCCGCAGCCGGCCACCCCGCACCGGGCGCCCGGAACCGTTGAGCACCTCACGCAGGGCCGCGTTGAGGCTGTCGATCCCTAGCTCGCCGCGGTAGACGGGCGCGAACACCTGTATGTCGGAGACCGGGTCGACCCCGTAGTGGGCGGGCAGCCGCTCGGAGACCAGCGAAACGACCTCCTCCCGGGCGCTCCGGGCGTCGCTGCGCTCGATCATGAACAGATCACGCCGCATCTCGCTCGAAGGCGTGAACGAGGGCGCCCGACCGCGGCGGATCGCGTGGGCGCCCTGGACGATCATGCTCCCCGCCGCCTGGCGGAAGATGTGCGTGAGCGTTGTCACGGGGACCAGGCCGGAGGCGACCAGCTCCGCAAACGGCTTGCCGGCACCCACCGGGGCGAGCTGGTCGGCATCGCCGACCAGCACCACGCTCGTGTCCGAGCCGACGGCGCGCAGCAGCATCACCAGCAGCTCCAGGTTCGCCATCGAGCACTCGTCGACGATCAGGAGCTCGCACCGCAGGGGATCGTCGGCGCCCTGCTGCGGACCTTCACCGGGAATCCAGCCAAGGCCCGAGTGCACCGTTCGCGCCCGTAGCCCCGAGCTCTCGCTCATGCGCACCGCCGCGCGGCCCGTTGGCGCGAGCAGCATCACGCGGGCCCCCTGTGCCGCGGCGCAGCTCGCGATCGCGCGGATACTCGCGGTCTTGCCGGTTCCCGGGCCGCCGGTGATCAGGGAAAGCCTGCGTGTGAATGCGAGTCGCAAAGCCTCCTGCTGTGCCGCGTTCAGCGCAAGCCCGCCAGCCGCAATCTCGTCCGCGCTCGGTTCGCGCAGCTTCTCCGACGGCGCGCCGGCGGAAAGCAACTCCCGCAGGCGCTCGGCGAGCTCGGCCTCGAGGCGGGCGGTCGGCGTGCGATAGAGCCAGTCACCGTCGCGCTCGAGGTCGCCGGCGGCGACAAACGCAGCCAACAGCTCCTCGCCCACGTCCTGGCCCAGAAGCTCGCGGGCCTGGGCGCGCAGCGACGCGGCTGGCAGACAGGTGCTGCCGCCGCGCTCGGCCTCCGCGAGCAGGTGCAGGACCCCTGCCCGCGCGCGATCGCGGGCGTCGAAGTCGGCGCCGAGCGCCAGGGCGATGCGGTCGGCGAGCTGGAAGCCGACGCCGAACACGCTCGTCAGCTCGTACGGCCTCTCTCGCACCACACGGTGGGCGCCCGCGCCGTACTCGCCCTGGATCCGCGGCGCCAGGTAGGCGAGGCCGTGCGGCGCGAGCAGCAGGTGCAGCTCGCGGCTCGCGCGCAGCTGGTCCCAGGACGAGGCCGCCTCGCGGGCCTGTCGGACGCCAAGGCCTGCCGCCGCGAAGGCCCCGGGAGGATCATGGTCGATCGCCTCGAGCATGCCGCCGACGCCGAGGCGGTCGATCAAGCGCTGGGCGCGCTTGGTGCCCACGTGGCGGACACGCACGAGCAGCGCGCGCAGCGCGTCCGCGTCGGCCGGCGGCAGCGGTCGCGCCTGGGCGACCTTGACCTGCGGCCCGTAGCGCGCGTCGGTCTCCCAGGCCCCCAGCACGTGCGCGCGCTCGCGTTCCTCGAGATGACCGAGCGGGCCCACGAGCACGAGCGGCTTACCGTCCTCGGCGACGGCCTCGACCACCGCCCAGCCGGTTGCCTCGCTGAGGAAACGTGTCCTTCGGACGGTTACCGGGGCGTCGAACGTGGTCATCCGCGGACCACGTTAGACGCGCTCTGGGATGGTCAGTGCTGCTTTAGCTGACCCAGCGCAGGGTGGTGGTGACGGGTGAGACCGGGAGCCTGGCCCAAGCGCGATTTCGCCGTGCTGGATTTGCCCGGGGAGCTGCTGGATCTGCTCCGCGCGCTACTGGACTTGCCCGGAGAACTGTTGGAATGGCCCGGGGCGCTACTGGAGTTGCCTGGTGAGCTGGCACTGTAGTTGCTCGCGCCAGGGGCCCACGGCGGCGGTCCGTGGGAGGACGAGTGGGCCGGAGGGTTGCCGCCGTGTGCAGGGTTGGCAGCGCGCCCGGGGTTGGAAACGCGACTGGAGGTGGCGCGCCGGGCGCTCGCAGCGGAGTTGCTCTGAGCGTTGGCGTGCGCGCGCGCCGACGGCGAGCTGGCACTGGTCGAACGCTTCGTGCCCACAGACGGCCCCAAACGCAGAGGCGTCGTCACGCCTGGCGGCGTCACGCGATGGTGCGAGGGGGCGGCCGTCACGAGCCCCCCGGCGGCGGCGGCGCCCGCGATCACGGCGGTCGCCAGCAGCGCTTTGGGGGTGGCGATGGCGGCCAGGACCTTCGCCGCCGATGCGGCCGTGGAGCCCGCGCTCGCTGCGCTGCCCGTGCCCGCGAGGGCCGAGCCGCTCGAAGCTGCCGAGGCGCCGGCAACGGCATGGCCCCCCGAGGTCGCGCCCTGCAAAGCGTGCGCCAGCACAGCGGCGGCGGCGGCGGGCGGCAGCGCCGGCACCAGCGCGCGTAGCTCAGCCTGACGCCCCGGTATTGCCGCCGCGAAGGCTGCGCACGGGCCGCAGTCGCGCAGGTGGGCGCGGACCTGCCGGCCGCGTAACACGCGACCGTCCCGGTCGGAGAGCTTATGCCTGACCTCATCGCAGGCCATCGCGCGCCCCTCCTCCAGCTCGAACAGGGCGCTGCGCCCTTCGAAGATCGCCTGCTTGGCCGCGCCTACCGAGACATCCAGGGCGGAGGCGATCTCCTCGTGTGAGAGGCCGCCCAGCTCGCGCATCACGAGCGCCGCCCGAGGACGCTCGGCCAGCTGCGTGAGGTCTGAGAGCAGAAGCGCAAGCCTCGCTCTTTGGCTGGCGGATTCTTCGGCCGAGACGCCCGCGGCCGAGGGCTCGGGGTCGCTCTGCGGCACGACCGGCCGCCGCGCGCGCAGGATCGAGATCGACTCGTTGTGCGCGATCCGGTACAGCCAAGGGCGTACCGGCGCCGAGCGCCGGCCCTCGCGCAGGGCGATCAGCGCGCGCGTGAAGGTCGACTGCAACGCGTCCTGCGCGTCGGACTCGTTGCGCACGAGCGAGTAGCAATAGCGGTACAGCTGCGCGTGATAGCGCTCGTAGAGCGCACGGAAGGGTCGTTCGCCACCCGATCTGACCAAGCGCGCCAGCAGCTCGTCCGAGCTCGGCAGCACCGACGACCGCTTGGGCATGGGTCCGGCTCGCTCGTCCGTAGCCGGCGTAACCGCGTCCATCTCGCATTGCTTAACCGTTACGCGCATCACTCGCAATCGTCAGGCCCTAAATCATCCCTGTTCGGACGACACGCGGTGACCCTAACCGGGCGCCCAATGCCTCCTAACTTTAGACCGCATCGCGCGTATGGCAGGTGCCAGCGCACCCGAGCATCGCGCTGATACCAAATGCCCAACGCCCCCGCAGACCTAACAGTGATCGTCCCTGCCTACGACGAGGCCGAGTCGATCGCCGACACGATCCGGTCGCTGCAGGCGCAGACCTGCCGGCCGAAGGAGATCCTGGTCGTCGACGACTGCTCGACCGATAACACCGCCGAGGTGGCGCGGGCCTGCGGCGCGACCGTGATGCGTCCGCCGGTCAACACGGGCTCGAAGGCGGGCGCGCAGACATTTGCGCTGCCGTTCGTCGAGACCGAGTTGGTGATGGCCGTCGACGCTGACACCACCCTGGTCCCAAACGCGATCGAGTTGCTGATCGCGCCGTTGGGAGACCCGGATCTGGCGGCGGCCTGCGGATCGGTCTTCCCTCGGCACGTCAAGACGGTCTGGGAACGGGGGCGCTACATCGAGTACACGTTCGCGTTCGCCTTCTTCAAGCGCATCCAGGACCACTACGGCAAGCCGATGATTTCCTCGGGCTGCTTCTCCGCCTACCGGACCGAGACGCTGCGCCGGGTCGGCGGCTGGTCGACCCGCACCATGGCCGAGGATATGGATCTCACCTGGACCTTCTATCAGCGTGGCTACAAGGTCAAGTTCGTGCCCGAGGCGGTGTGCCACCCGATCGAGCCGCACAACCTTGACCTGCTGCGCAAGCAGCTGCGCCGCTGGTCGCACGGCTTCGTGCAGAACGTCATGCTGCACCGCAGAGCGTTGCTCGACCTCGGCTATCTGCGCTCGATGGTGGCGCTCGCCTTCTGGGACTCGGCGGTCGCCTCGCTCGCGTTCTTGGTCTTGCTGCCGCTGCTCGCGGTCTTGGTCAGCTGGCTGTTCTTGCTCGGCTACGTGATCGACGCGCCGGTGGTGCTGATCCCGGTGCTCGTCGACGCGCGCAGGCGCGGCGAGCTGGGCAAGGCGCTGGCGAGCTTCCCCTGCTACTTCCCCCTGCGGATAGCCAACGGCATCATGATGCTGAATGCGCTGATACGCGAGTGCATCCTGCGGCGACCCCTACTGGCCTACGAGAAGGGGCACTGATGTCGGCTGGGTTACCCGGGGTCGGCCTCTCAGGAGTGTTCTTCATCATCTCCGCGCTGGTGATGGTGCCGCTGGAGATCGCGCGCACCGTCCGTGGACAGAGCTCGCTGGCACGCTGGGCGACGGTGCTGCGTCACCTGGCGATGGCACTGGCGATGATCGTCTGCGTCGAGCTGACCTACGCAGGGGTGCGTCTCGCGGTGGCGGCGCTGCATGCGGCGACACGCCATGTCAGCCGGTTCGGCGCAGCGGGCGCGGCGCAGGCGAGCGTGCCCAAGCCGGCGTTTCACATGCTGCCGGTGGCTCCTGTCGCGGTAACGCTCGCCGTGGTCGCCTTGCTGCTGGTGGCGGCCAAGTCCGCGCATCTGCTCTCGCGCTGGCGTCAGGCACGCGCGCTCGCGATCATGCGCTCGTGCTCCGCCACCTGCTCGCTCCCGTCCACGCCCATGCCGCAGCGAGCCTCGGGATCGCCCGCACAGTCAGAGGCGGCGTAGCGCTCACCTTCGATGACGGCCCTCACCCCGAGGGCACCCCGGCCGTGCTCGAGCTCCTGGACCGAGCCGGAATCAAGGCCACCTTCTTCATGGTCGGCGAGCAGGTGCAGCGCCGGCCCGCGCTGGCGGCCGAGGTCCAGGCAGGCGGTCATCTGATCGCGCTGCACGCCTACCGCCATCGCCTCCAGGTACGCATGACCGCCCGCCAGCTCAAGGACGACATCGAGCGCGGCCTGGAGGCGCTCGAGCACGCCACCGGCCGCAAGCCGACGCTTCACCGCCCGCCCTACGGCGTCTACAGCCCGGCCGGGCTAAGAACCGTCCGCGACCACGAGCTCGTTCCGCTGCTTTGGTCGCGCTGGGGCAGGGATTGGCGCAAGCACACCTCCCCTGCGCAGATCGCCCAGCGGGTCACCGGCCAGGTAGGCAGCGGAGACGTAATCCTCCTGCACGACGCCGATTTTTACAGCGCCCAGGGCTCGCACCGCCGCACCGTAGAAGCGCTCAAGATCATCATCACCGCACTCAAGCAACGGGAAATCGGTACCGTCCTGCCCGTCTGAGACGCTTGCCGGCGGCCAGCGCGCTTGGGAGGATCGGGATACAGGGTGAGGGCAGTCGCGACGATCAAGAGATGAGTACCGCTCCCACCATTCCCGACTTTGTGCGCTTCGCGATCGGCTTCGACGATCGCGACCGGGCGCGCGTACACGAGCTGATCGACCACGTGATCGACTCGGGCCACTGGACCGAGGGCGAGCTCACCGCGCGCTTCGAGGCCGGCTTCAGCGAATGGAACAAGCTTCCCGCGGTCGCACTCTCGAGCTGGGCCGGCGGTGCGCTGGCGGCACTCGACTACGCCCGGGTGCGCGGGGCGACCGTGCTCTGCCCCTCGAACACCTTCATGGCGACCCCGCTCAGCGCGATCCATGCCGGCGCCCAGGTGGAGTTCGTGGACTGCAACCGCCAGGACCTCTGCATGTCGTTCGCCGATTTCGAGCGCAAGGCGGAGCGCCACCGCCCCAGAGCGGCCTTCCTGGTCCACATCGGCGGCCACATCGCCTTCGACACCGAGCAGATCGCGGCCTACTGCGAGCAAAACGACATCTTCTTGATCGAGGACTGCGCCCACGCTCATGGCGCCTCCTGGCATGGGCGCCGGCCCGGAACCTGGGGCGACGCCGGGGTCTACTCGCTGTACGCGACCAAGACGGTCACCACCGGCGAAGGCGGAGTGCTGGTCTCCAGAAGGCCCGAGGTGATCGAGCACGCGCGCGCCTTTCGCAACTACGGCAAACCGGACTTTCGCGTCCACGGGCTCAACTTCCGCATGAGCGAATTCACCGCGGCGTTCGGCACAGTTGCGATCCAGCGACTCGAGGAGATCGTCGCCTGGAAGAACGACGTCGCCCGCGCGCACCTCGACCCTCAGTACTCGAGCCGCCTCGAACTGCCCGAGGGCATGGTCTCGGGCCTCTATAAGTACATCGTGCTCGACTGGTTGGAGCGCTCCACGGGCAGGGTCTACGACGAGCCGTGCCATCGCCTCATGGGCGATTCCACCACTTTGCCCAACACCGACTGGGTGGCGTGCAACCACTCGTGCGTGCCGTTGTATTACAGACCGGACAGGGGCGAATGAGAGTTCTCGTAACAGGGGGGTCGGGCTTCATCGGCTCGCACGTGGTCGACAAGCTGCGCGCGCGCGGATACAAGCCCGTGATCTACGACCTGCGGCCCTCTCCCTGGCACGAGGACGGTGCTGTCGAGACCGTGCTCGGCTCGATCACTGACCGCGAGACGCTCGAGCGCGCCCTGCACAGCTGCGACGCGGTCGCTCACCTCGCCGCCGTGGCCGACGTCAACGACGTCCACGCCGAGCCCGAGGACGCCGAGCGAGTCAACGCCCGCGGCACGGTCACCGTGCTCGAGGCTGCGCGCCGCGCGGGGGTCAAGCGGATCGCATACGCAAGCACGATCTGGGTCTACTCGGACTGCCTCGAGGAGGAGGTCGACGAAGACACGCTGCTGCCGGCGCCGAGTCACCTGTACACCAGTACGAAGCTCGCTGGCGAGCTGTACTGCAAGGCCTACCAGGAGCTTTATGGGATCGACTACACGATCCTGCGCTTCGGCATCCCCTACGGGCCGCGGGCCCGCGAGGCCGCGGTCATCCCCGCCTTCGTCGGCAAGGCCCTGGCCGGCCAGGCGCTGACGATCGCGGGCGACGGGAGCCAGTCGCGCCGCTTCGTCTACGTGGAGGACCTTGCCGATGGCGTCGCGCTGGCGCTGTCTGACATAGGCAGAAACCGCGTCTACAACCTGGCCTCGGACGAGAACGTGACGATCAAGCAGATCGCCGAGTCGGTCAGTGCGCTGCTGGGCAACGCGGAGATCGTGCGTACACCGGCCCGCCCGGGGGACTTCGGTGGCAAGGTCGTCTCGAGCGAGCGCGCGCACCAAGAGCTCGGCTGGAGCGCGTCGACGCCCTTCTCGGAGGGCGTGCGCCGCTACGTGCAGTGGCGTCAGCAGCAGGAGGCTCTAGCCTCGGAGCGGGTCGCGGGCGACGTGATCCCGGCGGGCGAGCCCGACGCCGAGTCCAAGCCACGCCAGGTGCTGATCATCTCAGCCGACATCGGCGAGGGCCACGACCTGCCAGCGCGTGCTGTGGCCCACGAGTTCAAACACGAGGACCCCGACGCGGACGTCTCGATCGTCAACGGGCTACCCGCCATGGGCGGCTTATTGACGCGGCTCCTGCGCGACAACTCGGCCTTCATGTTCCAGTGGCTGCCGTGGCTGTTCGACCTGCTCTACACGCTCTTCATGAAGCTCGCGCCGACCCGCTGGCTGGCGCGCAGGCTGCTCTACATGTTCGGCCACCGCGGCTTGATGCGGCTGATCCGCGCGCACAACCCCGACCTGATCGTCTCCACCTACCCGGGAGTGACCGCCGTGCTCGGAGAGCTTCGCCGCCGTGGACGGCTCGGGGCTCCCTGCTACTCCTCGATCACCGACCTGGCCGGTCTCTACTTCTGGGCGCACCCTGGGATCGATCTGCACTTCGTCACCCACCCCGAGTCGGTGGAGGAGGTGGAGCGCATCGCGGGTCCCGGCAGCGTGCGCTGGGCCAAGCCGCCGACCTCGCCGTCCTTCCTCGCGGTGCGCTCGCGCGCCGATGCGCGGCGTGCGCTGGCCCTGCCCGCCGAGGGCAAGGTGATCGCGGTCTCCGGCGGCGGCTGGGGCGTGGGCGACCTGCTTGGCGCTACCAGGGCGGCGCTCGAGGTGCAAGACGCGATCGTGCTCTGCCTGTGCGGGCGTAACGACAAGCTGCGCGCACAAATTTCGCAGAAGCTCCCCGACCACCCGCGGCTGCGGCTGATGGGGTTCACGGACCGCATGGGCGACGTGCTCGCGGCGTCGGACGCCTTGATCCACTCGAGCGCCGGACTGACCGTGCTCGAGGCGATCATCCGCGGCTGCCCGGTCGTTTCCTACGGCTTCGGCTACGGGCACGTGCGGGCGTCAAACGCGGCACTCGAGCGCTTCGGCCTCGCGCAGGTAGCGCGCGCATACGACGAGATCGCGCCGGCACTCGAGCGCGCCCTGGAGCACCGGCCGCAGCCCGACGGCTCCTTTGCGCGGCGACCTTCCACCGCCTCCCTGATCCTGACCGACGAGCGCCGCGCACGCACGCTGCCGCGGTGGCGCATGCGGACCACGCGCGCGGTCGCCACCGCCGCCACGCTCACCGTCGTCGCCCTGTGGAGCCTGAGCGCGGGCGCCTCCTATTCCGTGGTCTCACACCTGGTCCACATGCGGCCGATGACGGCCGTCGAGACCAGCAGGCCGGTGGTGGGCGTACTGGTGGACGCCCCGACCACCCAGGTCGGATCACTCGCGAGCCGCCTCGCCGCCGAGGGGATTCACGTCTCCTTCGCGCTCAGCCATCCACCCTCGGCGAGCCAGCTCGGCTTCGTGCGGCTCGGCGACCAGTGCGTGCCCCGGCTCCCCGGCGGGGGCTTGGTGCGCTGGATCGGCACCTCTGCGCAGCTGCACCGCTGGTTGGGGCAGCTGGGTCACGTGCACCACTTCCTGTACGCCTCGAGTGCGCCCGATATCGGCCAGTGGTGGCTGGCGCACGGCGCGGGCGGGCGGCTGATCGGCGGGGCAGTGAGAGTCGACGACGTCGGCGATGGCATCGGGCAGCTGCGACGCGGCGAGGTGGTCGAAGTGTCCGCCCAGAACTTCCACCAGCTCGTGCCGCTGCTCTCCGAGCTCGAGAGTCGGCTCCGGGCCGAGCACCTGCACGCGGTGTCGGTAGGCCGCCTGATCCAGGACGCCGGGACCCAGACCTAGCTCCGGGTAAGCAAGGCTGCGGAGGTGCGTGCTCGGCTTGGGCGACTCGCGCGACCCGGGCGCTGCTCCTGTCATACGGATCCGCCGCCCGTCGCCCGGGCCGAGCGGCACCGAAGCTACCAGTGCACCCCGCGGGTGGCCTGGATGAACGCCTTCTGCTCGGCCGTCTGCTTGCTTTCGCCGTCCTCCGGGAACAGCTTGTAGGCCCGGCCGACCACCAGATCCTGGGCGCCGGGCATGAGCGCGTAGCTCAGCTGGCTGAGGTTGCCGACCGGGGTCGCGATGCGCTTGGGGCGCTTGCGGATCGCCTCGGCGATCAGGTCCGCGGCCTCCTCTGGCGACAGGGTGGGAAAGCGGTCGTAGATCTTGGTGGGCGCGATCATCGGCGTGCGCACGAGCGGCATGTAGACCGTCGTGAAGTGCACTCCCTCCTCGATCACTTCGGCCGCCACCGACCGCGAGAAGGCGTCGAGCGCGGCCTTCGAGGCCAGGTATGCCGAGTAGCGCGGTACGTTGGTCTGCAGGCCGATGGTCGAGATGTTGACGATGTGGCCAGAGTGCCGCTCGCGCATCACCGGGATGAGGTCAAGGATCAGCTTGACCGGCCCGAAATAGTTGAGCTGCATCGTGCGCTGGTAGTCGTGGAAGCGGTCGTAGGCGCGGCGCACGGATCGGCGGATCGACTTGCCGGCGTTGTTGACCAGCACGTCAACGTGACCGTGGCGCTCGAGCACCGCGGCCGCCATGCGGTCGATGTCGTCGGGATCGCTGAGATCGCACGTGTGCACGTAGGCGCTCCCGCCGCGCCGCTCGATCTCCTTGGCCGTCTGGCGCAGCTTCTCCTCGGTCCGCGCCACCAGCAGCACGTTGGCTCCCGCGAGGCCGAGCTTGAGTGCGGCGGCCTTGCCGATACCCGAGGAGGCCCCGGTGATCATCGCGTTGCGGCCGCCGACAGCGTCTTCGAGCGAGCGCGCGAGGACCGTTCCGGCCCCCGGGATGCGGCTGCCGAAGGCGCGCGCTGTGCGCACGCCGGTGCGAGCGATGTCTGTCAGCGAGGGCGGCGCCATCCCGCTCCAGACCGTAGCACCGTGTGTGCAGCCTCACACATGCCAGGGAAGACGGCGCTAAGGATGCTTTAGCAGCATGTTCGAACGACTCGCTCGCTGGGTTCACGGCCACGCCCGTGCGACTCTGGTCGTCGCCGTCGCGGGCGCGATTGTCGCGGGCGTGTTTGGCTTCAACGTCGCCGGCAGGCTGAGCCCGTACGGCGTCGACGATCCCGCCACCCAGAGCGTCCAGGTCCGCGAGCGGTTCGCGCGGCTCACCGGGCGCCAGATCGACCCCGGCGTGATCGCGGTCGTTCAGCCGGCGGATGCGCGCTCGGCGCGCGGTCGGGCAGCTGTCGCGAAGGTCGCGGCGCAGCTGCGGCGCGGCCCCGATATCGCGGCGGTTTCCAGCGCTTTCAGCGCCCGCGACCCAGCGATGATCTCGCACGACGGCCGCGTCACCTACGTGCTCGGATACTTCAAGCCCTATTCCGACAAGCGCCTCGTCGGCGCCGCCAACGAGATCGAGCGACGGTTTGCGGGGCAGCGCAACGTGGTCCTGGGCGGCAGCGCGATCGCCAACGCCCAGGTCAACGCCCGCGTCAGCCACGACCTCGCCCGAGCCGAGCTGTTCGTGTTTCCGCTCGTATTCCTGCTCTCGTTCTGGTTCTTCCGCTCGGCCGTCGCAGCGCTGCTGCCGCCGTTGGTCGGCGGCCTGGCGATCATCGGCACCTTCATGGCCCTGCGCTTTTTGGGCGGCGCGGTCGACCTCTCGGTCTTCGCTCTGAACCTGGTCACCGGCGCCGGGCTGGGCTTGGCGATCGATTACTGCCTGCTGATCGTCTCGCGCTACCGAGAGGAGATCGCCGCCTCGGGTTCAGGGCGGCTCGCGCTCGAGCGCACGCTGGCGACGGCCGGCCGCACGGTGGCCTTCAGCTCCGTCACCGTCACCGCCGCGATCGCCGCGCTGCTGTTGTTCCCGCAGCGTTTCTTGTACTCCATGGGGTATGGCGGCGTGATCGTCGTCCCCCTCGCCGCGGCCCTGGCGCTCGTGGTGCTGCCGGCAGTCTTGGTGGTGCTCGGGCCGCGCGTCAACGCACTCGCGCCGCCGCGCTTACGGCGCGCCGTGCAGCGCGATGCGCGGCCGGACGAGACCGGCGCCTGGTATCGCTTGTCGCGCTGGGTGATGCGGCGCCCGGTCCGGGTGGCGCTGCTGAGCGCCGCCGTGATGATCGCGCTGGGGATCCCGTTTCTGGGAATCCGCTTCACGTTCGTGGATCCCTCGGTGCTGCCGGCCTCGGCGAGCGCACACCAGGCCGACGCGATCCTGAACCGTAACTTCCCGCCTGGCCAGACCTCGCCGCTCGAGGTCCTCGCCGACGCGCCGCCGCCGGCCGCGCGGGCACTGGCCGTGCGCCTTCGTGGCCTGCCCGGCGTCGCGGCAGTCGGCGCGCCCCAGCCCGCGGCGCAAACGAGCGCGCTGATCGACGTGGTGCCGGCGAGCCCGTGGCTGTCAGAGCGCTCGCAGCGGCTCGTGAAGAACGTGCGCTCGTTGCACGAGCCCTTCCATTTCGGCGTGGCAGGCCTGAGCGCAGCCTTCGTCGACCTCAAGCACAGCCTCGCCTCGCACCTGCCGCTGGTGCTGGGGGTCATCGTGGCCGCCACCCTGGTCGCGCTGTTTTTGATGACGGGCTCGGTGGTGCTGCCGCTCAAAGCGGTGGTGATGAACGTGCTGACGCTGAGCGCAACCTTCGGGCTGCTCGTGTTGATCTTCCAGAACGGCAACCTCGAGGGGCTGCTCGGCTACCACAGCCAGGGCGCGCTCGAGATCACCGACCCGGTGCTGGTGTTCGCGATCTCCTTCGGGCTCGCCACCGACTACGGCGTGTTCCTGCTGGCGCGAATCAAGGAGGGCCATGAACGGGGGCTGCCGAATTCCGAGGCGGTCGCCACCGGGCTGGAGCGCACGGGGCGCATCGTCACCGCCGCGGCGATCCTGTTCGCGGTCGCGGTGGGCTCGTTCGTGACCTCGGCGATGGTGTTCATCAAAGAGCTGGGGCTGGGGATCGCGTTCGCCGTGTTGCTCGATGCCTCGCTGATCCGGGCTCTGCTGGTGCCGTCGTTGATGGCGCTGCTCGGACGCGCCAACTGGTGGGCACCCGCGCCGCTGCGCCGCCTGCATCGGCGCATCGGCTGGAGTGAGGAGCAGGTGCCGCCGGCGGCGGGTTATCCGTTGCGCAGCGCATAGAGGCGCCACTCGCCCGGCACGCCCCGCAGGGTGTGGGTGCCGCGGTCTTCGAACTCGAGCTCGGAGCCCACGACCAGATCCTTGACGGTGCCCGAGACGAGCACCTCCTGAGGCTTTGCGAGCGCCGTGACGCGCGCTCCGATGTGGACCGCGATGCCGCCGATGTCGCCGTCGAGGAACTCGCATTCGCCGGTGTGCAGGCCGGCGCGGATGTTTAGCTCGAGGTCGTTGGCGGCGGAGACCACATCGGCGGCGCAGGCCACGGCGCGCGCCGGCCCGTCGAAGGTGGCGAGGAAACCATCGCCGGTCGTCTTGATCTCGCGCCCGCGGAAGCGTTGTAGCCGGTCGCGCACGAGTTCGTGATGACGGTCGAGCAGCCCGCGCCAGGCGTGGTCGCCCATCGTCGCGGCCCGGCCGGTGGAGTCGACGATGTCCGTGAACATGACCGTCGCGAGCATGCGGGTGGGCGCGCGGCGCGCCGGGCGGCCGGTGAGGAACTCCTCGATCAGGTCCATCTCGGGGTCGTCCGGGCCTGGCCAGCAATAGCTGTCCGTCCCGTTGGCCTCGACAAAGCGCGCGCTCGGGATCAGCGCCGCCAGCTCGCGGCCGGACTGCACCGGGATCAGCGGGTTGTCGCGCTGATGCAGCACCAAGGTGGACACCCGAATCGCCGGCAGCATTCCGCGCAAGTCGATCTGCGCGTTGAACTCCAGCATCTTGCGCGCCATCGAGGGGCTCATGCAGGCCCGTTCGAAGCGCACCCACCACTTGGCGAACGCCGGATCTGTGCCCCGGGAGGGAGCGAAGAACGAGAGGAAGCTGCCCTCGCCCCAGTGCTCCTCGATCAGCTCGCCGAACGCCTCCTGCCGCTCGGGGTCTAGCGCCAGCCCGCCGACAGCGGTGCTGTTGGCCAGCACGAGCGCGGTCACCCGGTCGGGGTGGGTCGCGGCATACATCGCGCAAAGGCCGGGCTCGATCTCGGAAATCAGCGCCACGCGCTCCATCCCCACCGCCTCGAGCACGGCGTCCAAATCGTCCATCTGCTGCTCGAGCGTGAGTGGGCGATCGAGCGAATCCGACAGCCCGGTGCCGCGCCGATCGAAGTTCACCAGCCGCGCGAACGACGCGACGCGCTCGTGGGCGCGAACCATCTGCGGGTCTTCGAAGACGACGTCGAGGTGCGCCGCCGGGCCCCCGATGAAGACCACATCGGGCGGCCCTTCGCCCATCACCCGGTAGGCGATCCAGCCGTCGCCAGAGCGCGCATACTGAACTGGCGTGGGATCGATCATCCCTCGCGCGTCAGCCGGTCCCCGATCCTCACAGTCCCCGGCCCGCTGACAAGCGCGCCGATCGCGAGCCGGTTCTGGCGCTCTCTGGCGACCGTGCGCAGCACGTCGAGATCGCGCTCGATCCCGTCCGGCTGGGCGCGGGTGACCATCACGCAACGCTCGATGTACTTACCGATCGACAGGGTGACTCCGCCGAGCTGCACGGTGGAGCCGACGAGCTCGTCCTCGCCGCCGCCATCGAGCAGCACGTTGGAGCGAAAGCGCCGGCGGTCCCACTTTCTGAGGGTCTGCGTGGAGACCAGCGAGACGCGTGTGCGCGGGGAATCGTGGAACGGGCCCGGCGCGCCCGAGAAGGCCTGCCAGCGACTGGACTCCTCGTGCTCGAAGTCTTCAGGGTCCTCATACAGGCGCTTGCCGTCGGTGTCGGCCCGCTTGAGCGCGACCGGCCGCTTCAGCCATGCGCTCAGCTGCTCGTCTGTGGCGGCCGTGGAGCCGTCTGGGAGCGTGATCTCGACGCCTCCGTCGCTTTTGAGGCGGGCGCTTGCGAACAGCAGCTCGGGTACGCGGCGGGCGGTCAGGCCGAAGCCGGTTTGCAGGTCGAAGAGCGCGAAGCGGCGATCGCCCTCGAGGCCGTCCCGGGCGATCGCGACCTGGTCGAGGCGCTCGCCCTGGAGCGACTTGACCGGGTAGCGCCAGAGCTCGAGGACTTTCATGGTGCCCCAACGATAACCCCACTTCTGGGAGGGCTATTCGCGGGTAGCCTTTGTCCGTGACGGTGGTGGCGCTCTCAGCGGCTTACGGGGCCGGCGGCAGCCAGGTCGGGCCCGCGCTGGCGCAGCGGCTGGGCGTGCCGTTCGTCGACCGGGCGATTCCGCTGGCGGTGGCCCAGCGGCTCAACGTGGACCTGGCGACCGCCGAGGAGCACGACGAGCAGGTCGGCGGCAGCTTCTTAAAGCAGCTTCTGAGCGGCTTCGTCGGTCACGACGCAGGCGCTCCGGCGCCGATTCCGCCGGAGCAGACCTTCGGCGAGGACTTCCGCCGAGCCACCGAAGAGGTGCTGCTGCGCCAGGCGGACACCGGCGAGGGGGTGATCCTCGGGCGGGCGGCAACGATCGTCCTGCGGGGGCGATCCGGGGTTCTGCGCGTGCGGCTCGACGGCCCCGCTGAGGCGCGGGTGGCCCAGGCATCGCGGCTTGGCGGCATCTCGCTCGAGGAGGCCGAGGAGGGGCGCCGGGGAGTCGACCGAGCCCAGGCGGCGTACTGGACGCGCTTCTACGGCGCCGAGATCGAGGACCCCTCCCATTACCACGTGGTGCTCGACTCGACCGCGCTCGAGCTGGACCTGTGCGTCGAGCTTCTGACCCTCGCCGCGCGCACGCTGCTGCAAACCAGACCGCTCGACGGGTAACGTCTAGGACATGGCAACCGGTCAAGAACCAGAACCTGCGCCCCTCAGCACCGAGGTGCAGGAGGCGATAGAGCAGCTGATCCAGCGCGGCGAGTCGCGGCCCGAGCACTGCATCGACCTCTCGGAGGTCAGCGAAATCGTGGACCAGCTCGAGCTCGACGACGATGAGGCCCAGGCCATGCAGGAGCGCCTGGAGCAGCGTGGGTTCGACCTGCGCGACGACTGCGGGCGCTCCCAGGAGCGAGAGACCAGCTACTCGAACGGCGAGTTGGCCGAGCGCACCACCGACGCGATGGCGCTGTTCCTGCGCGAGGTGGCCCGACACCCGCTGCTCACGGCCCAGCAGGAGGTGGAGCTGGCCAAGCGCATCGAGCGCGGCGACCTCGCCGCCAAGGAGCAGCTCGTCAATTCCAACCTCCGGCTCGTGATCTCCAACGCCCGCAAGTACCAGGGCCTCGACCTGCCCCTGCTCGACCTGATCCAGGAGGGGATTCTGGGACTGATCCGGGCGTCCGAGAAGTTCGACTGGCGCCGCGGCTACAAGTTCTCCACCTACGCAACGTTCTGGATTCGCGAGGCGATCCAGCGCGGGATCGCCAACCGGGCGCGGACGATCCGCATTCCGGTGCACATCGGCCAGCGCGAGCGCCGGATCGACCGGGCCTACCGCGAGCTGATGGCAAACCTGGGACGGGAGCCCACCGACGAGGAGGTCGCCGAGGCCGCCAACCTGTCGGTGCGCGAGGTGCGCGAGGCGCGCGAGGCGGCGCGCGTGGTGACCAGTCTCGACCGGCCCGTGGGCGAGGAGGAGGACACCACCCTGGGGGCGCTGCTCGAGTCAGACACGCGCACGCCCGAGGAGGAGGTCGAGATCTCGCTGCGCCAGGACGCGGTGCGCACGGCGCTCGAGCGCCTGCCCGAGCGCGAACGCGAGGTGGTCAGGCTTCGCTATGGGATCGACGGCGACGACCCGACGCCGCTGCGCGAGGCCGGCAGGCGGCTGGGCATCTCCGCCGAGGAGGTGCGCCGGCTCGAGCGCCGGGCGCTCGAGGAGCTGGCCGAAAGCCGCGAGCTCGAGGCGCTCAGACCAGCGGCATAGCGGTTACGGCAGGGGCGCGGTGCCTACCGGCCCGCGACGGCGTTCGCGAGCGTGGCGATCGTCGAGCGCCTGCCAGTCTTGGCCTCGCGGCGGTCGGCCTCGCGGTAGAGGTAGTAGATCCCGTGCGCGCCCAGGAAGCGCAGCGGCTCGGGCTCCCACTTGCGCGCCGGCGTGCCCACCCAGGGTAGGTGCGTGAGTTCGGTGTCGCGACCCAGGATCAGGTCTCGCAGCGTGCGGCCCGCCAGGTTCGCGGCGGCCACGCCCTCGCCCGCGTAGCCGCCGGCGTAGGCCAGCCCGCTCGTGCGGTCGATGCCGACGGTCGGGCACCAGTCGCGTGAGACCCCCAGCACGCCGTGCCAGGCTCGCGCGATCGGGATTGGTTTGAGCGCCGGGAACAGCGAGACCAGCCGGTCCTTTAGGTCGTGAACGGTGGTGGCGGGGACTGGCCCCTCGCGGTCGGTGCGCGAGCCGAAGCGGTAGGGCACGCCCCGGCCGCCGATCGCGACGCGTCCGTCGGCGGTGCGCTGGGAGTAGGTGTAAAAGTGGGAGCCGTCGAGCAGCGTCTCTGCGTTTTCCCAGCGCAGCTCAGACCACAGCTCGCCCGGCAGCGGTTCGGTCACCACCATGGCGCTGTTGAGCGGCAGCAGCGCGCGGTGGCGGTGGGGCAGGTTCGCCGTGTAGCCCTCCGTGGCCAGCACGATGTGGTGGGCTTGCACGCTGCCGGCCTGGGTGTGGGCCACGCCCGTGGCGATGCTCGTGACCGGGCTTCGCTCGTAGATCGCGGCGCCGGCGCGCTCGGCCGCGTCGGCCAGACCGGAGACCAGCTTGGCGGGCTGGACGCGGGCGCAGTAGGGCGTGTAGAGCGCCCCCAGACCCCGGTCGACCGCGACGCGCCGCTCGAGCTCGGCGGCGCTGACGTATTGCCAGGTGACGTCGTCGCGCGCCCACTGCCGCTCTTGGTCGAGTTGGGCACGCAGGCGCTCGAGCTGAGGCTGATTCTGGGCCACCGTCAGCGAACCGCCCCGCAGCCAGTCGCACTCGATCTGCTCGCGCTGCACCACCTCGCCGACCTCGGCGACGGTGGCCTGGATCGCCCGGGCCATCTGTCGCGGCGC
>JAVKSP010000054.1:0-19981 GCA_039583645.1 Solirubrobacteraceae bacterium
GCCGGGATCGTTCCGTCGGCCGCCTCGCGGTAGGCGCGCTGGAGCTGCTCGTACCCCTCGTTGACGTGAAGCGTTCCTGCGAAGCCCTGATCCGGCCTGACCTGCCGGTCCTTCAGCCGGGGCAGGCGCGCCAGCAGCATGTTGATCTTGAGTTGCGATCCTTCAGGCTGCTCAGCGGACCCGCGGCCCAACATCCCCGAGAGCGCAGCGGGCGCGGCGTTGACGAGCACGTGGGCAGCCTGAACGCGCTCTCCATCGGCGCATGTGACCTCCGCGTTGGTCCCGTCGGTCGCGACCGCGGCGACCTCGCTGCGCGTCCGGAACTGCGCGCCGGCGGCGCGGGCAAGCGAGGCGAGCTCGTCAGTCAGTGCTCCCATTCCTCCCACCGGCAAATGCCAGCGCCCGGTGCCGTTGCCGATCACGTGGTACAGGAAGCAGCGGTTCTGTCGCAGCAGCGGATCGTCTGCGGGCGCGAAGGTGCCGATGGTCGCATCGGTGCAGACCACGCCGCGCAGCAGGTCCGACTCAAAAGCGCGCTCGAGCAAGGCACTGAGCGGCTCTTCGCATAGCGCGGTCCAAGCGATTTCGTCTGCCACCTGCGCGCGCATTTCCTGCCGCGTGCGCAGCGGCTCGGTCAGGGTCGGGAACACCCGCTGGGCGACGTTGGTGAGTCGCGCGTTCAACTGCCTCCAGGCTGCTTGTGCGCGGGCGCTGGCTGATCCGTGGCCGAGCGGGGTTCCGTGGAGACGGCCCTCGGCGTCGGCGAGCACGCCGCTGTCGGCGTCCGGCGCGTACCAGAGCACGTCCCGGGCGCGAAGCTGCAGTCTCAGACCCAGCGACCGGGCGAGCGGCTCCGGAAACAAACTGACCAGATACGCGTAGCGTGACAGCCGCGCGCCGGGGAAGGGTGAGGCGCTGGTTGCCGCGCCACCCAGCTCGTCTCGGCGCTCGAGCACGAGCACCGAGCGTCCCGCGCGCGCCAGTATCGTCGCCGCCACGAGGCCGTTGTGACCACCGCCGACGATGACGGCGTCAAAGTCCGTTTGCCGCGAAGCTTGCTTGCTCACCCGCCCGCGCGACGCGCGATCTGCGGGCGCTTGCGGCTGCCGCGCAGCAGCAGCTTGCGCATGCGCTCGAAGTCTTCGTCGCTGAACTCGAGCTGCGTGGGCTCGGTGGTCTCGATGAAGTCGACCAGCGTCTGCGCGAACCGCACCGGGTCATAGAGCTGGGGGAAGTGTCCGGCGCCTCGGAAGATCTCGAGCCGGCTGCCCGGCAGCCCGTTGTGCGCGATCTCCGCATGGGCCACCGGAATCAACGGATCGTGGTCGCCCCAGATCACCAGCGAGGGCATGAGCTCGGCGAGATACAGGCGGTCGGTGGCGCTGACCCGCTGTCCGGTGATATCGAGCACAGCGCGCAGCGTGTGGACGAAGGCCATGCGCGCGCCGGCATCGGCGAGCGATCCGTAGCCGCGAATCATCTCGGTGAAATCGGGGCTGGCCCGCAGGCCGAGCCGCTCGAGCGCTTGACCAAGCAGAGTGGCAATGCCGTGCAGGCGCCCGTGCGCGATCAGGGGCAGAACCACCTCCGAGCCGGGCAGCGTCGCCGCGCGCAGCAGCAGGTGGACCTCCCGCCCGAGGCCGCCGCTCGAGACGAGGGCCAGACGTTCACAGAACGGCGGATACTCGTAGGAGAACTGCATCGCCACGCCGCCGCCGAGCGAGTGGCCCACGACGGTCGCACGCCGATGCCCCAGCGCTACGAGCAGGTCGCGGACGCTCGCCGCGTAAGCGCCCAGTGAGTAGTCGCCGCGGGGCTTGGCAGATTCGCCGTGGCCGAGCAGATCGGGCGCAACCACCGTGTAGTGCTCAGCGAGAAGGCGCGCCACCGGGTCCCACTGCTTGGCACACCCGACGATCCCGTGGATCAGCAGTACGACTGAGTCGCCTTCGCCGGCGGTGCGGTAGCTGACCCGATGGCCGTGGAGGACGATCTCCCGCTTATGGGGCTCTAGTTCGGCCAGGCTGAGGCGCCGAGATCGTGGTTCTGGGGCGGTGGCAGCGATGGTTATCTCCTCGGACGGTTACAGAAGCCAATACCTGGGCTAGATACCCCGTGCAGGCGGGGTCAGTCACAGCACTTCGGTGGATGAGAGCGCTCAGGAATTCACCGGATGGCGCCGGTGAGAGCCTCGGTCCAGTGTTCGGGATCGGCCGCGAGCGGGTGTTGGTTGCGCGCAACCGCGCCGCTGAGCGTAACGCGAGTCCCGCCTCCTTCTGCGGGCGCAAAGCGGACGGTCATACGCTCGCCGCTCAAATAACTCCAGCCCATGAGCAGGAAGGGGAACTGGACGCGCGGCCGGTATTGAAGCTCGCCGGCAGCTTGCTTGGTCAGGCGCAGCCCGACGAGCCGGGCCGGCTCAGCAAATGCGGCAGCGGCATTTGCCTGAGCCTCTGACGGAGGTTCCGCCGTTTCGAGTTCGACATCGAAGTGGCTTGCCATATGAGGGTCCTTTCTAGTTACTCCGGGCTCGCCCTGGTTCGCTAGGCGGACCGCGGCGACCAGGAGAAGCGCCAGAGTGCGACTACCAGTCCAGCGGCCCCCCACGCCGCGAGCAGCAGTATGTGCCCGACCGCGATCCCTGAACCGGTCGTGGCCGGGTCGAAAGCCTTGAAGAGGGCGTCGTTGAGATGACTTACCGGAAACACGTGAGCGATATCGGTCAACGTGCTGGAGAGCTGGCTCTTCGGTACGAACACTCCTGATATGAAGTACAGCGGCAGGATCACCGCTTGGATGATCGGCTGTGCCGAGTCCTCGTTGCGGATGAAACTCGAGACTGCGAAGGCCAGGCAGCAGAACGACGCGGCCCCGACGACCACGGCGAGCACGAACGCCGGGAGCGTTGAGCCGGGAAGGTGCACGCCGTAGGCGATGCGTCCGATCAGGGCGATCACGATCACCAGCACGATCGCGAGGATGACGGAGGCAAGCGTGCGGCTCGCGATCAGTACCCAGGCGGGCACAGGTGTCGAGCGGCGGCGTTTGAGGATTCCGCTCTCGCGGCTCTCTACGAGTGTGACCACCAGATTGACGAAGGACGACGCAATGATCCCCAGGGTTGAAATCCCGGGCACGTAGTAGGTCGAGTTGTTGATCAGGTGGCCGTTGATCTCATGCCCGTGGTTGCCGAACAGGGACGTAAGCAGGATCAGGAAGATGATCGGCAAAAGCAGCGTAAAGAAGCGGCTCTGCGGGTTGCGCCACAGGACGAGTAGGTCGTAGCGCAGCTGGTGGCCGATGAGGCGCGCGTTGCTCATCGCCTCGGGACGGCCCAGGCGACCGGCCGAGATCCCTGAGGCGGTCACTGGCGGGGCTCCGTGAGGCCGAGGTAGATGTCCTCGAGCGCCGGACGGCGCACCTGCAAATCCAACAGCTCCGTGCCGTGCTCGATGGCCCAGCCCGAAAGGGCATGGAGGGCGCGCATGACGTCCCCGGTCTCGACCAACACCCTGCCCGTCTTCTGTATGTGCTGGGTCGAGCCCGCGACGACCGGCAGTTCGTCGGCCGCGACCCCGGCTGGTGGCATGAAGGTGATCTGGTAGGCAGCCTGGTCGCGGCCGCCAAGCGTCGAGGGGGTGCCCTCGGCCACGATCCGTCCGGCGCTCAAGACGGCGATGCGGTCGGACAGCGCCTCCGCCTCGTCCATGTAGTGCGTGGTCAGAAAAACGGTCTTCCCCAGCTGGCGCAGACCGTCGATCATCTCCCAAGCCGTCCGGCGCGCCGATGGGTCAAAGCCGGTGGTCGGCTCGTCGAGGAATACCAGCTCGGGGTCTCCGATCAGCGCCAGGCCGACATCGACACGCCGCTGTTGCCCACCCGAGAGCAGGCCGCACCGCACCTCGGAGCGCTTCTTGAGGCCGACGAGCTCAATCACCTCCTGGACCGAGCGCGGCCTCGGGTAGTAGCCGGCGTAGAGCTGCAGGCACTCTCGCACCGTCAGCTGAGGTTCTACGCGTGACGACTGAAGAACGACGCCGACCCGTGCCCGCCAGCCACGGCCGGCGTGCTCTGGGTCGACTCCGAGTACTTGAACCTCACCCGCTGTCCGCCTGCGGTGGCCCTCCAAAATCTCGACGGTCGTGGTCTTGCCAGCCCCATTCGGACCGAGGAAGGTAAAGATCTCGCCCCGCATCACCCGCAGGTCGACACCCCGTACGGCCTCGAAGCCGTCGTAGGACATGCAAACGTCGGCGACGTCAATTACGGCCCCGTCGGTACCGCTCGTCGCCGCCCTCGGCAATGCGACAGTCTGGGTGCTATCCGCCATCCCGGTCCACACGCAATGCTACCTCCGGTGGCCAATCGCGGGGTAACGAGCCAGCTCAGCGCCTGAGCTTGATCTGCACGAGCGCGGGGTCGATGCCGAGCGTCCTCGGACCGCTGCGCGCGTAGACGTTGAAGCGGCTGGCGGTCGCTTCATCGAAATCATGCACGCTCGCCCGTCCGTGGTACCAGCGGCCGGCAAGCCTGACCCGCACGTCCGGCGTGGCTTCGAGGTTGCGCACCCAGGCGGCGCGTCGGCCATGCACCGAGGCCAGCCACAGCGCGTCGTCATCTACTGGGCCGCGGGCCAGTGGAGTGATGCGTGGCTTCGCGCTACGCCGCCCTTTGGTCTCCAGCAACACCCACCAGGGCGCGAACCCGGCGAGCAGGCGGGTCGGCGGATTCACGACTCGCCAGAAGAGCCTGTGGCGCGCGCGGCGGCGACGGTCGGCGGCGTTCATGCCCGCTCGAGCAGAGCTCGCACGATCAGGGTCGCAGCGGCCGGCACGCCTTTGACGAAACCAAAGAACGGTCCGAAGTCGTTGGTCGCGGAGAGCCGCTGACGTAGAGCCCCTCCACGCTCGTCTGGAAGCCTTCGTCAAGTACGGGAAAGCCGTCGCGCACGGCGATTCGATCGATCAGCTGCGCCAGATAGGGGACCTTGGCGAGGTCGGCACGGTAGCCCGAGGCGAACACCACGCGGTCGATGGCCAATCGCGTCCCGTTCGAGAGCAACGCGTAGAGCTCGTCGGTTCCGGCCAGTAGCTCCGTCTCCATTTACGCCCCCTTTACTGCTGTCCTCGAACCCACCATACACTGGCTTTCAAGGCAGCCATCGTGACGAGATCGGTCATCGTTTCTGCCGCCAGAACCCCGGTCGGCAAGTTTGGATCTGTGCTGCGGACATGCTCTGCGGTCGAACTCGGCGCGGTCGCGATCCGGGCGGCCGTCGATCGTGCGGGCATCGGCACCGACAAGGTCGATCATGTCGTCATGGGTCACGTGCTCCAGGCCGGCGTTGGCCAGATCACCTCGCGCCAGGCCGCGGTCGGGGCTGGAATCCCGCCGCAGGTTCCTGCGATCACGCTCAACAATGTCTGCCTGTCCAGCCTCACGGCGATCGCCTACGCGGATCAGCTGATCCGGCTCGGCGAGCTCGAGACCGTCGTGGCAGGTGGCATGGAGTCGATGTTCAACGCGCCCTACCTGCTCCCGCGGGCACGCTGGGGCCAGCGGCTGGGGGAGAGCGAACTCGTCGACGCGATGGTCCACGATGGGCTGTGGTCGAACTTCACTGGTCAGCACATGGGCGAGGCCTCGGATGAGGTCAACGCCGCGCTCGGCATCTCGCGCGAGGACCAGGGTGCCTGGCCCGCCCGGTCGCACCGGCGTGCGGCAAGGGCCCGCGCGAGCGGGCGCTTCGCCGAGGAGCTGGTGGGGTCGAGGTCGCGGCTGGCAGGGGCGCCGGGGCGATGGTTGATGAGGACGAGGGGATCCGCGCCGAGGTCACGCCCGAGTCTCTGGCCACGCTGCCTCCCGCATTCGGCGCCGAGGGCACGATCACCGCGGGGAACGCGTCTCAGATCTCAGACGGAGCCGGGGCGGTCGTGGTCATGAGCGCAGAGCGTGCCCAGGCGACCGGCGCCGAGCCGCTCGCCGAGATCGTCGCAATGGGAATGTGCGCCGAGCGCTTCGCGTACCTGCACACGGTGCCGGCGATCGCACTTCAGGCGGCGCTTGAGAAGGCCGGGCTCTCGGTTGATGACCTCGAGTTGGTGGAGATCAATGAGGCGTTCGCGTCGGTGGCCATCCACGCCAGCCGTCTGTTCGGCATCGACGAGGAGATAGTTAACTTCAATGGCAGCTCGGTTGCTCTGGGACATGCGCTCGGGTCGACCGGAGCGCGGATGACAGCCACGCTGGCGCACGAGATGCGGCGCCGGGGCGCGAGGTATGGCGCGGCGACGTTGTGCGGCGGCGGGGGTCAGGGGTATGCGCTGATCCTGCGCGCCATAGCGAGCTCGCAAGCGACGAGTGATGACTGAGGCGCTGGAGGTCTTTGCAGTCACCGGAAGGGACGTCGTGCGCTTCGCATTGGCGGGCACGCAGGCAACCGAGGCCGAGTCCGTTCTGAGCGGAGTCGGACCGCGCTGTGTCGCGGTCGACCCGCACGATCCGAGCGGCGTGTACGTGGGAACGTTTGACCAAGGGCTCTACGCGAGCGGTGACCGTGGACGCACTTGGCGGTCGGCTGAGAGCGGTCTCGAGGATGCCCGGGTGATGTCCGTGGCCGTATCGCCGTCGCACCAGGAGTCCAACCGGTCGGTCGTCTACGCCGGGACCGAACCGAGCAATCTGTACCGCTCCGCGGACGCGGGCCGCACGTGGGAACGCCTGCCGGCACTACGCGAGCTGCCAAGCGAACCCAACTGGTCGTTTCCGCCGCGGCCCTGGACGCACCACGTGCGCACGATTGCGCTGCATCCGACCGACCCGCAGTTCATCGCGGTCGGGATCGAGCTGGGCGGGGTGATGCGCTCGCACGACGCGGGCGCCTCTTGGCTCGATCACCAGCCGGAGGCTCACAGCGACGCCCACCAACTGCTGATGCATTCCGCCGCGCCCGGGCGGCTATATGAGGCTGCCGGCCAGGGCATCGCGCGCTCAGAGGATCTGGGCGTCAGCTGGCGGCGACTCGGCGGCGGGCTCGACCGCCACTACGCGTGGGCGCAGGCGATCGACCCCGTTGATCCCGAGCTGTGGTACGTGTCCGTCAGCCGTGGCCCCTTTGCGGCGCACGGGAGCGGCGATGGGCAGGCGCGACTGTTTCGCACTCGCGGTGACGGCTTTGATGCGATCGACAGCTGGGGGAGCGCTGCCGAGCTTCGCCGGATGCCCTACGCGCTGGCAGCGCTGCCAGGCCGGCCCGGTGGACTGCTGGTCGGCCTGCGCGGGGGCAGGTTGCTCATGACCGACGACACCGGGGACACGTGGTCGCCTCTGGCACTTGAGCTCGACGACGTGATCGAGTTGGCGATCGCTTAGCGTTGACGCCGCGACGCTTGGCGCGGCATTCAGGCCACCGTTACCAGGACGATCGCCGCTGCCGCAACGAGGAAGCCCACGGCCTGAAAGGGCGTCCAGCGCTCGGACAGCAGAACGCGAGCCAGCAGCACGGTGACCGCTGGATACAGGGCCGCCAGCACCGCTACGACGGCGAGCTCTCCGTGCCCTGTAGCGGCAAGGAAGAGGAGATTTGCGGTTGCGCTGAGCACGCCCGCGCCGAGTGTCAGCAGCGCTGCCGTGCGCGACGGGCGGCCGGAAGTTCGTAGGCCCCGGTAGGCGAATGGAGCGACGCACGCAACCGAGACCAGTTGCCCCGGCACGAGAGGCCATGCCCCCGCGTGCGTGCCGGCCCTGTCCAGGGCGATGAACAGCAATGCGAAGCCGAGCCCGGCGAGCATCCCGAACGGCACACCCGCGCGGGCGGCGCTCGGCTCGCGAGCCCCAGGCTGCCAGGAGACCATCGCAATCGCGGGGATTGCGATCGCGATTCCGACTCCCGCGGCGAAGCTTAGGTGGTTGCCGAGGGCGATGCCCACAACCGCCGGAACCACGGCTGTGACCACAGCGGCGAGCGTGGCCACCACGCTCATGCGAGCGATCGAGAGGCCGTGGTAAAGGGACAGGGTCCCGAGCGCGCTGCCCACTCCGCTGAGCGCTCCCCACTCGAGCGCGGCTGACTTCGGACCCGCGCCCGGAAACAGGACCACCGCGATCAGGGCGGTCAATACGCCGAGCGTCTGTGCCGCCGCCGTGACCGGTCGCGCGTCGAATTTGCGGCTGGCCAAACCAGCCGCGAAGTCAGAGGTCCCGTACGAAAGCGCGGAAGCCAGGGCGAACACGATCGGCGTTGTCACGTGCGAGTCGCTGTGCCGCTGACGCAGTCCGCGGTCAGCGCGGTGTGTGAACTGGCTTGGGGGCTCCGGGCAATAAGAGGTCACAATGACGCACTTGCCTCGCAGCCGAGAAGACGACGCGGCGCTCATCCTTGATTCGCTGGAACGACCGGAGGCGTTCGGGGCTCTCTATGACCGCCACGCCGCGGCCATCCACTGGTTTATCGCGCGGCGGCTTGGCAATGACATCGCCGATGACCTCGCCGCGGACACGTTTCTAGCGGCTTTCCGCCAGCGAGACCGGTATCAACGCGAGCGGCTCGACGCGAGACCATGGCTCTATGGGATCGCGGTCCGGCTGATCGGCAGGCATCGGCGCTCCGAGGTGCGGATGTGGCGGGCAATGGCGCGCACCGGCTTGGAGGTCAGCACCGATGCCGATCTCGACGCGGTCGATGACCGCTTGGCGGTCACGAGCGGCGTTCATCGGGCGCTGGCCGCCGGGATAGCTCGCATGGGCACGCGTGACCGCGACGTCCTGCTGCTGGTCGCGTGGGCGGATCTGTCGTATCAGGAGGTCGCGAGCGCGCTCGACATCCCGGTTGGCACCGTGCGATCGCGATTGAGCCGTGCCCGGCGCAAGCTGACGGCAGAACTGGGCGGACCGCAGACAAAACCGGCAACGGAGGAGGAGCTCTGGCATGCGCGAGCTTGAATTTGTTCACGATTTACGGGCGGCAACGCCCGCGCCGACACCGGATCGCTTGGCCGCGGGTCGCGAACGGCTGATGGCCTCGATCGTGGCTGGCCCCACGGGTGCTCGTCGGCGCCGGCTAAAGCTCCGCGTGATCCGCACCGCTCTCATCGCCGGCGCGGCAGCGGCTGCCGCGGTGGTGCTAGCCGGCGGCATCCGCGGAACCACAGCGCATCCATGTGCTCAGGGGTCGTTCCAAGTGAGCCTCGCGGGTCAGGTCTTGCACGCGGCGGCGCTCAACGCGATCTCGCAGCGTGCGGCGACGCCGCGGCCGACTCAATGGATCTACACCAAGGCGGTCAGCTACAGCCTGGGCGGGGGGCGCACGTCGTCCGACAGTTGGGTGCGGTTCGACGGTCGCGAGGACGCCTACTACCAAGATGGGCAGCTGATCGTGCACCCGACCACGGGAGGCGACCCGAGTGCGGCCTCTCCGTTGAGCCTATTCCTGGCGAACCCCACGCCGAGCACTTCCCGCCGGGCGCTCGCATGCCTGCCCGAGAATCCGGCGCGGCTGTTGGCGACGGTAGCTAACAACGTCAGTCCATCCAGCATCGCGGGCTCCGGCTGGGACAGCATCAATAGGCAACCCTCCCGAGCGCAGCTTGAGTTCGGCTTCCTGGCTGACCTGCTGTGGAACTCCGCTGAGTCGGCGCCGCCGCGCGCTGAAGCGGCTGCATTCCACGCAATGGCGGCGATTCCGGGCGTCGAGGCCCGCCGGGGAATCACCGATGCATTGGGACGTCCCGCGATCGCGCTCTCGATCGCCGGCGTGGGCCAGCAATTGCTGCTTGCTCCGAAGACCTATCAGGTGGCTGGCGAGCGGACGGTTAGCAACGGAAACTGGCCCGCGGCGCCTAAGACACGCGCACACACGATTGCCAAGAACGAAGTGGTCCAGTCGATTGCTTGGGCACGAATCGAATTCGTTCGTGCCCCCGGGGCGCGCTGAAAGCTCGCTATCCCTCGTCGGAAGCCTTCTGTACAGGCCCCTCGCCTTCGGGGACCCGGGACGCGTATGACTTGTCGTTGTCGGTCCGCAGCTCGCCGTCTCCGATCCCCACGCTGTAGTACGCGCGGAGCCTGTAATCGTCTTCGTCGGAGAGCTCGTCGACTGCGTCGATCTGCGGCGAGTCCTGGACGTGCTTAATCGAATAGGGAACCTGGATCTTGCCGTCCTCCTCCTTGAGCCGGGCCAGAGGGATGAAGACGAGTTGCTCGCCGGTGAGGCCGGTCGAGGACTCGACGGTCACCCACATTGGCTCCCCGTCTCGGGTGTAGATCTCGCGCACTTCGCCCAGCTTCCGTCCCAGCTGGTCGTGCACCATCTTTCCCGGCAGCGCATTGACGTCTTCAATCGGGGACGCGGTTGGCATCGTCTCCTCCTTCCGCTCGTGGTCTAAACCTGGCTACCCGGATGGTCGCAAGGAGTCCCCTGGACCTGTGAACGTGCCCTCAGTCCCGCTCGCGCGGGCGGGTCAGGCCGCGACAAAAGCTTTCAACCGCGCCAGATGCTCGTCCGGGGTAGCGAGATGACCTGCCTCGTGGTCGACCGTAACAACCGCGTTGCGGATGTGGGCGGCCAGCCAGGCGCCGTGTGTCGGCGGCACCAGTACGTCGGCGCTGCCATAGCGAACCTCCACGGGCACCTGAAGCTCGCTCACGTCGAAACCCCACGGATTGATGAATGCCAGATCGTCGTCGACCCAGCCCCATACGCCGGCTCGCAGCGCCTCGCGCAGTGACCGGCGGAAGCCGTGGCGCAGATCCTCATCCTCCAACGCGGCACGGTCGGCAGGCGCCAGGTCGGTGTCGTGGAAGAGCGCCGTGGGGTCCTCCTCGAGCTGAGCGAGAGTCTCCCGTGCCTCGTGTTGGAGCTCGCGGGACAGGATCTCTTCGCCTTCGAGCGCCCATCCGAACTCCCGCACGTTCGTGCGATCCATCCCCTCGAACCAGTTCAGATCGGCCGCGTTGAAGGGTGCGCCACTGACGGCGCACAGCACCCGTGTGACGCGTTGTGGCAGGCGTGCCCCCACCGCCAGCGCGTGCGGGCCTCCGCCCGACCCGCCGCTGACCGCGAAATGCTCCAGCGACAGTTCATCCGCGATCGCTGCAACATCTGCCACGCAGTCGACCACGCGGCGCCCGCGATGCCGGGTTGAGCGCCCGTATCCGGGGCGGTCGTAGGTGACGACTCGCAGGCCGGCATCCGCAACCCGTGACGGGTTCTGATGCAGGGAGCTGAGCCGCGAGCCGGGGGTGCCGTGAAGCACCAAGACGGGCACTCCCGCGGGGTCTCCCACCTCCTCGTAGGCGAGCACTCGTCCGTCGGGGAGCCTCACGGTCGTGAGCGTCTCTTCGTCCATCGCTCCAGCCTATCGACGCTCCTGCTGCGCGGCGGTGGACCCGGTTCTTCGCCAGGAGCACGCGAGACTCAGTGGCTCGGGCTCTGCGCCGAGCCCACGTCGGGTTCATCGGTCTTCAAGCAGCCCCAGCACGTTGCCGTCGGGGTCGGTGACGGTAGCGACCAAGCGGCCGCCGCCGACATCGCGCGGTGCCTCTTTGACGGTGGCGCCCGCCGCGGTCACCTCGGCCAGCTTCGCCTCGATGTCCGCCACGTGCCAGTAGGCCACGGGCGAGGTCATGCCTTGCGGTCCGCCGCCCGGCACAAGCCCGATTTGCTGCCCCGCGGCCTCGAAGCCAACGTAGTAGTCGGAGTCGGTCTGTGGCGCTACACCGAGCAACGCGGCGTAAACGGCCTTGGCAGAGGCTAGGTCGGAGACGGGGTGCAGCACGGTCTGAATTCCCTGCGTGGAAGAGTCGCCCATGGTTACTCCTGAGTTCGTGGGTCACACTGCCCCGGTGCGCGGTTGTCTGCAGCGATACGGCCGGCCTTCACGCCGCGATCTTCTCCAGCAGCGCGTCGACGCGCGCGAAGCCTGCCTTCGCCCCCCGCTCGACGCCGTATTGCATGGTGATGTCGCGCTGCTCGGTGGTCTCGAAGCGCATCGTCTGGGTCAGCTTGGTCCGCTCCCCGAGGTCCTCGAACTCGAGCGTCTGCAGGTGATTCTGGAACGTCTGAACGAGGCGCGCGGGGGCGTCGACCTCGCGGAATTCGCCCTCCACGAGGCCAGACGGGGTGCGGAACCGGTAGTTGCCCCCGGGCCGGACATCCATCTCTTCGACAAAGGTCCCGTCGCCCCACCACTCCGGGATCAGCTCGGGGTCGGTCCAAACGGAGAACACGTGTGCTCGCGGTGCGTCGAAGATCCGCTCAACACGGATCTCGAGCTCGTTTGGGGTGGTGACGGTGGTCGTGTTCATGGCGCTCCTTTTGTGCGTTCGACAACCTGGGCGAAGCGGTCGAGCCGCTGAAGCCACATGCTGATTCCTTCGAAGGCGTACGGGACGAGTCTGCATTCGCGGGCACGGCCGACCTTCCGCGTGGTGACGAGGTTTGCCTGCTCGAGCAGCCGGATGTGCTTCTTCATTCCTGTCAGCGACATGCCAAAAGGCTCGGCAAGCTCCGTGATCGTCGCGCTATCGGCACCCAGCCGTTCGAGCACCGCGCGGCGCGTAGGATCTGCGAGGGCCGCGAATGTGCGGTCGACGCTCCCTGGATACTGAACCATTGAGTTCAGTATTGCACATTCGTGCCGCGCCTACGGCTGTAATTCACAGCGGTGTGCTCCACGTCATGAGACGGGTCCTGCTCGTGGCCGTAATCGCCGTTGCAACGGTGCTGGGGTGCCAGTCTCCGGCTCGCGCCGAAGGCGATCCCGCGACCCAACTGGCGGACAGGTATTCGCCGGTCCTCGCAACCCGGGCGCAGATCAAGCCATGCGGCCCCGGCGAGGCCTACCGCCCGACTGTTGTCGACCTCGTTCTGGGCAACCCGGCGGTGGTCCTGCGGTCCCGCTCCAGACCGTCGTCCTGCCCAGCACACCCGTTCCGGAAAGCTCCCCATTCGCCTGGCTGAATTTTCGTGGTCGCTGGGGGCAGAAGGAGCCCGGCATCAACAACGGGCCGCCTGGACCTGCCTACACCCCGCCGTGGAGGCATCCCATCGGCTGGGCCAATGGCCTTCGCGACGAAAGCGTCATCGTCCCCGGGTTACGAGCCCTCGGCCTGAGCGTTACCCGATTCTTCTGCGGCGGGGTCACCAGCGTGGCGGTCGCCCTCAACTGGGGCTCGCTTCACCCCGTGCCGTTCCTGGCGTTACTGGCTGTCGTCGTACTCGGCGCACTGGTGGCCCTCCGCCGGACGGCCGGGCGGCCACCGAATCCCTATCCGCTGCGCCAAGCGCGAAAGGGGGGCCAGATCCTCCGAGCCGCCGGTCGTCTCTATCGCGAGAACGCGAGGACGTTCCTCGGCATCGGATTGGTCTTTATCCCCATAGCCGTCGCCGCCGGCGGGGTCCAGTGGGTCTTATTCCACCTGACCACTCTCGACACTTTCGTCGGCCTCGAGGACGGCTCGGCACCGGGACCATCCTCTTCGCGCTTTGGTCGGCGACCTCGGAGGCGCAATCGCCGCCGCTGCCGTCACCGCCGCGGTCGCCGCGACGCTCGGCGAGCTAGAGCGCGGACGTCACACCACGCCGTTGGCCGGTTTGCCGCTGGCGCGGGCCTGAAAATCGTCGCCGATCAGCGCCGCGGTTCTGAGCTTACCTTCGAGATCGGCGAGGGTCAGCTCGTTACGGGTATAGGCGGAATGAACCCAGACGCCCGTCAGGCAGTCGGCCTGCAGCTCGACTCGCACGGAAGCGCTTTTTGGCTCGCCGGGTTAGCCTGATTGGCGGCCCCGACGCGGCCATGGATGCCCAGCAGCTGCTGGATGTGGTGACCGAATTCGTGACCGATGACGTAGGCCTGCGCAAATCCGCCCAGATCGGCATGCCGCGCGAGCGCCTCGAAGAAGCCGACGTCGAGGTAAATCCCATGGTTGGCGGGACAGTAGAAGGGCCCAACGTTCTCCTGGACGCCGCAGCCCGAGTCGACCTTTGAGGAGAAGATCACGAGTCGCGCTGGCTTATACGTGAGCCCCGCGCCCCTGAACTCCTGTCGCCAGAAGCGCTGGACATTGTCGAAAGTCGTGCGGAGGAAGCACCGGTCTACTGTCGTGGTCCCGGCGGGTGGCGCAGGCGCCTTCGGCAGCGATTTGAGCGCGTGCCCGGACACCGTTGACGTTGCGAAGGTGTGGGTCGTGGCCGAGGTCGTGCCATGCCCGGAGTGACCAGAGGACCCGCAGCCGACGGCGATCAGGGCACTGCTGAGCAGCACCACCGCCAGCGCGCTTGCGCGAGGCCAGAAGTGGGCAGAGCCTGCCTCTGCGCTACCGGACTTTGCGGGTGACGTAGGCCCCGCCATAACCGCGCACGATGCTGCTCCGTGGCTGCGGCGCGCGATCCGGTCCGCCGCGTGGGCGGCTGATTAGCCAGCACCCAGGACTAGGCTGTCGCAGCCGCGTCCGCGACAAAGCCGGCGACCGCGGCCACGAACTCGCGCCGGCTTTCTTCCCAGGCGTAGAACATGTGGCCTCCATCGAAATGGCAGACGGTCAACCGATTGGCCATCTGGGGGTCGAGCCGCATGAGGTTCCGCAGGCGGTCGCTTCCGTAGTAGGGCGTCACGAGGTCATAGCGGCCGTGGCTGATGAAGGCCTTCATGTGGGGGTTCAGCGACATGCCATAGCGGAAGTCGTCGGTGGCGCCGACCGGCGGCGCGAAAGACTCCTGCGGCGCATCGTTGCGCCACTTCTCGAACACCTCGTAGCTCAGCACGGTGTACTCGCGATCGGTCTCGACACCGATCTCCGAGCGCAGCTGCCGGTTGATCGCGATGGTGTACGCGGGGTTGATGCCCGCGAGCGTCACGTCGGGCCCCTCGAACGCCTGCCGATCGGGGAAGGGGTCGGTGGTCGTGATCGTCGCGTCGTACCACCCGAGCACCTTGCGCTCGTCTCGCAGTAGCTCGCGCGTGAAGACCTCGATCGTGATCCGGCCCTCGGCGCGCCCAACGACATCGAGCGGAAGGCCGATGAGGTCGGCGAGGCGGCCGAGGATGCGATCGCGTTCGCCCGCCGGCATCGAGGCGCCGCGCGTTAGCAGGGACGCGTAATCGCCGGTGGCAAACTTCTCCGCCTCCCCGCGGACATCCTCCGGTGGCGCGTCGGCGGCAAACGCGCGCGATCGGCGGTGGTGCGCGGCGGCAAGCGCCATGGTCGGCAGGCGGTCGACCCAGCCGAGTACGTCGTAATCGGTCGGCCGCAGTGACTCGAACTCGAGCGCGGGCGAGATGAGGATCGCGCCGTTGAGGCCGATGCCCGATGTCTCCTGCAACATTCGCACGAGTCGCCCAACGCGGTAACCGCCGTAGCTCTCGCCGGCGATGAAGGTCGGAGAACCCCACCGCTTGTGGCCCGACAGCCACCGGCCCATGAACTCACTCAGTGACTCGAGGTCACGCTTGTAGCCGAAGTACTCCCGGTCCTCGCCGTCCTCGTCGCCCTTTTCCTTCTTGGTGTCCTCGCCGTCCTTGTCGTCGTCCTCGACAGCGCGACTGAAGCCGGTGCCGACCGGATCCACGAACACAAGATCGGTGAAGGCGAGCCACGACTCCTCGTTCGGAACGAGCCGGGGCGGCAGCTGCGGCAGCTTTCCGTCCGCCGGAAACCGCACTCGCAGTGGGCCCACAGCGCCCATATGCAGGTACGCCGACGACGCGCCAGGGCCGCCGTTGAACACAAACGTCACCGGACGGTCGCCGTCCTGGCGCGCGAGGTAGGAGACCGAGAAGATCTCCGCTGCGGGCTTCTCCTTCTTGCGTAGAACGATCCACTTGGCGCTGGCCGTGTAGTCGATCGACACGTCCCCGGCCGTCCAGGAGGAAGCCGTCTCGGCCCCGGAGGGCGGCTCGTGTCCTGCCTTCTCCGTCTTTGTGCGCTCGTCCGCCATGGCGGCAGACGCTACCTCTAACGCCACGCGGTTGCGCGACTTGGGCTGGGCGGCGCTAAGCCACGCCGCGGTTAATGCGCGGGTTCGAGCACGAACACGGGGATCTGGCGGTCGGTCTTGGTCTGGTAGTCCGCATAGTCAGGCCACACCTCGACCGCGCGTTGCCACCACAGCGCCCGCTCGTCCCCGGAGGTCTCACGCGCGGTGTAATCACCCTTGTTGGGTCCGTCCTGGACCTCCACGAGCGGATGCTCGAGCAAATTGCGATACCAGGCCGGATGCTGCGGCGACCCGCCCTTGGACGCGACAGCCGCATAGGTGCCGTCGTGCTCGACTCGCATCACCGGGTTCTTGCGCAGCTTCCCCGAACTGGAACCGACCGACGTGATCACCACCACCGGCACGCCGCGCAGGTGCGTTCCTCTAGTGCCACTCGAGCTTTCGTATTCCTCTACCTGGTCGCGAACCCACTTGGCGGAACTGGGCTCGTATTCACCCTCTAGCGGCACCACATCTCCTCGTTGGCTGGTCAGTTGGGCATGGTACGAACGCGCGCGCCTCCTGCTTGGTTGCCGGCGCTCTGAGTTGCCTCGACCTCAACGCGGGGGCAGCACGAGCGTGGGCAGGTTGAAGCCGAAGTAGCTCTGGTCCATGAAGTGGGCGGCGGTGATCATGCGCATGCTCATAGGAAGCTTTGAGCGCAGGTCGATGCGAACTCGGAACCAAAACGGGAGCACGGAGCTGGACCGGTGGATGTCCGCAAGCGCGATGTCGGCAACAGGCCGGCCTTTGGCGCGCGCGAAGGCGAGCAACCTGACGCCGACGCGGTGTGTCCACCATGGCATCAGCGCACGCGTGTCGAGCGGCGGCGCCGACGACCGTCGCCAGCGGTGATTTGGCTGCAGCACCCATGTGCAGGACCCGATCCCGATCGTCTCACCGTAGGTGGCGCTGTGGTAGGCAACCCGGTAGCGATAGCGGGCGCCGATCCAGTAGTGGCTGGTCGCGGGCGGCCCGCCAAGTCCGGTGTTCAGGCGTTCTGCGATCTGCCAGGAGCGCAGCTGGCTCAGGGCCGCGACCGCTTGATTGAGGATGCGGCGGGCCTGCGCGTTGCCGGCTGAGCGCCAGCCGATTGGGATGAGCGCGGAGAATGATTTCCCACCGAGCCGCGCGATCAGGCGCAACGACCGAGCGGCTGGTGTGAGCGTGAAGGTGAGGCAGCCTGGACCGCAGCGGTGGGTGCGCGCCCCGGGGATCTCCATCATTGCGGGCACAGGGTGGATCTTGTAATCGAGCAGCCGCACCGTCCCCTTTGCAGACGCGGAGACCGGGTTGACCCAGGCTGCGGCGATCCACGGCCCGGCCTCCTCGGCGACCGCGACCTGACTCGCGCTCGGACGCTGAAGTGCCGTAGCAGCGACGTCACGCGGCGCCGCGCCAGCGGATGTGGGCAGTCCTTGCGGGGGCGCGAATAATGCGAGCAGCGCGGCGGTCCCGAGCACGACGACGGCCAGCGGTGGCTGGCCGAGGAGCAGGCGCCAGTGGTGACGTTCCACGGCCTCGCTGCCCAGGGACAGCCTGATCAGACGTGGGCGGAGCCGGAACGCGTGCACGTAGCTGGCGATCAGCAGCAGGCCGACGACCGCGGTTTTGACCATCAGTACGCGGCCGTAGCCGCTATGCCATAGCTGGCTCACGCTGCCCAGCTCGAGAAACGCGTCGAGCAGCCCCGCCGTGACGGCCGTTACCGCTGCAGGCAGGGCGATTTTGCCGAAGCGCCGCAGCACCTCGATCATGACTCGACGTCGCTGTGGGAAGGAGAGGCCGCGGATCGCTGCACCCCAAGTCGCCACGATCTGCGCGCTACCGCCGATCCAGATCACCCCCGCGGTCACGTGTAGCCAATTGCTTAGAAGTGCAAGCGTCCGCGGCGAAGCGGAGTTGGCATGACCGCCCAGTGCCAGCGCGAATAACGCCGCCATCAGCGCGACCGCCGCGATCCGTCTCGCCCGACCGGCCAACAGCGCCGCTAGCGCCACGAGCGCGACCGCCGCAACTCGCGCAGCCCCCGGGACGGTGGAGAAGAGATAGGCGTGGATAGCGTGCCCGGAAAGCGATCCCGCGGCGTCCGCTGTCTCCGCCAGCACAACCCCAACACCGGCCGTGACCGCCAGCCATCCTGCAGCGCGCGTCCTGCGCCAGATCTGTCGCAGCACGATTTCCGGGTCTGCTCCCGGAGTTACAGCATCCCTGCCCTCTCCGGCCAGCAGCCAGCTCGCAGGCCGGGGTCGGGAGCGCAGCGCGACCGCGCCCAGCAGTCCGCCGCCGAAGAAGAACAAAGCCGCGTACCACACCGCGCTCAACGCCGCGCGCGCCCAGCCCGCGCGAGCAAGAGGTCCTTGCTGAAGGGACTTTGCGCGGGCCAGCGCAGCGACGCGCACTCCAAATCCAAAGGATCCGTTGAGCGCATGCCCGTCCAGGATCGAGACCGTGTGCCATCTGACCACATACGCGCCAACGGGCAGACGCCGGGTAGGCGACAAAACCAGCTCGTTCGGGGCGCCGAACCTGACAGCGGCATCGACGCGGTGCCGCGAGCGGGTGCTGAACAGCGCCGCTGTGCTGAGCTGGCGGTTCAGCGGTTCGGTGAACACGGTCGTCACGCGCGCGGGCGGCGACCGCACCCGCGCTCCGGGCGTGGGGTTGGCGTGGTCAAGCTCCGCGTGCGCGAGTGCTGGCGAGGGCGCCGCCGCCGCGGCGGCCAAGGTCAGCGCAAGGGTGCAGGCCAGCCGGAACCGCAAGCGGGCCGGCACGGGCCGCGCATTGACCCGCAGCGTCTGTTCCGCGGGAGGACCTAGCCCAGCCTGCGCCGGCGCAGCCACTGAAGTACTAGGCCGCTGGCACCCAGCACCAGACCCAAAGCAACGATCGCCTCCACGTCGACGCCGGTGAAAGGAAGCTGGTTCTGAGCGCTGGCAGCCGGGGTTGTCACAGCTGGGTTCGCCGACTTCGAGGGGCCGCCGGAATGCTTGCCCGGTGCTCCCGGGCCACTGGAGTGAGTTTTCGGAGTTGTGTGCTCAGGCGAGGGCGTCTTGGGGTTCCCCAGTACTACGACGGTCCCATGCATGAATGGGTGGATCGCGCAGTGGTAACCGAATGTTCCCGGTCGATGAAAAGTGACCGAGGCGCTCTGGCCCTTCTGCAATACCCCCGTGTTGAAGCTGCCGTCGTCAGCGGTCGCGGTGTGAGCACTGGGGCCGTTGTTGATCCACGTGACCGTGTCGCCGACGTGCACCGTGATCGTCGCCGGGGTGAAGCTGAAGTCTGCAATCGTGACGCTCGGGTCCGCGGATCTGTTGGAGCCCTGTGCGATCGAGCGCCCCTGGTTGCTGCTCGCCCCAGGTTGGTGCTTGCGGGCGTGGTGACGCCGGCGGTGGCTGGGATGCGCCGCCGGACGCGCGGCTGATCTCGTGCTGCTGCTAACCGCAGCGGCCGCCCGACCGTCACTGGCTGAGATCTGCAGGGCGCCGAGCACGAGGGTCGAGAGGGCGACCGCAGAGAGCGCGAAAGCTAAGCGGCGGAGACGCTGCACTGCCCTCTAATGACGCTGGGAGCCCTGGATCCTTCCCATGGCCCGGCCAGGATTCGAACCTGGGCGCGACGGATTATGAGAGCCCGCCTGGATACGCAATAGCCCGTGGTTATTGAGTTTTTGCGCAGTCGAGTGCAGTTAGGCGAGGTCGGAATCGCCTAGTTCGGGACACATTTGGGGACACGGTTGTCACGGCCCACAGAGCAGTGTGCCGGCGCGAGCGGACGACTCCTTCCCGTTGAACTGAGGCGTCCGTCGAATCGATGAATGCGAGCGTCGCAGCGAGGAAAGCGATAGTCCCGGCGGGATGTCATCGTCTGGACCACAACGATCGCGGCGTCGCCAAGGCAGTCGCCAGCTCCAAGCCGCCGCCGTGGCGAAAGATGTCATGTCCCGGTGCCCTGTGGGCTCGGGGAGGCGCGTGAGATCGTCGGCGTGAAGGTGGCCGGCGCTCT